>JBAZTQ010000012.1:0-40169 GCA_041661845.1 Kiritimatiellales bacterium | reverse complement strand
TTCGCCGGTCAGGAATACGGAACAGCGGATATCCGCGATCCGGAAACCCGGATTCCGGAATCGGTGCGTCCGCTGTTCGATACGCCGGTGCGCGACACGCAGATCTGCGCCGCGCCGGACGGATTTTATTATCTGACCGGCACGACCATGCACGACGGCGGCAGTTTTCAGAACTGGAACATGGGCATCCACGTTTGGAAATCGAAAGACCTGAAACACTGGGAGCCGCTCGGGCTGGTTTGGAGTCTGGACAAGGCGGAAGGCTGGGAGCGGTTTTTTTATGTTTATCCGAAAAACGAGAGCGGGCAGGGCCGGCTCGTCGAGCCGGCGGAATTGACCTTTGAAATGCGCGACAGGCTGGGAGCGCGGCGCGGCGCATGGGCGAACGAAATTCACTGGGCTCCGAAGCTGAACACGTTCGTGATCGCCGGCTCCATGAATCATAACGTCGGTCGCGCCGGCGGCAGCAAACCGCTCGGCCATGAAATGAAAGGCGCCACATTTCTGCTCAAGAGCATTTCCGGCAAAGCCGAAGGGCCGTATATGGACATTCAGCCGGCCCGTCCGCTGACTCCGCGTATCGACGCCGGTTTCTTCGCGGACGACGACGGCTCAATGTACTTCGTCTTTCAGGGCGGGCAGATCGCCCGGCTCAAGGACGATTTGTCCGGCCTTGAAGAAGAGCCTTGGGAGCCGCAGGAAACCTCCTATCCGAAAGAGGCATACGCGGAGGGGGCGTTCCTCTTCAAAGCGTTCGGCAAATACCATCTCGCAAAAACCTATTGGAGCAATGCCCAAGGCAGTTACATGGACAAGTCCGACCAATACAGCTACGACCCGGTCACGGCGTCGGCGGATTCCATCAAAGGCCCGTACGGCAAACGTTACACGCCCGTTACCGGCGGCGGACACGGCAACTTCTTCAAAGATCATGAAGGCAACTGGTGGGCCTGTGTTTTCAACAACCCCCGGAACAAATGCAACAAAGGCGGGTGGAAAGAAAAACCCGCCATCGTTGCCATGAAATGGGTGGACGGCCGGCTCAAGGTGGACAAGGCGCGCACGGACGCCTTTTATGCCGGTTTTTGATTTATAAAAAAGGAGCGCAGATGAAAGCAGGCCATCGACATACATTTTTAAAACGCGCCGGGCTTGGCGCAGCCGCGCTGGTGTTTCCAATGGCTGGAAAAAGCGCGGCGCTCGGTTTCCAGAGTCCGGACAAACCGGTTCCGCCCCGTCCGAACATCATTGTGATTCTGGCGGATGACATGGGCTTTTCCGATCTCGGCTGCTACGGCGGCGAAATCTCTACGCCAAATCTCGATGCGCTGGCGGCGGACGGATTGCGTTTTACACAGTTTTATAATACATCGCGGTGCTGTCCGTCGCGCGCCGCGATCCTGACGGGACTCTATTCACACGAAGCGGGTATGGGAGCCATGACCAGCGCGCGCAAGGAAAACGGCCGGGTGCTTCCGGGTTATCTGGGACATCTTAATGACAACTGCGTGACCATTGCCGAAGTGCTGCGCAGTGCCGGGTATTTTACAGCGATGTCAGGCAAGTGGCATGTCGGCCAGCAGGGGACCGGCGGCGTTGTGCCCTGGAAGCGCGGATTTGACCGCAGTCTGAATTCAGAGGCCGGCGGGTTTTATTACAGCGATGAAAAAGCGAATCTCTATCTCAACGGTGTTTTGATGGCCAATGATGATCCGGCTCTGCCGAAGGATTGGTACACCACCGACCTGTGGACGGATTACGGCGTCAAATTCATTGATGAAGCGCGTGCGGCGAAAAAACCGTTCTTCCTTTATCTGGCCTACAACGCGCCGCATTTTCCGTTGCAGGCTCCGGCGGAGGATATCGCGAAGTTCCGCGGAAAATATATGGCGGGCTGGGATAAACTCCGGGAAGCGCGTTACCGGAAGCAGCTCCAGCTCGGGCTCGTGGATAAATCCTGGCCGCTTTCGCCGCGTCCGCCGCAGGTTGCGGCGTGGGACAGCCTGACCGCTGATGAAAAAGACCGGTTCGATCATATCATGGCGATTTATGCCGCCTGCGTTTATCACATGGATAAAGAAATCGGAGTACTGACGGCCGGTCTGGCCGAACGCGGAATGCTGGACAGCACCCTTATCCTGTTCATGAGCGACAACGGAGGGAATTTCGAAGGCGGCCCGGACGGCATTATGAAGGGGCCGGGAGACCCCGGCGCTGCGAATTCAACCGTCTGGTGCGGTCAGTCGTGGGCGGCGCTGGAAAACACACCGTTCCGCCGCTACAAGCACTTTGAGCATGAAGGAGGCATCTCGTCGCCGCTGATTGTGCACTGGCCGGACGGCGTCAAAGCCAAAAACGAATTCCGCACACAGCCCGGCCATCTCATCGATATCATGGCCACCTGTGCGGATGTCGCCGGGGCTCAATATCCTGCCGAATTCAACGGCCATCCAATTCATCCGATGGACGGACGCAGTCTGGTTCCGGCGTTTTCCAACAAGCCTGTTCAGCGCAACGCTCCGCTTTTCTGGGAGCATGAGGGCAATGCCGCCGTACGGCAGGGCGACTGGAAGCTGGTTCGTTTCCAGTGGAACGGTGTCTGGGAGCTTTACAACATAAAGTCGGATCGCACCGAACAGAATAATCTGGCCGCTGCACAGCCGGAGCGGGTGGAGACTATGGCGAAGCTCTGGCACGACTGGGCTGAACACGCGAATGTTCTTCCGGCGGCCCGGCGCAATTTCGGCGACGCACACTTCCGTGCCACACCGCATGACGGCTACGGCGGCCCTGCCGATACGGTGCCGGCCCTTTCGACAAAAACGAAAAATCAGGAATAAAATAAAGATGAAAAAAATTCTTATACAATGGATCGCTCTGGGTCTTGTGTTGAGTGTACACGCGGCGGAACCGAAGCTCGTTCCGCCGGCGGTGCCGCTGGTGGCCTGCGACCCGTATTTCAGCATCTGGTCGCAGGGAGACAAGCTGACAGACGTTGATACAACGCACTGGACCGGACGGAGGCACCGGCTGACCAGTCTGGTCCGCGTGGACGGAAAAACTTTCCGCTTGATGGGAACCGCGCCCCGCAGCGTTCCGGCGCTGGAGCAGAAAAGCGTGACGGTTCTGCCGACGCGAACCATCTGCACATTTGAAGGCGGAAATCTGGCTGTAACTCTGACGTTCACCACGCCGGCGCTGCCGGACGACATCGCGCTTCTCTCCCGTCCGGTGACGTATCTGACGTATGACGTTCGCGCGCTCGACAAAAAAGAACACAAGGTTCAAATCTATTTTGATGCCTGCAGCGAGCTGACCATCAACGAGCCGCGGGATGTCACCATGCAGCGGGCGGTCTGGGCCGATGAATCGTCCAAAGATCTCTCCGTGCTGAAGATGGGTTCTGACAAACAGCCGGTGCTGGAGAAAAACGGCGACGACATCCGCATCGACTGGGGCTGGCTGTATGTGTCTGCTCCGAAAGCTTCCGTTGCATCCACCGCTCTGGCTGAAGCCGGAACGGTCCAGCGCGCTTTTGCCGACGGCGGGACGATGCCGCCCGAACCGGATCTTCCGTCGGTCGAAGGAGACGCCGTCGCGGCGGCGCTGGTTCTGGACTGCGGGGCCGTCGGCCCGAAACCGGTTTCCCGCTGGCTGATGATTGCCTATGACGATCTCTATTCGATTCAGTATATGAAACAGAATCTGCGTCCGTACTGGCGGCGCGGCGGATGGGAAGCGATCGATCTGCTGAACGCATCGGCAAACGAATATGATGCGCTGATGAAACGCTGCGCGAAGTTCGACGATGAACTGATGAATGATTTGCGCAAGGCGGGCGGAGAAAAGTATGCGCTGCTCTGTGCGCTGGCTTACCGCCAGTGCTTTGCCGCCGGCAAGTTTGTTGCCGATGCGAACGGCCAGCCGCTTTCGTTTTGCAAAGAAAACCACTCCAACGGATGCATCGCCACTTCCGATGTGTTTTATCCGATGGCACCGCAGTTCCTGCTCTTCGGGCCGTCCGTCGCCAAATCGTTTCTGGTGCCGTTTATGAATTATGCCGCCTCTCCGCGCTGGAAATTTGCATATGCGCCGCACGACTTGGGCCGCTATCCGCACGCGAACGGACAGCGCTACGGCGGCGGCGAGACCTCGGAAGAAAAACAGATGCCGGTTGAAGAGTCCGGCAACCTGCTGATTCTCATGGCCGCCGTTGCGCAGATGGAAGGGAATGCGGATTTTGCGGGACTCTACTGGCCGCAGCTTGAACGGTGGGCAGCCTATCTGAAGGACGACGGGTTTGATCCGGGCGAACAGCTTTGCAGCGACGACTTCTCCGGCCACCTTGCGCACAACGTGAACCTGAGTGCGAAGGCCATCTGCGGGCTCGGCGCGTTTGCCAAACTTTGCGACATGCGCGGCGACACCGCCAAAGCGGCGGAATATCGCAGTGCGGCGAAAGAGTTCGCCGCCCGCTGGGTGCAGGAGGCGCGTGACGGCGACCACTTCCGGCTGGCCTTCGACAAGCCGGGAACCTGGAGCCAGAAATATAATCTGGTCTGGGACCGCGTGCTCGGACTCGATCTTTTCCCCCGCGAAGTCGCGGAAACCGAAACGGCCTATTACCGGAAAATACAGAACCGGTACGGACTGCCGCTCGACTGCCGTTCGGATTACACCAAGCTGGACTGGACGCTGTGGAGCGCCACGCTGACGCGGAACCGGTCCGATTTCGAAGCGCTGGTCAATCCGGTTTTCGACTTCCTCAACGACACGCCCGACCGCATTCCGATGACCGACTGGTATTTCACTTCGGACGCCCGCCGCCGCCGTTTCACAGCGCGTCCGGTCGTCGGCGCGGTTTTCCTCCAGATGCTCTACGATAAAGCCGTCTGGGCGAAATGGGCCGCACGCGACGTGACGAAGGCTTCCGGTTATGCGCCGATGCCGGGCACAACGGCGAAATCAGGAAGTGTGCAGCCGACGGCCAAGGAAGAGAAAACCCAATGGAAGTTTACGCTGAACAAACCGGCGGACGGCTGGTTTGCGCCGTCCTTCGATGATTCATCCTGGGAGCAGGGGCTGTCCGGTTTCGGGAAAAAAGGACCGCCGGGAGCGGTGATTAATACGGAATGGAAAACTTCCGATATCTGGATGCGCCGCACGGTGACGCTGCCCGACCTCAAAGGCGCGCAGGTGAAACTGCGCGTTTACCATGACGAAGATGCCGAGATATATCTCAATGGAAAACCGGCGGCATCTTTTACCGGTTTCAGTACCGACTACGTTGATGTTCCGGTTGCTCCGGAGGCCGCCGCCGCGCTGAAGCCGGGGCCGCTGACGATTGCCATTCACTGTCAACAGACAATCGGCGGGCAGTACATGGATGCAGGATTAGTTGTTGAGAAGTAAATCAGGTTCCGGTACAGATAAAGCGCGATGAAAACAAAGGAATGGCTGATCATTGCAGCACAGATCGTGCTAAGCGTCATGACATGCGATGCCATGATCTTCGAGCTGCTGGGTCTGTCGTCGAACGCGCCGGGTGAAGGGGTTGTATTCACGGGAGCTTCCGGGATTGATAAGAAGTTTTCGACGGCAGGCAACTGGACGGCTTTGCCGAACTCGAACGACACAGTGTATATCGCCGTGACCAATCTGAACGGGGTTGCCACGACCGCAGGAAGCCCGGCGCTGCTCGTTAACAGCGTCACGGTTAAAGATCTCAGGGTCTGCTCGCAAGCCTTATACGGTCAGGGCTGTTCGTATATGAAAATCAGATCCAACGGCTGCATGAGAGCATTTTCTGTCGCCGCGGGAAACCCGGATAACGCCGCGTTTGACGGTATGCTCACGCTGAGTGCCGGCGGTGCCCTGACGAACCTGAACCTGAATTCCGGCGCACTGAGCATCGGCGGGGATTTGTCCGGTATGTACGGAAGAGTGGTTGTCGAGGCGGGCGCGACCGTGTTCCAGCAGAGCTCGGTGAATATTTGCAGTAACGGCACGCTGGTTTATTTATTCGGCACAAACTCTGTGCGCGCGCTGCGGACTACCCGGACGGACGCCGGAGCGGCAAACAGGCTGGCCGGACGTGTGGTGGTGGATTTGTCCGGTCTTAATACGCCGGGAAGCTACACGCTGATCGACAGCGGCAGCACGAATCTGGTTTTGCAGGGCGCGCTGACAGACTGGCTGAATACCGGCGGCGGCGCGCAGTCGGGTGAAGGGTCGTTCAGGAACAGTCACTTTGTTGTGCTGGGCGGCAACTACGCCAGATGGACGCTGCGTACTGCTGACGGCAATCAGGATCTGGTGCTTGATGTCGGAATGCTGCCGGTTCAGGCACTGGGCCGGGCGACGCCGTTCTACCGCAACACACAATTGCAGGGGCATCTGGTTGCGAACGGTTTGAATTTGATCAGCTTCCCGGATTATCTGACGCACGGGTGCGATCTGTCTTTTGTCACCAACGGGAGTCCGATGGAAGTTCCTCTGGTCGACCGCTTCAGCATCACCCGCTATCTGGGCGGATTTGCGCAGGACACGTCTTCGAAAACCAATGATCTTGCCTGTACGAACTCTGCCGGCGAAATCCAGTACCGCTGGGATCTCGTTCCCGGACGGATACAGCAATACCTGACCAACGGATACAGTCCGGAAGATGTCATGATCGTGCTGGATAATATTCCGTGGGACATGGCGGCCTATTATTCTGAAGGAAGCAACGGCGATAAAGCGCCGCCGCGCAACTGGCAGGAGTGGGGACGCTTTGTGAAAGATCTCTGCATTCAGCTTTCGCTGAATTACACCAATGCTGCGAAGATCCGGTTCAAGATGGGCACGGAATATAATTCCACCAATTCGTTTGCGGGTACGCAGGAGGATTACTTCAAGTATTACGATTACGCGGTGTCCGGCATCCGGTCGGTTTTCCCGGACGCGTATGTAATGCCGGCGGAAATCGGCGGATCGTTTAATCAGGGGAACGTCAGCTACTATGCGCTGATTGATCACTGCATGAGCGGAACCAACTATGCCACCGGCCAGATCGGAACGCCGGTCTGCGGTTTTGCGCGCTCGTCGCACTGTCTGGGGGCGGGCGAGATCGACCCCAGAGACCGGCTGACCAACGCGGTCTGGACCTTCGACTGTCTGGTCAACCGTAACGCCGGTCTGCGCCGCGAAGATCTGAATTTCGAGATACACCAGTTTCACTGGCAGAAAAATGAATTCGGCGCGGATACCGCCGAGACGGGTGCGCGCGGCGCGGCCTGGGCGTTCGTTTTCCTGCTGGGCATGCAGGAGCGGGGACTGCTGGATGCCTCCTGGCACTGGTCGTCGCTGGACCGGTGCAATCTCCCGTCCGGGGATCTCTACCTGATGACCGGTGAAGGATGGCTTTATAATCTGTTCGATCATCTGCAGAACAAAAATCTCTACATCCTTAATGCTCCGGCAGGAGAACCCGACGGAACCTTCTTTAACAGCATGGCGGCGGTTGACGATCATGAAATTTATTTAGTCACCTCATCCTTCAACACAAACCGCACCTTGCAGGAAACCAACCGGGTGGACATTTCCCTGCCGAGAGCGATCAAAGAGATTCCCCCCGGTGCCGTGATCGACCAGCTGTTGTTTGATGATGAGGGGTCTGTGCATAACAAAATCCGCGAAGATCTGGCGGCGGACGGGAATCTGCTGACCGTGTACGCCGACCATCCGTATACACTGGGCCGGGTTCAGGAAATGGCGCTTGACCGGACGGCCGGGTGGAAGATGGTGGAAACCAACTGGAACCGGTATGAAGCGGCAACCCGTGATACGCTGACTTTCAAAAATTTTGACATGGCGGATTATTCAAAGACGGAAACGGATCAGGTATTCCATCTGTGGCTCCGGAAAACCGGAATGAACGTGATACGAATCCGCTATTAACAGCCGGCGATTTGGAGATGCGATATGAAAAGAAAAAATGTCTTTCAACTGCTGGCATTGGCCGGCCTGAGTTCTGCCGCTGAACCGGCGGCGGCTCAGCGGCCCAATGTCATTTTCATCCTCACCGACGACATGGGTTGCGGCGATGTGAGCGCCTATGGCGGCAAACAGGGCGATACACCTAACATCGACCGGCTGGCCTCCGAAGGGACGCGGTTTACACAGTTCCATGTCGCTTCGCCGATCTGCTCGCCGTCGCGCGCTGCTTTTACTACCGGGCAGTTTCCTGCGCGGCAGCGGATCAACAGCTATCTGCACTCAAGATCGGGCAACCGTGAATGCGAACAGGTGGACTGGCTCGATCCGGCAACGCCGACTCTGGCGCGGACGCTGAAACAGGCGGGTTACGTCACCGGTCATTTCGGCAAGTGGCACATGGGCGGCGGACGCGATGTGCAGAATGCGCCGCAACCGTCTGCCTACGGGTATGATGAATACCACCTCAACTGCGAAGGCATCGGTCCGCGCTTTGAAGATTCCGGCAACGCGAAAAAGCCGACGCTCAATTCGGAGGACGGGAAAGAATACTACCGTTATGATTTCACGAAGTACTGGGTGGATCGCAGTGTCGATTTTATTCAGCGGCACAAAGACCAGCCGTTCTATCTGGAACTGTGGCCGCAGGATGTACATACGCCGCACACGCCGGGCCGGGAGGCTCTTGCCAGAACGGCAACGCCGGGACTTCCGCCGCCGCAGCAGAATTTCCGTGCTGTACTCAATGAATATGACCGGCAGATCGGACGGTTCATGGATGCCTTGCGCGAAATGGGTCTGGACACCAACACCATTGTTATTTTTACGGCGGACAACGGCCCCGATCCTTCGTTCGATCATGCGCGCACGCTGGGCATGCGCGGTATGAAGAAGAGTTTGTATGAAGGCGGAACCTGTGAGCCGTTTATTGTTCGGTGGACGGGCAAAGTACCTGTCGGCAAAGTGAACGACACATCGGTGCTTTCCAGTGTGGATTATTTCCCGACCGTCTGCGCGCTGGCTGGTGTGAAGCCGCCGGAACAAGCCGCGTTTGACGGCATGGATATGAGCGGCGTTTGGCTGGGCGGAAATGAATCCCGCACCAAGCTGCTTTTCTGGGAGTACGGACGTAATGCAAAAGGATACATCTATCCGCATGATCCCGGCGATAAATCGCCCAACGTCGCTGTGCGCGACGGTCGCTGGAAGCTGCTGGTGAACGCCGACGGCAGCGGTACGGAGCTGTTCGATCTCGCCGCCGATCCGCTGGAGACAAAAAATGTTGCTGAACTATATCCGGAACGCGCCGGAAAGCTGAAAGAAACGGCGCTGAACTGGCGCAAATCACTTCCGTCAGTTGGAGCGGAACAATGAGAACAAAATCCATTCTTACTGTTTTATCCTGCGGGGTCGCGGCCGCCGCCGCGCAGACGAAACCCAATATTGTAGTTTTTCTGGCGGACGATCACGGGCAGAAAGACAGTACGGTATATGGTGCGACGGATGTGCGGACACCTTTCATGGGAAAGCTGGCTTCTGAGGGGATGGTTTTCGACAACGCGTTTATTGCTTCTCCCGCCTGTGCTCCAAGCCGCGCCGCGCTGTTGACCGGGCTGATGCCTGCGCGTAACGGAGCCGAAGCCAACCACACCATGCCGCGTCCGGAGACCGTTACCATGGTGCGATGCTTACAGGCCAACGGCTACGAAGTGGCGGCGTTCGGTAAAGTTGCTCATGGCAAGCAATCGAATCTGTGCGGATTTGATCAATACAACGATAATTCCCATGCCGGATTGGCGATGCGGGTTAAAAAATTTCTGGACGGCCGCACTTCAAACAAGCCGCTCTGTCTGATGGTCGGTGACCGCCGTCCGCATGTGCCTTGGACGAAGCAAATGATGTATGATCCGGCCAAGGTGGTATTGCCGTCTTACTTCATCGATACGCCCGAAACCCGCGAGCATCGGGCCCGTTATTTGACCGACGTTACCGGCATGGATGCCGCGATGGCCGAAGTCGACAATCTGGCGCGCACGGCGTTCGGCACCAACGACTGCATCTTCGTTTACAGCGCTGACCACGGGGCGCAGTGGCCGTTCGGCAAATGGAATTTGTACGATGCCGGTATTCGTGTTCCGCTGATTGTCCGCTGGCCCGGCCATGTCAAAGCCGGCGTGCGCACCGACGCCATGGTCAGCTGGATCGACCTGATGCCGACGCTGATTGAGCTGACCGGCGGGTCGGCACCGGATGGAATTGATGGGCGTTCATTCGCCGGCGTACTGCTCGGTAAAACAAATCACCACCGGGATGTGATCTGCACCACGCACAGCGGCGATTCAAATATGAACGTCTATCCGATTCGCGCCGTCCGGACAGAACGCTATAAATATGTCCGCAATCTTCGTCCGGACTGCTGCCACTCTAATCACTCCGACATTCAGCGCAAGGACGGCGCAGGAGCCTATTGGGATTCGTGGGATGCCGTTGCAAAAACCGATTCTGCCGCCGCCGCCATCATCGCCAAATATTATCAGCGTCCGGCGGAAGAGTTTTACGATTTGGAAAAAGATCCAGCCGAGCAGAACAATCTCGCGGGAAATCCCGAACTTCAGGCGCAGATGAAACAGATGAGCGGCATGCTCGACCGCTGGATGGCGGAACAGGGTGACGCGCAGAAAGTATTTGAGGAGCCGTATCCGCTTACCGGTCCGCTCCCGGTTGATGCCGTGAAAAACAGAAAAGGGTCAGGCCAATAGACCTTTATTTTTCTGCCCGCAGCCGCTCGAGTTCCGCCGCGTCGGCGAACCGGCGCGCATCATGACCGATGCGTCGTCAGCATCGGCGGGAATCCGTTCAAAAATTATCCGGTCGATCTGGTGATTGAGCCGGATGTTTCGCCGGCGGAAGCCGTGCAGTCTGTTGTGCGCGAACTCATACCAAAATCGCATGATATTCGGTACGGGGCGCGGTCACCGCCCGCACCTACAGTTGCTGTAGCCGCGCCCGGCGGGCGCGGTAATAAAAACCGAAAGTCATGCGAAATTGGTATCACCCGAGCGCAGGTCATCATCGAGTACTGCATTTAAGTATCCTGCGGATTAAAAGCATCCGGCAGGCAGCTGGATGATCTGTTCTGTCAGCAGGCGGATCTCGTCGGCATTGTTGATGACGATGCCGCAGGGACACTTTTCCTGCTCGATGAATCCGATCAGCGAGCGCAGGTCGTCGCGTCGGGTCGTTGCTCCGAATTTTATTTCAACAGGGATGCGGATACCGAGCGGAGAGGTCATAATCAGATCGACTTCAGCACCGCCGCGTGTACGGTAAAAATTGAAGCTCCATGGGGCGGTTTCCACTGCGCTCAGCCCTTGAATTATTTCTTCGATCATGAACCCTTCAAAGGCAGCTCCGGTTCCGGAACGGGTGTATATCTGCTCCGTTTGGCGGATGTTGAGCAGATGGTGCAGCAGCCCGCTGTCGCGCAGGTATCCGCGCGGCATTTTGACTACGGATTTGCTGACGGTTCGTTCAAGACTCGGCAGGGTGCGCCAGATAAAAGTGCCCTGTGCAATATCCAGATAATCGCGGACAGCCGCTTCGCTGGCATTGAGCGACCGGCCGATTTCAGAGCGGTTGAGGATGGTGCCGGAGAGTTCCGAAAGCATGGTGATGAATCGGCGGTAGTTTTCGGTGTTCAGTCCGGGAAAAAGCCGGCGGACATCCCGTTGAATGTAGGTTTGCTGATAGTTGGTCATCCATTCCGCACGAAACGCATCGCTGTCTTCCACGGCCGGTTCTGGATAGCCGCCTTTAAGGAAGTGATTCATGACTTGAGCGGTATCCAGCGTCAGCGGAATCCTTTGCAGTTCTTCAAGATATTTCTCTGTCGGACTCCCGTTGAGAATGGAATAAACCGGAGGCAGCGGTTGCCGGTAGCGCTCATTCATCTTGAGCGTTCCGATTTCAACAACGGCTACCCGTCCGGCGAGGCTTTCAGCTATATTTTTTGCCAGTTCCGGCGAACTCGAACCCGTGAGCAGAAAGCGTCCTTTTCGGGCGCGATCAGTATCGATCACTCCCCGGAGTTCCCGGAAAAGATCCGGCGAGGCCTGTGCTTCATCAATAATCAGAGCTTCCGGATACTGTTTAAAAAAGAAATCAAAATCCCGGGTGATAAAATCGAGGTCGCTTCCTTTTTCGAGATCGAAATACCGCCAATCCGGCCTGACCTTGCGCGCCAGCGTCGTCTTGCCGCTCTGCCGGGAACCGATCAATACAACGACCGGAAAGCTTTCCAGACTGCGGTTAATCTTATCTTTGATATTGCGAGGCAGCATTCGGATCCTTCAGTACGGTTAAGATGGCCTGAATATATATGCGTTTTTCGTCTTATTCAAACGAATTTTACATGTAAGACAGCCAAGATTGAGGTGTAATCCAGAGTGCGACTTGCCGTGATGAGCCCAGCGTCGGCGGGAATCCGTTTAAAAATTATCCGGTCGATCTGGTAATTGAGCCGGATGTTTCGCCGGCGGAAGCGGTACAGTCCGTTGTGCGCGAACTCACCCGCGCTCAGGTCATCATCGAGTACTGCATTTAACAGTACTCATATCCCTATTTTTTAATGACCTGTAGCCGCCTGCCACTTTTTCCAAAGTACCTGCATATCGGTTGGGTCGCTAAGGCCCATTCCCTTTGCATCGCTTGCCGATGTAGCAAACAGGCCGGAACCGGCATCCGCAAATTGCGGATCGCTTTCGATAGTTTTTGAGGAAAGTTTGATTTTTTCCGCCTGCACGGTGTTGCCATAGATCAGATTTTCTCCTCGTAGATTAATGGATGGATCCCGGCCCTTTTCGGCGGAGAAACCGACGAGGCCTCTTTCGTTATTCACGATCACATTGTTTTCAACAGTGAGACTTGCGGTATCGATGAGAGATAATCCGGCGTAGCTGGAGCGAAGAATCAGATTGTTTGCGATGTTCAGCTTGGAGTTGGCAAATACATCGATTCCAACGCCGTTATCAATAATCAGGTTGTTTGACAGCGTCCCGACCGCCGACTTGTTACCGATGTAGAATCCCCTGTTTTTGTTACCTATGACCAGATTGGAGTCTGCAATGATTTTTCCGCCGGTGCAGCGGATACCGTGGTAGAGCGAGCCGCTTACGATGTTTTGTTTCAGGGTTGCCGAGGAGTTTTCCCCAACGGTTATGCCGCAATGTCCGGGGTTTATAATCAAACAATTTTCGACGGTTCCTTCTGATCCATTCCAGAGTTGAATGGTGTAGTCGAACCCGTCGAACCGGCTGCTTTTGAGGCGCAAGACACTTTTTTCTGTAGCAAGCACGGCACAGGGAGTTGTCTCAGAATTTCCCGATCCTTTAAAAATACAGTCCTCGATCAAAAGGTCGCCGCCGCTGGTGTAAACTGCATAGGGGAACTCTCCTTTTTGCGGTTTGGATTTAGACTGATATTGGATTTCCAGATTTTTCAGGGAAACCGGTCTCGATGTATCAATCTGAATAGCGGGCTGGTTTGCGACCACTTTAAATGTGACACCCCGTCCATCGAGAGTGATTTTTTGACGAATGATTACCGGCTGGGTATAGGTTCCGGGGGGAACGATAATCGTATCGCCCGGTGAAGCACTGTCGATAGCCTCTTGTAAATGGAAATCTGCCGGGGTCACTTCTGCAAGAATATTTGTTGCGGCCAAGATTGATACAGCGGCAAGTGTTAGTGGTCGGTTCATCGTTGTTCCTTTCAGTCTGTCGGCATTTTCCGTTCCGGCTTGTTGTTGAGCTTCTGCAGAAGCTCTTTTAAAAACGTAATATTTTGGCGGAAGTCCTTTTTTGGTTACATCGCCCGATATCCATTCCAAAAATAGACAGTCCTCTCCGGAAATTTTCTTGATGAAGAATTTTGCGTCGGTGTTGTCGCCGGAATGAAACAGGTGCCCCGGTTTCCATGTCCACCACGGCTGATCCGTTTTTCCTGCGGGCAGAAAAGTGATTTCTTTCAAAGGGAGATCGTTAGTGCAGGTTTTAATCTGCGGGTCGAATTGTTCAGTGGAAGCGACAAAGTCGACGCTTAACCAGCGGCCGGTGGGATTGAAGCCGTCGGGGATCGTACCGGACTGTTCCTCAACGGATGAAACACGATTTGGTGCGCGCCAGAAGACGCTGAACACTTTGCCGATGATAACGTCGTGCGGTACCGCCGCATCGGGTTCCCCGTTTCGGTTTACCTGCGGGATTCCGTTTTCGATGCGCATGATGCGCCCGACATTTACGTGACCTTTGAGTTTGTAGGTGATGAGATCGCCGGCAGCAAAGCTGCGCGGGAGTTTCCAGACCATAACGCGGCTGCCGCGTGGTAATTCCGGTGCGGCAGCATCGGTTGCGATCCTGAACGATTGCACGAAAAACGTGCGTATGAGTAACGCGATGACAACGCTGGCGGCAAGCTGTACCCACCACTGTTTCCACCAGCGGCGGAATTCCGGCTGTGAAACCGAAGCACCTGAGAACTGCTGGCTATATGATTCCGGCGGATCCATTTCGGCGAGGACCGCTTCGAGCAGGGCGGCTGATGGCTCTCCGCCGCCTTTGCTTTGAAGTGCATCGTAAATGTGCGCCTCGACGGATTGAAGAATTTCCTGCCGTTCATCCGGCTGAAGGCCGACTAGATTTTTCCGAACGTCGGAAAGATGATCAGCGATGCGCACTGTTAATTCTTTTGGCAGATTCATTTTGTTTCTCCGTCTTTTCCGGATTTCAGTCGGGCGATGGCCGTTTGCAGGTTATCCCAGTACAGATTCATTTCCCGGGCGCGCTGACGACCCAGTGTGGTCAGTGAAAAATAGCGCCGCGGCGGGCCGGAGGAAGAGGGCTTGACTTGCACCTTTAGGCAGCCGTCTTTGCGGAGCCGGCTGAGGATGGGGTAAACCGTGCTGTCGGTGACGACCAGTTCTTCGATTTTCTGCAGGGCTTGAAGTATTTCGTAGCCGTAACTTTCACCCTGCTCGAGCAGGTTGAGGACACAGAGTTCAATCAGTCCTTTTCGAAGTTGTGTAATCCACGAGTCCATGCCGTTCTCCAGTACTCTGCGAAACGGTATACCGCAAAGCGGAGTAGCTCAAGAGAAAAGTTCTGAGGAGGGTGTCGTGTCTGTCTTTTAACCTTTTCGGATGACCTTTTTGCTTTTTGTTGAGCAAGTGCCGGATGGCCGGCAGCGGGTGTCAGAAATCTGTCTTTACTGTGGGTGCGGACGGTGGCCGCGCTTCTTTATTCCCAATTTTTCCGGGGCCATCGGCCCCGGCTACAGAAGAACGACGGTGCGCTACTCTGCCGGTGAGCAGGTTTTCAACGACACTTTCTGGATGCTGATGGCGTCCACCGGGCAGGCGGAAACGCAGGCACCGCAGCGGATACAGTCGTCCTGATTAATCCAGATCAGATGAACGTCGTCGGCTTTTTGCACGAGCGTCCAGCCGGTGACACACCCTTCCGCGTCATGGTGCAGTTCCTTAATTTTCAGGATGCACTCGGGGCGCGGCTTGGCTTTAACGCACCAGTCGCAGTAGATGCACTTGTCGGAATCGATCTCGAACTTGTAATGACACTGGTAACAGCGCTGCGCTTCGTCGCCGGAGATTGTTTTGCTGAAACCGGTTTCAACTTCCGTGGTCAGGTCGCGCCGCGCCAGTTCTACGCCGGGCATCGGCTGCTGATCGACATAATCCATTTCGCGGATGCGGCCGGTTGCGGTGACATCTTCGATCACGGCGTAATCTTTCAGCCGGACTTCGCCGGTCAGGAACCGGTCAACATCGCGTACACATTCCTTGGCGTGGCCGATGGCCTGAATCAGCGAACTCGCGCCGGTTTTAAAATCGCCAGCGGAGAAAACTTTGGCGGTGCCGGGAGTTTCATCGAGCCACGACGTATCGGGAAACTGTCCGGTTGCCAGCAGAACCGTATCGACGGCCAGCTCAAATTCACTGCCCGGAATTTCTACCGGACGGCGGCGTCCGCTTTGGTCGGGCGCGCCCATTTCGGTGCGGACAAATTGAATCGTTTTTAACCGTCCGTTGGTACCGGTGTAGGCCTTGGGGGCCACCATGTATTCCATCGGAATACCTTCGTGTTCCAGCTCTTCCAGCTCGCCGGGCGTTACCAGCATTTCTGCCGCTGTCCGGCGGTAGCAGACTTTAACCTGTGCACCGAGCCGTTTGGCCGTGCGGGCGCAGTCCATGGCGGTGAAGCCGCCACCGATGACCACTGCGGTTTTTCCAACATCGCCTTTGCCGGTTTCGTTGACCTCCAGCAGAAACTCCAGGCCGTGGCGAATACCCGCCAGTTCTTTGCCCGGCAGGTCGAGCAGGTTCGGCTTCAGCGTTCCGGCTGCGAGGATCACGGCGTCGTTCTGTTCCGCCAGTGCACTCAGCGTGCCGGTTTTTCCGATCTCCGTATTGCAGACGATCTTCACGCCGAGCGCTTCGATCTGCGCAATTTCCTTGGCAATAATTTCACGCGGCAGGCGGAAAACCGGAATGCCCTGATTCATCATGCCGCCGGACTTGTTGTGCTTTTCGTAAACCGTCACCTGATGTCCGAGCAGCGCGAGCTGCCGCGCCGCCGCCAGTCCGGCCGGACCCGCGCCGACCACGGCGACTTTTTTGCCGCTCGGCGGAAACCACTTATCCATCACTACTGGAGACTGTCCGCCGAAGTCAGCGGCGGAGCGTTTTGAAAAGCAGATCGCCACCGGTTTGCCGAGGCCGTCCCAGCCGTGGCGGCAGGCGGCTTCACACGGCCGGGCGCAGACGCGTCCCAGCACGGCGGGAAACACGTTGGCTTCCAGATTGATCCGGTACGCTTTGTCATGTTCGCCGCGATAGATGGCGTCGAGGTAGCCGGGAATATTCGTCGAAGCCGGGCAGGCTTCCTGGCACGGAATATTTTTTTCCAGCCATTGGAAATCTTTCGGGGCATCCGCTTTGCCGCACGTTTTTGAAAGCGCGCAGAAGGAGTAGGGCGCGTCGCCTTCCGGACGTTTTTCCTGCCAGCCGCCCAGTTTGCAATCCGGCAGAGCGAGCGGATGCTTGAGCGGCGAATCCGTCCGTCCTGCGCTCGCAATAATCTCCTGCATTTCCGGATCGGCGCTGCCGTACGCCATCGCCTGTTCAGCGAAAACCTTCGCCGTGTACACATCGCCGCGAGTCCGGTTGAGTCCGCGGTAGGCCTTGGCAATCAGTTCGCAGATCTCCGCGCCTTCCGGCGGTCCGAGGCGGCAGAGGACGGCGACCGCTTCTTCGCAGCAGCCCGCTTTGATCAGTTCTCCGGCTTCATTTAGCAGTTGTTTCATGGGTCTCCTGTTTTTCCAGCGAATGAATAAAATCTACGAATGGAGAATTCAGAGAAGAACTCCTCGTAACGTCAGTTTTGATTTTCCGAAATTCAGCAAAACTCCGGCAGGAACAGAAAGATGCTTCATACCGCTGCGCAGACGGGCCAGTTCCATGGCGGTGGTATCCTCAAAAGCAGTTACGGAAAGCAGAATGTTTTTATCAACAAGAACGGAATCCAGAACACGCTGTTCAAAAACGACTCCGTTAAATGACGGTGCCGCTTCCGGTGCTCGAGGGTTCAGATTCTGCCCGGTGAGTTCTCTCAGCAGAATTTTTTTAGAGGATTCTGCGCCGTAACCAAGGCCGTGCAACGCCAGAACATTTTTACAGGATGCGCGGATTTTCTCAGCGATATCCGGCATTTGCAATTCAATGGAATCCCAGTATCCCTCAAAGCAGATTTCCCCGCTGACAGGTGTGTGCGGCACTCGTTTGTAAGACAGACGTTCCAAGCCGAAATTAATGAGAATGCCGAGGTCTTTTTCCCAGCATTTCAAATAATTGATCAGTTGTGTGTAATGCTGAGATGCAAAGCCGGTCCGGATGTGCTTGAACTCGAGGATGACCCGGTTTCCCGCCAGAATATCCAGTTCAAATTCATCAACCGGTTCGTCCCTGTGCATCAGCCGTTTGCTCAAATGACTTTCAGCGGTCAGGTCTCTTGTTCGCAAGGCATTCAGCATGGCCCGGTGGTAGTCCCGTTCATCCCATCCCGGTCCGAGTTCATTATGAACATCGAATGCCGCTCCGATAATCTGATGCGATAATTCGGGGTGCAACAGATCCGGGTTATATGTTTCATGTTTCGGCATACCGGAGATTTATTCGCAGATTTTATTCATTCGCTGGTAATAAACGCCCGGAATGTTTCAATCCCGATCCGTTCACAGAAATCGGTGAAGAGTTCATTCTGACTGTTACGGTGTTTCAGGTAGGCGTCCAGAATCTTTTTCACCGCCGGCACAATTTCCGCCGCATCGGCATCAAAAAGAGGTTCGCCGATTTTCCCGGCTTCGCTCAGTTTTCCGCCGACGAAGACGGTATAGCCTTCGATGCTTCCGCCGCTTTCGCTGCGGGTACGTCTGCCGCGCAGGCCGATGTCGGCGATCCATGCGTGCGCGCAGTTGTTCGGGCAGCCGGTAATATTGATCCGGATCGGGCCGACGGCCTTCCAGTATTTTTCGTCGTGAGCCAGCGCGGCATACAGACGGCGGTAGGCATCCGGTGAATCGGAGACCGCCATCTTGCACATCGTGGTGCCGACGCAGGCGACAATATCCGGCAGGTGTTCGTGTCCGCTGGTGCGGAAGCCTTCGGCGTGCAGCGCGTCCAGCAGAGCCGGGACATTCCGGTCCGGCACGTCGTGCAGTTCTATGTTCTGCCGGTTGGTGAACATGATCTTGCCGCCGCCGAGTTCATCGGCCAGCCGCGAAATAATTCTGGATTGCGCGGTTTTCAGTTCTGAGCGCGGAATCATTATTCGCATAACGCTCAGTCCGGCCTGCTTCTGCGGAATGACTTCCTGACCGTTCAGCAGCATTCTTCCGATGTTCGGGAGCGGCGAGGCCGCTGTTTCTATTTTTTCCAGCCCTTGGATGTCGCGTTCCCGCAGAATTCCCAAAACGACCTCCGCAAATCCTTTGTGCCCCATCTTATCGACGACAATTTTCAGGCGGGAGAAGGCGCGGTTGCGCCGGTCGCCGTGGCGGCGGAACGCTTCCACGGTGGCGCGGGCCACGTCCAGCACGAGTTCTTCCGGCACCCAGTCGAAAATCACTTTGGCCAGATAGGGGCGGGCACCGAGTCCTCCGCCGGCGTGGAATTTCCAGCCGACGGTATCGCCGCGTTTCACCGGCACCCAGCCTTGGCAGTTCATCAGCGTCTGCGCGCCCGCCTCGTTGGCGAAGGCCACGCTGATTTTATGTTTGCGCGGAAGGTTGCGCTGCAAATCCCGGATTTCGTGGTCGGTCGCCAGCATTTGGATGATTTTGTGCGAGTCGCCGATCTGTTCTTTCGACACGCCGGCCAGCGACGAGCCGATAATATTGCGCGGTACGTCGCCGCAGCCGTTCTTGGTGGTGATGCCCACCGCAGCCATGCCTTCGATGATTTTGTAAATGTCTTCTTTGCGGATCCAGTGATACTGAAGCGTCTGGCGCGTCGTAATGCACAGTTCGCCTTGCGCCAGTTCTTCGGCCAGATCAACCGCGCGGTTGAACTGCTTCGTCGTCATCAGTCCGCCGGGCGTAACGACGCGGATCATAAAAAAGCTCGGCTGGAGCTGGTGGTAAACACCGCTCCACTTGAACATCGCCAGTTCATTCGGGGTAATATCCTCAAACGGGCGCTTGGCAATCTCGCGAAAATCAAAGTCCGGGTTGATTTCGAGTTTGTCGCGTTCCACCTGCGTTAATTCCGGTTGTGCTGTCATTAAACTGTCCTCTTTTCAAACCGCCGTCCGCTGATTTTCTGATGATGTATCTGTTTCTTCGTTCTGTTCACGGGTTTCCGGAGTTTGCCAGCTCCAAAAGCAATACGCCCAAAACATGATAGTATTTGTCAGTAAACGATGTAATCACGTTCGGCACTTCCTTGTCAACCGGTATGGACGGGCGAATGACGGCGGAGTCCTCCATGCGACAGGAAAATTTACCGGAACCGTTAAATTCCGCCGGATGTCCGCTTTTTTCCCCGGTGCAGCGCCTTTGCCACCCAGCGCGTCTGTTTGGCGAGGCCGAGCAGGATTTTCGCGTCGTTTTCGGTGAGCTTGCCGCGGCTGAAGATACGGCGCAGGCCAAGCATCATGTGCTCCAGTTTTTCTTTCTCGCAGAATCCGGTTTCAAGCATCATGCCGCTCCACGCCTCGTAGAGCCGCTCGCGGAGTTTCCCGTCGGCTTCCGGCGAGCATTCTTCCGGCGGCGCGTAGGACGGGTTGTTCGCCAGCAGGAAGAGTTCGTAGCAGCAGACCATGACGGCGTGCGAGAGGTTGAGCGAGCGGTAGAGTTCGCTCGACGGAATGTTGATGATGTGGGTGCAGACGGCAATCTCTTCGTTAAACAGACCTTTGTCCTCGCGTCCGAAAACCAGCGCGGCTTTATGATGCGCGGCGGAGTCGAGAACAATGGGGGCGAGTTCGCGCGGCAAATAGGCGTGGTCGCGGTAAAAGCCGGTGCGGGCGCTGGTTCCGGCGACGACAGTGCAGTCAGCGACCGCCTCTTCCAGCGTTTGGAAAATTTTGAGCCGATCCAGCATATCTTCGGCCTTGTAAGCCAGCTTGCGGGCCTCTGTCCAGTCGAGATGTTCGCCGGGGGCGACCAGCGCGAGATCGGTGATGCCCATGTTCATCATGACGCGGCAGATGGAGCCGATATTCCCGGCGTATCTGGGATCGACCAGCACAATACGGATGTTTTCGAGCGGATTCATAAATCAGCCGCCGATTGAACAGATCAGAGAGAACAACTGCAATGCAAAAGAAAGGCGGTATAAAACGGGGTTGAACTTGCCTCCGTTCTTCTGAATACTCCCGCGCAATGGCTGAAACATCCACAACCGCGCTGCGTCCGCTCTGCGTCGATCTCGACGGAACGCTGGTGAAGACCGACACCTTTGCGCAGGCACTTCTATTGCTGATCCGCACACGACCCGCCGCGCTCTTCTCCATTCCGCGCCGGGCGTCCGGCGGGCTGGCCGCTTTCAAGCGGCGCATCGCTCAGGAAATCCGGCTCGATCCCTCAGCGCTTCCTTATCATCCCGGTCTGCTCGCCTTTTTAAAAAGCGAAAAGGCCAAAGGCCGCGAGCTGATTCTGGTGACGGCTTCTAATGTCCTGCCCGCCCGCGCGGTTGCCGCGCACCTCGGTCTCTTTTCGGATGTGATGGCCAGCGACGGCATCATCAACCTCAAAGCGGCCCGCAAGCGCGACGCGCTGATCGCCCGTTTCGGCGCTAAAGGATTTGATTATGCCGGGAACGCCACCGATGACCTGCCGGTATGGGAGGCCGCCGCCGGAATTATCGCCGTCAATCCCTGCGCACCGGTGCGCCGCGCACTCAAAAACCGCTCCGCCCGGATTTTTGAAGACCGTCCGGCGAAACTTAAAACCTGGCTGAAGGCTTTGCGCGTTCACCAATGGACAAAAAACGTTCTCGTTTTTCTGCCGATGCTGCTGGCGCACGAGCTGACTACTCCGGCTCTTTACGTCAAAGCGGTGCTGGCCTTCTTCGCCTTCAGTTTTGCGGCCTCGGCCATTTATATTTTCAACGACCTGTTCGATCTGCACGCCGACCAGCACCATCCGCGCAAAAAAAACCGTCCGTTCGCGGCGGGGAACCTGAGCCTGCTGGCTGCGGCTGGCGCGGTTCCGGTGCTGATCCTTCTGTCGCTGGCCACGGCGCAGCTGCTCCCGGCGGAATTCACCGGTATTCTTTTTGTTTACCTGCTGATTACCACGCTTTACTCGTGGCGTCTCAAGCAGCTGGCGCTGCTGGATGTGCTGACGCTCGCCGGGCTTTACACCATCCGTATTCGGGCCGGCACCGCCGCCTATGGTGTCGCCACGTCCGGCTGGCTGATCGCCTTTTCCGTGGCGGTGTTTCTCAGTCTGGCGCTGGTCAAGCGCTACGCCGAGCTGCGCGAAGCGCTGACGGCCCAGCCGGATAAAATCGGCGCGCGCGGCCGCGGCTACCGCGCGGTTCATCTGCCGTGGCTTGTCCGCTCCGGTCTCGCCTGCGGAATTCTTTCGGTTGCCGTTCTGGCTTTCTACATCACCAGCCCGAAGGTGCTGGAGTTTTATAACCGGCCCGCCGCGCTCTGGCTTCTCTGTCCGCTTCTTCTCTACTGGATTGTCCGGATCTGGCGGCTGGCGTTTTCCGGCAGACTTTCCGACGATCCGCTCGACTTCGCCGCGCGCGATCCGCAGACGTGGCTGATCGGTGCATTGAGCGCCGCCGTTTTAATCCTTGGAAGTATTCTATGAAACCAACTCTCGTGATCATGGCCGCCGGAATCGGCAGCCGCTACGGCGGACTCAAACAGATTGACCCCGTCGGCCCGTCCGGTGAAATCGTCCTCGACTATTCGGTGTACGACGCCATTCAGTCCGGCTTCGGCAAAGTCGTTTTCATCATCCGTCCCGACATCGAAGAGGCCTTCAAGGAAGTCATCGGACGTAAACTCGACGGAAAAATCAAAGTCGAATATGTTTTCCAAACCCTGGACAAAATTCCGGCGGGCGTTTCCGTTCCCGCGGGGCGCACCAAACCGTGGGGCACCGGACAGGCTGTGCTGATGGCGCAGCCGGTGGTTCATGAAGCTTTCGCCGTCATCAATGCCGACGATTTCTACGGACGGGAATCCTTGAAAGTGATCGCGCAGCAGTTGAAGTCGGCGGATGTGAACAGCACCGGTTTCTGCATGGCCGGGTTCTATATCAAAAATACGCTGTCCCCGCACGGCGGCGTGGCGCGCGGCTGGTGCGATGTGCAGAACGGGAAACTCCGCCACATCGTCGAGCGTTTCAACATCGAGCGCAAGCCGGATGGAGTGATCCGCTGTGACAGCGGCGAAATGGCCGACGACGACCTGGTTTCCATGAACACCTGGGGCTTCACGCCGCGGCTGTTTGACTTTCTCGAAAAAGGATTTGCTGACTTCCTCGCGCGCAAAGGATCGGAACCCAAAAGCGAATTTTATCTGCTGGATGTCGTGGACGGGATGATCCATCGCGGTGAAGCCGAAGTGGCGGTGCTGCCGACCAACGAAAAATGGATGGGCGTCACTTACGCCGATGACAAGCCGCAGGTCGTGGCCGGTATCCGCGCGCTGGTTGATGCCGGTATCTATCCGGCGAATCTTTGGGCCTGATTCTTTCTATTGGGAACGGCTCGTTCGGAGAACTCGCCCCACCTTTGTTTGGTTCAGGTAGGGCGAGTTCTCCGAACGAGCCGTTGAAGTGCGGGAGGAATGCGGCCTCGGGGCGCGTTCAAGTTTCTATCTGCAAGGCCGCAGCCCTTTTTATCAAATACTATAGAACTCTTCCAGATCGGCGGTGCTGTTTGTTCGTCGGCTACCGGTTTTTGCGGTAGATGGATGGAGTAACTCCCAGCGCCGCGCGGAAAGTGCGGTTGAAGTTGGCGATGTCGGAAAACCCGCAGTCGTGGCAGACGGTCAGAATTTTTTCATTGGTGCCGCGCAGTTTCTGCATGGCCGCCGCCAGCCGCCGCTGTTTCAGGTAGTCGCCGGTGCTGAGTCCGGTATATTTTTTAAACTGCCGGCAGAGATTGGCTTCTTTCAGCCCGGAAAGTTTGCAGAGCTGTTCGAGCCGCACCGGTTCGGCACAGTGACCGTCCAGATAGCGCCGGACTTTTTCCATGCGGGGATTGAAATCCTCTGCGGCACTTTCCGGAACTGCGGGCGCGGCGCGGCAGAGCTCGATCAGAAAACAGAGGAACAGTGCGTCAATGGCCGCCGCGCTTCCGGCGGATTTGCTCTGCTGTTCGCTGTGGAGCATCCGGAGCAGCTGGCCGGTTTTTTCCGGATCGCTCATTTGCAGATGAAAGACGCGGTTGAGGCGGTGGCCCAGCATCGGATGAATCGGAATCAGTTCGTGTAGCCGGGCGGACAGCGGTTCCGGCAGACCGGGCAGGGCGTACTTTGCTAGATCCCAGTACACATTCATCAGCTCCACCGGCCCGTCCGGAGTGGTCAGGGTGTGGAACTGACTGTAGTTGAGGAGGGTCAGCCCGCCCGCCGACTCATCATAGGTCCGGTCGGCGGTGACGTGCCGGAAGGTTCCGCTGAAAACGAACAGGATTTCGACAAAGCGGTGCGTGTGGAAATCGTGTGTTTTCTGGGTGAACTTCGGAAAATATTCAAACGCCAATCCGGACGATTGCAGACGGTGCGCCGCCTTTGACTTCACGGCGGGAGCCTTGATCAGCTGTAAATTTTCACGGCGCACGAAGTAAACATATACAAAGACACGCCAATTTAAACGGTATATCTTTCATAAAAACGGGGGCTTTATGAATGCAAGAGAACGGGTTTTGGCTGTACTGAATCGCGGAAAGCCGGATCGGGTTCCGGTCGATATCTGGCTGGTGCCGGAGCTGATCGAAAAGTTTAAAAAGAAACTGGGCGTCACCGATGAGCTGGATATCTACCGCAAGCTCGACGTTGATAAAATCGCCTGGCTCGGCATTCCCTACAAAGGCGTCGTGCTCAAGGATCCGAATGAGCATCAGGAGGTCAATCACTGGGGCGTTAAGTTCAAGAAGGTTGACGCCAACGCAGACTCCCATTACGGCGAGGTCTGTTTCAACCCGCTGCTGGGACTCGATTCCGTTGAGCAGCTCGAAGCCTATCCGTGGCCGCATCCCGACGACTTCGACTATGCGACCGCCGCCGCCGAAGCCAAAAAGCTGGCGAAGGAATTCGTCACCCTCGGCCCGTGGATTTCGCTGTTCGAAGTTTACTGCATGATGCGCTCGCTTCAGGAAGCGCTGATGGACACCGTCGCCGAGCCTGAATTTCTCCACGCCGCGCTCGATAAAATAGCCTGGTCGCAGGGCGAGATGGCGCGCCGGTTCCTCGAAGCCGCCGACGGTGCGATCGACATGCTTTTTATCAGCGACGACATCGGCACGCAGCAAAGCCTGCTGATGTCGCCGGAAGCGTTCGACGAATTCATTTTTCCGCGCCTCAAGAAATGGTGCGACATGGCCCACTCCTGCGGTGCCAAAGTATTTTTCCATACCGACGGTGCATCGGAACCGTTGATTCAGCGCTTAATCGACGCCGGAGTTGATGTGCTCAACCCAATTCAGCACGTCTGCCCCGGAATGGACTGCAAGGGGCTCAAAGCAAAATACGGCGGCAAACTGATTTTCCACGGCGGCGTGGAGAACCAGAAAATTCTGCCGTTCGGCACACCGGAAGAAGTCGCCGCGGAAACGCAGGCGTGTCTGAATGAGCTCGGCCCGGACGGCTACCTGCCGTGCTCCTGCCACTTCGCGCAGGCCGACACGCCGGTCGAAAACGTCATGGCGCTGATCGAGACGGTTCAGCAGTACCGCCGCGATTGAGTGCAAGGCCGCCGGGACGGCGGCGGTACGTATCGCAGGCGTCCCGCCTGCCTTGAAACAGATGCTGACGTTGTTGGTGACCGCGCCGGTTCCAAACGTTGAAAGAATCATTCCTCGCAAAGCCGCAGAGAATTGTAGCCGCGATCCGTGATAGCGGAACCGAGGTCGAGGACCTCGGCTACAAGGTGGAACGCCCCGTCCCGGCGCGTTTTAAAATTAAGCGTGCGCGGCTGCGTTTCGCCAAAGCCTTTGGCGACGGCGGAAGCGCCCGCTCCACCTTGGTAAAGCCGGTTGCTCTCTTCGCGCTTCCCTGCTAAAACATCGCTGTAAAGATGAACAGGAATCCATATCGCGTAACTGTTGTGGTTGATGCTCAATTTGGGAATCGACTCCATGATCTTCCGGCTGAGGAACCGGTATGGGTCGTAGACTCCGCAGAAAACCATTTAGTGATCAAGAAGTTGTGGGATCAACGTAAGGCGACATCTTCGGATGGTATTACCTCATTTAAGTTCGATGTTGCGGCGTCTCCGGAGGATTGGCTTCTTGCACGAATCTCCGACATAGACCTCCATCACGGGAATTTTTCCCATAATCCACCGTGGTCTATTTTGAATGTTATTGGGGTCTGCTGGTCGCAACGAATTGCAGAGGAGTTGGCGCAATTTGGTTTTACACAACACGTAGAGACCAAGGTTGGGTTCGAAGCAAAAAAGCAAAACTAAAGACCCACGGTTTAAGGCCTAAAGTCTGAACTCTCCCGGCTTGTTGAACTCACAAACCTTCGCTCCACGATTGACGATGCGGTAGCCGCGGAGGCGCAGGTATTCCGGTGTGGCGGTGCTGTTCTGTTCGTCGGCGGTGAGCGGAACGAGTTCGAAGCCGCCGTTTTCAATCTTCAGATTTTTGACGGTCACTTTCGCGCCATCACAGGCTTTGATGACGAGGGCTGAACCCGCCGCGATTTCGACGTTTTCGAGCGTGATATCTTTGCCGTCGAGGACGAGCGTGGCGTCGCCGGATATTTTCCCGCCTTTGATTTTTGCGCGGACTTCGGCCAGCGTCAGCGCGAACGACGGGCGCAGCAGAACGCGCGGGCCGGGCGTGAACGGTATGCCGAGAATGAGCGCTTCTTTCGCCGTCTCTACTTTCACTCCGGCGGCGGCGAGTTTCATGCGGCCCGCAAGGTAAAAGTCGGACTCGGCGGTAGCGCCGGATTCCGGCGGTCCGCCCGCCGCGTGTTTGGCGGCGGCGTCTTTGATGTTGTTTTTGTTGGCCGAGAAACACCAGCGGCGGTCGAAGATGGTGACGCCGACTTTTTCGTCCGGGCCGAACAGTTTCGGCAGATCCTGCATCATGGTTTCGAGGCGGGTCGGACTCTTGAAGGCGGTCTTGGTTGCGTCGGCGTACTTCGGGTTGACGAATTCGGCGATGATGCCGCGGGTGCGTTCCAGAATTTTCACATAGGAAGCCATCCGGATGACCAGTACGTTGATGTTGCCGGGGAACATGGAAAAGCCCTGCGCATCCGGCACGTCGCCTTGCGGGCTGACGGTGGCGCGGAGCAGCGGATCAAGCTGGTTATATTCGACGTTCAGCGTCAGCTCGGTTTTTCCTTTCACCAGTTTGGCCAGTCCGCCGACCGCTTCGCCGGGGATGCGGTTGACGGCGATGGAGTTGAAGTCGAATCCCTTTTCGGCGGAGACGCCGAGCGCGGCGGGCATAGCGTTGAAAACCTGTCCGTTGGTGTCCTGAATGAAAAGCAGATGTTCGATTCCTTGTTTGGCCAGCCTGGCGGCGAGACCGGTGCTGTAGAGCAGCATGTGAATGTCGCCGTGGCCGTGCGGCTTGAGGATCAGTTTGTATTTTTCCGCCAGCGCGAGTCGTCCGTCGTTGTCGGCGATGGCCGGTACCAGTTCCTGCTTGAGGATATGAACCTGTTCCTTTTTCAGGCCGAACCAGTTATTGGCTTCGAGCGCGGCGACGGTTTTGGCGTTGGTGTCGTCGGAAGTCATGATGATGAACGGCACCGGCTTCGGCTGTTTCATGCGCGCTTCCATCGCTTTGAGGCAGGCGGCATAATGCGCGAGGTAGGAAGTCGCTTCGGTCACTTCAACCGGAATATCCAGCTTGATGCCGGAATAGCCGAGCCGTTCGCCGAGTCCGCCTGCGACGAGAACGATGGCGGTTTTATCAAAGTGGTCTTTGCCCAGCGCTTCGTAGTGATCGTAGGCGGCGTCGAACTTCGTCAAATCCACCTTGTCCGGCTGGTGCGGAATAAATCCTTCGAACGGATTGGCACCCGTTTTGGCTTCGGCGAGCAGTTTCCGGGCGTTGGAAATATAGCCGGTCAGCCCGCCGGGGTAGGATTCATTGATGCGGGTCAGACTCTTCAGGAAAACGACTTTGGCTTCGTTGTTCGTACCGGGAGCGTCCCAGTCGGCGAAAAGGTGTTTCTGGCCGTTGGCCAGCAGTTCAGCAATCAGCGCCTGTTCGTCTTTGTTGGCGGTTAGTTGGTTGATGTTCATCACTGCTCCTTAAAATGGTGCCCGGGGCGGGACTCGAACCCGCACGACCTTTCGGTCAAGGGATTTTTCTGCCTGCGGCAGATCCGCCGCAGGCGGAAAGTCTCATCCGGTTATATCCTCTTTTTAGTTGGTGCCTGAGGCGGGACTCGAACCCGCATGATCTTTCGATCAAGGGATTTTAAGTCCCTTGCGTATACCATTTCGCCACCCAGGCAAATTCTATTGATCAATCTGTTTCTTAAGCCACTCGCGTCCTTGGCCGCTTTTAAGCCAGATTTCGCGACGGCGAGCATCTGTATAGTTATCAAAGTATTCGTAGTAAACCAATTTCAGCGGCAAGCGGTTTTTTGTGCGCGGAACATTGCCGGACAAGTGAGCGGGAATTCTCTCTGCCAGATCCTTTGAAGAGCCCTTGTAAATCCATTTTTTATCTTCACTGCTGAGCGCATAGGCGGCCGGTCTGTGCTCCAGAGTTTCCATTTTACCTTCTGTTTTGATTTTTCTGCCGGCGGCAGGTCCGCCACAGGCGGACTTGTCCGCCGGAGGCGGAAAGTCCCTTGCGTCTACCATTTCGCCGCCCGGGCTTTGTAAAAGGTTCGCTATATTAGGAGACTGCGCGACAAACGCTATCAAAAATTTGATTCCGCGTGTTGTTTGGCGAAACAATAAAAGCCCTCACAGCCGCAAGCGATTGTGAGGGCCCGAGCTCTTTCGTTGTCGAAAGAATCAGAGAAGTCCGCAACAAACCCCTAAGTGCATCTTTCTCCGAAACTCTGATCGCGGACTATACACAGCGGGCGTCCGTATAAAAGCCATTTTATGTAAGGGTTTTCCCCACATAAAAAATGCCAATTGCACAACTTGATGCAGATCAATGCTCCGATTTCAGAGTGTGATAGAGTCTGTTCCAGTTAATGGAGAAAAGTTATGAAACGCAAAATTATTGAGATTAATGAAGAAAAGTGCAACGGATGCGGAGCCTGCGTTACCGGCTGTGCCGAGGGCGCGCTGGCCATCGTGAACGGCAAGGCAAAGCTGGTGAGTGATGTTTTCTGTGACGGACTCGGCGCTTGTATCGGGGAATGCCCGACCGGCGCGCTGAAGATTATCGAGCGGGATGCTCCGGAATTTGACGAAACGGCGGTGGAACAGCATCTGCATAAACAGAAGCCGAAAACTCCTCCAGCTGGCGGATGCCCCGGGATGAAACTCCGCTTTGCGGAGCCGTCAAAAGTCGCAAAATCGAAGGTCGAAAGTCAGGGCGTTCCCGGACAGGTGATTCCGTCGGAACTCAACCAGTGGCCGACGCAGCTGCATCTGGTTCCGGTCGAGGCACCGTTTTTCAAGAACCGCGAACTGGTGGTACTCAGCACCTGTTCGCCGTCGGCCTCGCCGGATGTCAACTGGCGGTTTATTCGCGGACGGGCTATCGCCATCGCCTGTCCGAAGCTTGACCGTACGGAAGGCTATGTTGAAAAATTAACTGAAATTCTCAAGGCAAACGGAATTCCCAAGGTTATTGTCGTCCGGATGGAAGTTCCCTGCTGCGGCGGACTGATGATGATGGTCAGGGAAGCCGCGCGCCGGAGCGGACGCAACGATCTGATTATCGAAGAAGCGGTGATTGGTCTCGACGGTGAACTGCGCGAAGTTAAAACGCTGGAGGTATGAAATGGAAGAACTCAAAGGCAAAGCACTCAATCTGAAAACACTGGTGGACTATTCCGACGGCGCGGTGGTCAGCCGTACGCTGCTCAAAAAGGAAACCGGCAACATCACGCTCTTCTCGTTTGATAAAGGGCAGGGGCTGAGTGAGCACACTTCGCCCTTTGACGCGGTCGTCGAAGTGGTTGAAGGCGAAGGAACGTTCATCATTGCGGGCAAACCGCAAACGGTGAAAGCCGGCGAACTGATTATCATGCCCGCCAACATTCCGCACGACGTGCAGGCCGCCGAAGCGCCGTTTAAAATGCTGCTGATCATGATCCGGTCTTGAACGTTGAGTTTCCCGGCTACTTGTCGGCAGCCGCTTTCAGATCAATGCAGGTGATAGCGCTTTTGTTGCGTACGTAAAGGCGTCCGTCGGACAAAACCGGTGCCGTCCAGCTTGCGCCGCCCAGCGGGGTGAAACGTCCGAGTTCGCTGTATTCCGGAACAGCGGCATCCAGCATGATTAATTCGCCGGAGGTGCCGGACAAAGCGATGACGATGTCGTCCGCCGCGAGGACGGACGTATATTTACCCGTCTCTTTTTCCCACAGGATCCGGCCGTCCGCCGGATCGAGGCAGACCAGAAGCTTCGGATCGGAGGAGCCGTAAATGCGGCCATGATAGAAAACCGGTGTGGGGAAATGATCCTGCATTTTTTGATGCTTCCACGTTACGACCGGTGAGCCGGAGGAAAGATCGACAACGCCCGTGTCGCCGCCCTCGGTGGTCGAGGCGAAAATGCGGTTGTCGCCCAGCAGCAGGGGGGTCGGCCCTTTTTTACCGCCGAACTTGGTCGGCCAGGGAACCTGCCACAGTTCTTTGCCGTCATCGGTAGAAAACCCGGCCAGGCGGTCGGTGCCGAACAGAACGTACTGCCGGACGCCGTTGAGTGTTGCAATGATCGGCGTGGCGTAGCTGGCGAGAAATCCGGGGGCCGCCTCTTTCAGGGTTTTCCCGGTGGTTTTGTCCAGGAAGAGCAGGCCGCAGCGTTCGCCGTTCGGGCACAGGATTAATTTGTCGCCGTCAACAACGGGCGACATGCAAAACTCCCATGGCGGCATTTTGCTCTGGTATTCGGCGGCCAGATCGCGGCTCCACAGCATGGTGCCGGACTCGGTGTTGAGGCAGTGAATCTTGCCGCGGCGGCTGTAGGTGTAGACCTTGTTTCCATCAACCAGAGGCGTGTTGGCGGTGAATCCCTGATGCGCTTTAACGGCATCCGGATATTCATAACGCCAAAGTTCATGGCCGTCGGCGATGCTGAGAGCCCGGACGATATCGTTCGAGCCCAGATGATCTACGATGAACAGCTTGCCGCCGGCAATGGATGGCGCGGCGTAACCGTCGTCGGTTAAATCGGTTTTCCAGAGAATGCGGGGCGGCTGGTTGCTCCACGACTTGTTCAGGCCGCGCTCGAGGGAGATGTTGTTGGTGTTCGGCCCGAGAAACTGCGGCCAGTCGGCGGCGCTTGCTGAACCCGCCAGTCCGATAGCGCCAATCATCGTGATCGAATACCGTCTCAATAAATAGGCCATAGTAGTCATGCTCCACCCCTCGCCAACCGTGTTATCAGCCGCAGTTTAAACAACAACCCCGCGAATGTAGCGCGGCGGTTCGAAGGTGGCAAACCGGGACTGTTTATTTTTGGTTCTTCACGGCATATTCCGGCTTTCCAGTCCGCCGGTATTTCATTAATCCTTTATCCATGAATATTCACTGGTTACAGCACGTTCCGTTCGAGGGGCTCGGATGCATCGGGCCGTGGCTGGCCGGAAACGGTCACGCCGTTTCCTGTACGCGGCTTTGGGCGGATGACAATTTTCCAAACACTGGAAAGATCGACGGACTGATTGTGATGGGCGGGCCGATGGGCGTTTATGACGAGTCCGTTTATCCGTGGCTGGCGGAAGAAAAAGCCTTCATCAAACAAATCATCGCACAGAACAAACCGGTGCTCGGTATTTGCCTCGGCGCGCAGCTCATTGCCGAAGTGCTGGGTGCCCATGTCCGGAAAAACGATCAGCGCGAAATCGGCTTTTTCCCGCTGACCGGTGACGGGAAAATATTTCCGGCGGAGTTCATGGCGTTTCACTGGCACGGCGACACGTTCGGTATTCCGGACGGCGCGGTGCATCTGGCATCGAGCGCGGCCTGTAAAAACCAGGCGTTTATTTATCGGGACAAGGTGCTGGCGCTTCAGTTCCATCTCGAGACGACCGACGAGAGCCTGCTGTCGCTTTACGAACACTGCCAAAATGAAATCACCGGCGGGCCGTTTATCCAGACGCTGGAAAAGATGGAACCGTTTCTTCCAATGCTTGGAAACGCCAACGCGCGGATGTTTGACTTGTTAAAACGGCTGTTTTGATTTATCACTCAGCGCATGTTTTTCTTTAAGCGGAAGTTCCATCTGGTCATTGTCTGCACGGCTAACCGCACGCGCAGCGCCTATTTTTCCGGCTACCTTAAGCATTATCTTTCGCAATACCGTTCCGATGCGTTCAAGCGCATTAAGATCACCTCGGCGGGCACGAAGGCGCATACCGGCGGGCGGGTCAACGATGTCGTGGCGCTGATTGCGCGCAACAACGGCTTCACGCTGCGCCGGCATACGTCGGAGCCGCTGTCCGCCAGGCTGGTAAAGCGCGCCGATCTGATTCTGGTGATGGAGCAGGAGCACAAAGATTTCATTCTCGAAAAATATCCGGAAGCGAAAGAAAAAGTGTTCCGGCTGATGGAGTACGGCTGGCAGGGCGAAGACGCAGTGGAAAATCTGAACGTGCCGGATCCGACCGGGAAAAATGCCGAGGACTTCAAGGCGTTCGTCGAAACGGCGCACATCGAAGCCGACCGGCTGGTTCATGAACTGGTTCACCGGGAGATTATATGAAAATACGACCGAAGGGTTCCGGGCACCGTGTGTTGATTATTTCAGTCAGCGCGGGCACCGGGCATATTCGCGCCGGCGAGGCGCTCGCTAAAGCCGCCGCCGCCCATCCCGCCACCGGCGAAGTGCTGCACGTCGATGCGCTGCGCTACACCAACAAAATGTTCCGCCGGTTCTACGGACAGTTTTACATTGATCTGGTCAAAAGCGCGCCGACGCTGCTGGGCTGGTTTTACGAATCCCAGGACGAACCGTGGAAGACGGAAAAAATGCGGCTGATGCTCGACCGGATGAACACCGGTTCGCTGGTGCGGCAGATTAAAAAATTCAAGCCGGACATCACCATCTGCACCCATTTTCTGCCGGCGGAAATTCTTTCGCACCTGATCAAGCACGATAAGGTGGACACGCAGCTTTCGATCACCATCACCGATTATTATGCGCACGCCATGTGGCTGTCCCGGCTGATTCACCATTACTTTGTGGCCACCGAGGAATGCCGGGTGCAGCTCGAAAATATCGGCTTTCCGCCGGAGAGCATCACCGTCTCCGGCATTCCGATCGATCCGGTGTTCTGCGAAAACAAAGAACGCGCGGTGCTGCGGGCGAAGCAGGGACTGCGCGCCGATGCGCCGATGCTGCTGGTTTCCGCCGGGGCGCTCGGCGTCAGTTCGGCCGAGCGGATTGTCGAAGTGCTGAGCGATCTCACCATGCCGGTGCAGATTGTGGTGATCTGCGGAAAAAATGAAAAGCTGCGCCAGAGTGTACTGGAACAGCTCAGTCAGCGTCCGGAAAGCGCGGCACACCTCGATTTTAAAGTGCTGGGTTACACCACCGAAATGGATGAATGGATGAAGTCGGCCGATCTTTACATCGGTAAGCCCGGCGGGCTGACCACGGCCGAGGCGATGAGCTGCGGGCTGCCGATGGTGATCTATCAGCCGATTCCCGGACAGGAAGAACGCAACAGCGACTTCCTGCTGGAAAACGGTGCCGCCGTGAAATGCAACCAGCTGGCCACCATGGCCTATAAAGTGGATCTGCTGCTGAAGGATCCGGAACGGATGGCCAAAATGCGCCGCCGCGCTCTCGGGCTTTCCCATCCGGATGCCGCCAAGCAGATCGTTCAAAAGCTGATTGATGAGTTGTATACAGAGGCGGTGACGATTCCGCAGGAAAGCCCCGGCAAAAAAGCCAAACAAAAGCTCCGGTTGCTGGGGCGGAAGCTGCTGCTGAGCGGCGAAGAACCGGCGTCAGTGTTCAAAAGTCCGTTCTGAGCGGTGCTTGAAGCGGGCCAGCAGGAAGAGTCCGGCGAGACCCATCACAATGCCTGCCGTGTAAAAAGGCCAGTGCGACACGCGCTGGCCGAAGATGGCAATCCCGCCCGCCACCGCCACGGCGTTGTTCACCGTCTGCGCCATCGGCATAAACCGCGACGCCGTTTTTCGCTGCAGGCCTACCTGCATGCAGTAGTCCGCAAACACATTCAGCGGCACGGCGATCAGTACGGCGGCCAGACTGAACAGCATATCTTCGTTACGGATCAGTGCGTGAAAACTGTTTACACTGCGCAGCTCGTCCAGCGTCAGGAACGAAATGGCCATCTGCGCAAAAACCGCCCCGGCACCGAAGAGCACGCCGGAAACCGCCGCCCAGCAGAGCGGATGTTTTCCGGAAAAAAAGATCAGCGTGCCGCCGGTCAGCAGAACCGACAGCATAAAAATTCCGAGGCTGACCTGCGTGCTGTGCTGCGTGATGTCGTACTGCACACCGGAGACATCGCCGAGGCCGATGAACACCGGCATAAGAATCAGCAGCCCCGGCGCCAGCCGTGCCGCCGGATGCAGTTTTTCATGCAGCATGAAGCGTGAAACGGTCATCAGTACGATAAATCCGAATCCGTAAAGCGGCTGCACCACCGCCACGCCGACCAGCCGCAGCGCCGCTGCATAAGGCAGAAGCCCCAGACAGCCGACTGCAAACCCGAGCATCCATCGCCGGTCTTTCAGCAGGCTGAGTATGGATTTCCATACATTGGAATGCCGGCCGAGGCGGAAAGTCAGCGGCGGCAGACGGTCCAGCGCCGACTTTTGCAGTACCGGTGCCAGACTGAACAGGCTCATGGCCAGCAGCGCCAGAACGATACCGGCTGTTTTATAGAAATGTGCAGGCATGAAAGCTCAATAACAGATAACGGCCGGGAATAAACGCAGATTTTACGACGGATGATACTTAAGTTTTTTTCTTCGCCTTCGAAACCGGCTTGACCTGATACGAAGCCCCTTTTTCTTCAGCGGCACGGTCAAGATATTGCTCAATGGCATCTTCAATCAGGTACTGGATGGCCGTGCGCGGGCGCATGTTTTCCGCCAATTGCTTTAACTGCTGCTTCAGCTCTTTGCTTATCCGGACTGATTCGGTGTCACTCATGCGGAAAGTGTAGTAAATCTCCCACATCATCCAAACCCTAAAGTAAATGTAAATTTATTTGACCTTCACCACAATTGTGGCAACTTGTGGCCATGAGCGGAGCGGATGCCAATCTGAAGGGGGCTTCTGAAAGTGTGCGGATTTCGCGGGAAGTAAAAAAACGGCTTCAGGATTACAGCCGTCAGCACAATCAGCCGCTTCGCCGCATACTTGATCAGGCAATCTTCATCTATGTACAGAAGAGGCGTTCAAAGGAGTAGCAGCGATGCGGGGGGAATTAGCTTCCATCTTGCGCGTCCGGAAAGCGGTACAGGCTGTCATCAGCTGCCTGTTGGTGGTGACCGGTCTGGTGTTCATCATGCTTATCATTGCACTTGGGTGATTTGATAGAAAAGGCGGGTGCCCTACGGGGCTGCAGACCAAGTATGGGTGCCCGCGTTTTCTTTGCAAAATCCGTTTATTCCCGCCGGTCGAGTGTGCGGTACTGAATGGCCTCGGCAATATGCTCCGTACCGATCTGCTCTTCGCCGGCGAGGTCGGCGATGGTGCGGGCGACTTTCAGAATCCGGTCGTAGGCGCGGGCGCTGAAATTCATTTCCGCCACGGCGGTTTTCAACAGTTGCGCCGCGTCATCGGACGGGCGGCAGTATTTGCGCGAATGCTTGGGCTGCATTCCGGCGTTGCTGTGGACGTGCCGGTCTTTGGCGTAGCGCTCCTGCTGGATTTTCCGCGCGGCGACAATCCGTGCCCGGATGGAAGCCGACGGCTCGCCTTTTTCGAGTCCGGCGAGTTTCTGGTAATCGACCGCCGGCACTTCGATGTGAATATCGATACGATCCATCAGCGGGCCGGAGATCTTGCTTTGATAGCGCTGCACCTGAAGCGGCGACGAGGTGGAGCGCGGATCGTCGGGAAAATAACCGTCGGGAGTCGGATTCATCGCCGCCACCAGCATAAAGCGGCAGGGGAACGTTACGCTGGCCGCGGCGCGGGCGATGGTGACCACGCCGTCTTCGAGCGGCTGGCGTAAAACTTCCAGTGCGTTGCGGTGGAACTCCGGCAGTTCGTCGAGAAACAGCACACCATTGTGCGCCAGACTCACCGCGCCCGGAACCGGATGCGTTCCGCCGCCGAGCAGTCCGGCATCCGAAACGGTATGGTGCGGCGAATGGAAAGGACGTGTGGCGATCAGCGATTCGTGCGCGTCGAGTTTGCCGGCGATGCTGTGAATCTTGGTGGTCTCCAGCGCCTCTTCGAGCGTCATCGGCGGCAGGATGGACGGAATCCGTTTCGCCAGCATTGTCTTGCCGGTTCCCGGCGGGCCGATCATCAGCAGGTTATGTCCGCCCGCGACCGCGACTTCGATTGCGCGCTTGGCGTATTCCTGTCCCTTCACATCTTCAAAGTCGGCGGCGTACTGGTTGTGCGCATCAAAGGTCTTGTTCAGGTCAACGGTATGCGGTTTCAGTATCAGATTAAGATTCAGAAAATCCGCCGCTTCGCGCAGATTTTTCACAGCGAACACTTTGATGCCGTCCACCACAGCGGCTTCCTCGGCATTTTCTTCCGGAACGATGATCGCCTTGCGTCCCGCCGCCCGTGCGGCGAGCGCAATCGGCAGGACGCCGCGCACGCGTCGCACCGCGCCGGAAAGCGCCAGCTCGCCGATGATGCAGGCGCGGTCGAGCAGATCGGGTTTAATGTCGTTTTCTGCCGCGATCATGCCGAGGGCAATCGGCAGGTCAAAACTTGGACCTTCCTTTTTAATGTTGGCGGGCGCGAGATTAATCGTGACGCGGCCTTGCGGCGGCGTGAAGCCGGAGTTGATCAGCGCGGTAATCACGCGATGCTCGCTTTCCTTTACCGCAATATCCGGAAGCCCAACGATTACGGTTTTTGGTTCGCCGTGGCCGCTGTTGACCTCAATTTCCACCGTGTAGGCATCGACGCCGAAAACGGCACCCGAAAAAACTTTGGCGAGCATAAGCAGAATCTCCGCAGTGTTTTTACAGAAGGCAACCAAGGTAACGAAGCAGCACCGGCTGTCCTTTGTTTTCTTCGTTTCCTTCTGTTGGAAATATCCGGCATCAACCGGTTTGCGGCAGGATACTGCAAATTCTTTTAAACATCGGCAAGACTGTTTCGGAAGAAACCTTTCCGAGTAATGAAGAAATTTTAACCACAGAATACACGGAACACACAGAACGTTCCGGGGATTGGAACTCAGGAATCAGCAGATTCTAAAATTCATTGACCAACACTATTACCCCTTTGAAGCGAAGCAATCATTGTATATTTTTTCGCCAAGTGACTTCCAATGGCTGGATCTATAAGCCCCGGGTCCTGGTTTGAATCTCACTGTGAGCTTTTTAAATCCAGTGGAATAAACTTTGAAGTTACCGGTTTTGTTATTCCTGATTAATAAGCGCAAGCAGTATATCAACCCATTTATAGTCGTAGTAGACAGAGCTCGACTTATGTTTCTGTCGGGGGTCCATAGTTCATTGCCTATCTCGGCTTTGAATGCGCCTATCAGCATATTGAGTTCTGTAGCGCAAAAATCCACATAGTCATTTCTAGCGTCAAGATTAGTTCCTGCCTTCCCTTTGTCCTCACTCTTCCAAATTTTGTACAGACTGTGGGAGTCCGGCCCATCATCGAATGTCACGATATGCTTAAGTCCGTAACTAACAATAGAGGTCGTTTTGATTTTTCCGTCATCAAAATAATGCTCTTCAAGCAATCCGCATAGCGGCCCAGATTGGGCGAGTTTTGAAATGATAGATTTTGCGATCGCAGTTGGGCTGTATGGTTCTACAATCGTCTGAATTGCCTGTTTTAAATCGCTTCGTGCTTTGCTTTGCTCGGCATTAATTTCCAAGAAAAGCTTTGCTTCTTGCTTTGTTCTGGTTTCAGTTGCGACCGTTGCTGGGAAAATTATTCCAGTCACAAGCAACTGCTGACGACGGCGTTTTAATTGTATCTTTTTCTCATGCTTATCATCCCCTTCGTGATATGAGAAGACGCGATGCTGGCCATCAATTAAGCCGATCAGATTATACTCTTGAGGCAGAGATACGCTTATGTGTTGGGTGGCTTTGATATCCACTGCAGAGACTGTTGCACCCTTGGAGTCTGAAAACGTAACGGTATCGGGTAGCGATACCACGATGTTATTTATGTAAACATGATCTGCGGTCACAAGGAACTCACGCATTTTTCTGATTTTCCCTCGCATCAACATCCGTTGGTATAAACCCTCCGTATCGCACCAACTGTCTTTGCGTAAGACGTATGACCGCTGAATTAGCGTTTCTGGGTCTACGTAAAAAGTAATGATTTTATGATCAGGTGGGAATCCGCTAGGTGTCTCTGGAAGCACAAACGCTGGATATTTCCCAAAGGGCTGGCCCGTATTAGGGTGGCCTATATCCGTTAGCTTCAACTTGAAAAACTTGAAGAGCTCGAATTTTGCGCTCTTATAAATAGTTCCAGTTAGTGCGTAAAAATATTTAATGGACGTATAGCTCATGTATGTGACATGGGGATGTTGAGCTAATAGTGCTGTGTCGATAGGCGATTTTGAGCAGTAGAGATATATTACTTTGATCTCTGATGGAGCAAAGGAGTCCCTAGTGATGGCGGCGAGTTCTGGGAATTTGGACTCTAAGAATGGAATAAGCTCCAACTCGTTTTTTTGCAGGTGTGAGTAGAATAGAGCCTTCTTGCGGAAATGGTCTTTGACCTGTTGTTGATTTTGGATTGTGTCCTCACAAATAACCAAAATATTTTCATGTATGAATATGGTATCAAGTTCGCTGGTCGACCCTTTGAACTCGAAATGTTCATTTTTTGTCTTAATTCTCGTGAATCCGGTTCGCTTAAAAAGCGCATTAATTTTGTTTTCGAACAGCCGCTTGTCTCGGCGAATGATTATCTCGTCTTTTGACAGTTTTTGCTTCTTTTTCTTTTTTCGGGTAGTGGCTGCCATATCGCACAATCCTTTACGTAAAGGGATTTGTTGCTACTTTAGATTTCGGATCGGGAGGTAGAAGCGGCTTATCATGGGGCCGGAAGCGCAAAGTTCGGGCATTCGCTTGTTTGCACCGATCAACGGCTAGTTGATAATACTTCGGGGATATCTCTGTACCCATGAATTTTCTATTTTCAACAAGGGCCGCGCATGCCGTGGTGCCAGAACCCATGAAAGGATCAAACACCACGCCATTCTTGTTGCTCAAAGCCAGAATAAGACGTTGTGCCAATGCGAAGGGAAATTGGCAAGGATGCGTGGTCTTTTCGATGTGGTTCGCTTTGACGTTTGGTATTTCCCACACATCAGCAGGGTTTTTCCCATTGGGGTTCCCGCTAGGTTTTCCGCGTTTGGCACCTTTGTAGTACGTTTTCCCGGGATATTTTTGGGCGATTCTAACGGGATCTAAATTGAAGGTATATTCGTTGCCCTTGGAATACCAAAGAACAGTTTCGTGCCGACCGCTAAATCTTTTTTTGCAATGGAGTCCATGCCCAAAAGTCCAAATAAGCCTGTTCCGCAAGGTGATCTCTTTGTGCGGCTGTAGAATTTGATGCACTAAATAATCAAGAGGCATTACTCCGGAATTTTTAACGTGGTATCCAACTTGCCAGCAGATATTACCGCCATCCTTTGTTATCCGAATTATCTCAGGAAGAAACGTGCGATGGAATTCTTCGAAATCATCGTAGTTGCTGGATGTTTCGTACTCTTTTCCCATGCAATAAGGGGGCGAGGTTATTACCAGATCAACACAACCGTCCGGAAGTTTTTTAACGAAACCCAATGCGTCGTCATTGGCAAGTATTAGGCTCCTATTCAATCCGAACCGTTTATATATTTTTAGTGCCGACATAATAGAACCGAAGCTACGTTAACTTTTGCATACCATTAGTTAATGCTCAGAAAAAAGCAAGGTGGGGATTTTCTTGGGAGCTCTTTTTTTATAGATACGACTGGTAGTTTCGTTTTGGCGACAATGACTCAGAAAAATCCGCCATCCATTTTCAGGAGGTGCGGCGGGATTTCGCGGATGAACTGCGAGGGTTCGTAGAAGATGACGCCGCCGTCGTGTTTGCGCCGGACTTGCGGCGCGCAGAGGAAGAG
>JBAZTQ010000011.1:0-41290 GCA_041661845.1 Kiritimatiellales bacterium | reverse complement strand
TGATCGTTTTTTCGCGCTTGATGCAGACCGAGCCCGGTTTGGCACCGCGCGGCTTGGAAACGTTTTTGGCTTCGGTGCAGGAAACCGGAACGATTCCGGCGGCGCGCGCTTTGCTGTGCCACGCGGCAATCGCTGCCGCAGCTTTGATCGTGGCGCTGTCGGCAGTTTCACCTTCCGGTCCGCGCAAAATAACGTGACTGCCGGGCAGTCCGTGGACATGAAACCAAAGGTCATTCGCCCGCGCCGTTCTCAGGCTGAGCAGATCGTTGTCGGCATCCGTCTTTCCGGCCAACGCCTCCCAGCCGCCGGGCAGCGCATATTTCCAGACACCGGGCTCTGTGACTCTTTCCTTCATTCAAAGAAAGATAGCGCAGAGGCTACAGTTGCGCGAGGACAGTTTCCCAGCGGCTGGCGCGGGCGCGGGCCAGCGCCCCATCCCTCAGTTCACCGCGCAGAACATCGTTGTGCCGCACGCTGCGGAGCGCTTCGGCCAGTGCTGCGGGGCGGCGCGCATCAACCACGAGACCGGAGTTGTGCGAGCGGACAATTTCGCACGGGCCGCCCTCACCCGAAACGATAGCCGGCAGTCCACTGGCGTGCGCTTCAAGAACGGCGTTGCCGAAGGTGTCGGTAAGGCTCGGAAACACGAAGAAGTCCGCACCGGCGTAGGCCCGCGCGAGTTCTTCACCGCTGAGACGTCCGGTAAAGGTGACGTTCTCATTGGCATATTCCTTTTTGAGTTCTTCCAGATGCGGGCCGTCGCCGGCCAGGATAAGCTGCGCGCTGAAGTTCTTCTCGCCGTTAAGCGAGCGGAATGCATTGAGCAGATTCTCGAGGTTTTTCTCTTTGGAAATGCGTCCGGCGTAGAAAAATTTAAAACCGCCGCCGAGGCCGAACTGCGCCCAGAACTTTTCGTCGCGCTTTTCCGGCGAGAAACGTTCGAGGTCAACACCGCGCGGCATGACGTAAAGCTTCTCGCGGTCAAAACCTTTCCCGGCCAGCTGGTCGAGATAGGCCTGACTCGGCACGGCGAGGCGGTCCATCCCTTCGTAGAACCACGACATGTAGCGCCAGGTAAGATCTTCCATCTGTTCGTCGTCGGCCAGATGGCGGACATACTGCGGGAAGTCGGTGTGATAAATACCGCGCACTTTCAGTTTGAGCATACGCGCCGCGCCGAGCGCGGCGAGACCGACCGGGCCGGGTGTGGAAATGATGACCTCGTCGATATCCTCCTCTTCGAGCCAGTTGATGATTTCAAGGAACGGAGGGTAAACCAGTTCCTGCCGGTTGTATTCCTCCAGCGTGAAAGTGCCGACGGGCCGGAAATTTTTGAGCGGGAAATCCGCTTTCGGTTTCTCCGGCAGGCAGGTGACGACCGTGATTTCCTTTCCTTCCTTGTGCGCCAGTGCGGCCAGTGTGCGAATGGTGTTTGCCACGCCGTTCATGTCATTAAAAGTGTCGGTAAACCATGCGCGTTTTCCGGAGCGCTTCGTGAGCTTTTCCGTGCCGGGAAAATTCGCGGCGACTTCGCGCAGAAATTTTTCGTCCTTGTGCTGCACACTGAAAGCGGTCAGGTACGGCGCGAGACCCAGCGCCACCGGACCGAGCGAGGCGAAGGACTGGATGCTCTCAATGAGGCCTCCGCGCTGGATCTGTTCAATAAAGCGCTGGATGAAAATGAAGGTCAGCTGGTGACCGATCCGGCAGGCGGCTTTGAATTTCCGGTCGTCCTCGCGGTACGGAATATCGCCTTCATCTGCCGGTTCAGCCGCGGAACGCTGACGGATGGCGATGATCTCTTCCAAAAGCATTTTCTCGATGTCGTTGAGCTGCTTTTTCTTCTGGTCGAAAATCAGCCGGCGGATGGGTTCTGTAAAAGTTGCGCGCAAACCGCTTTCCGGCGCTTTCGGTTCTTCGACAATCCGTTTGAGCATGGCCCCGACGAGACTGTCCTTTCCGGTGCTGTTTTTGAGAAAGCGGTTTTCATAATAACTGTAGGCGATGCCGTAGAGGCTGTGCGCCAGCCGTACACTGGTGCCTGCCCGCCCGCCGGGCCGGTGGTTGCCGTCGCCGAGATTCTGAAGAAAATCAAAGACCGTCGCGGCGCGCGGGGTGACGGTATGCGCCTCGGCGGTATAAAGTCCGCTATGGTCGTCACTGCCGCCGGTAAGAAACTTTTTCCAGGGTTCGGAACCGGTCGGCGCCATGCCGTGTTTATCGGCAAGCTTTTCCATCAGTTCCGGCGTCAGATTTTCAAAAACGGTCTGGGCGAGCACACCGGCGCGCGGGTGGCGCGACCCGTTGAGCCCTTCGAACCGCTTGAACATGAGAATGAGTTTTTCAAACTGCTCGACGGTGAGGCGGTCGTTATCGCGGAACAGCGGGTGGGCAATGGCGTGAACGATGTGGTTTTCGTTCATGTAGCGGTGCAGATCGTAGATGTTCGGGCGCAGTTCATCGAGATCGCGGAACGTCTTCTCGGTGATGCCCCAGACCAGGCAGTGTACCTTGCTGTTGTTTTCCGTGAAGTACGTGGTGAGTTCGGAAGAGAGAAACGTTCCGGGCAGATGGGCGATTTCGAGCGCGCCGCTGATCTTGTTGTGATCGGTGATGGTGACGTAGTCCATGCCGCGCTCACGGCAGGTGCGGTAGAGAGCCTGCGGATCAACAAAGCTCTCCGGCGAACCGATGCGGCGGAGAAACCATTCGCTCGGGCGGTCCGAGTACTTGCTGTGTACGTGCAGGTCGGCACTGCTGTGTATGGATTTGCTGTATGTCATGCACAAAAGGTAACGCCGGCCGGTCAGATTATTATTAGGAGGCGGTTAAAAATGCATTAGGACGGAAGAATCCCGCCGTGGGCAAAAAGGTGCAGGCCTCCGGGGGTGCCGGAGGCCTGCGGGGTGCAATCTGCTCACGCAGATCACGTAGGCATTTGAACAGGAGCCTTAAAACTTAAAGTTCAGATCAGCCTGAAGGGTGTTCGCGTCCCTGTTTTTCCAGTCGGTGCTGAGAATGTAGGCCAAATCGGCCGACACGTTTTTGGCAAGCTGATATTTTCCGTTAAACCGGTGGCCGTAGCAGCCGGTCCATGTTTCCCCGGCGAAGTCGGAATCATTCAGACCGGCAACCACGGCGTCTCTGCCGATATCGCGGTAGCTGTAGCCGATTTCCCACGTGCCTTTGTCCTTGGCTTTACCAACTGTGACACCGGCGAGGTACGCCGTATCTTCGTTCTTATTGGCGGCAACCACATTAACAACATACTGGCCGTCCAGCTTAACCGGAATTTTGAAAACCGTGAAGGCGTACGAACCAAAGCCTTCGACCAGATTAAAGTCGCCGCCCTTGGTATTAGGATTGCTGGCGCTGGAATCCAGAAGTCCGGTCAGGCTATTCGTCTTACTATCGGCATTGGCGAAATAATAGTCGCTCATACCCAAGGTCAGTGTCGTGTCGCCGAATTTCTTCTCAGCAGCCACCTGACCGGCCCACAGTTGAACGTCATCTGCGACATTTTCCCTCATAAGAAAGGTTCCGGCATTTGCCATCAGCTTGACCGGGATAAACTGTTTTTCGTAGGTGAAAGCCACACCTTCGGGATTCAGGTCGGTGTCCCAGACCAGTCCGGAACCGGCTGCCATCCAGGGTTGCGGCATTTTACCGATAAACGCATGCGCACCGCCCAACAATTCCGGATGCCAATCGACATAGGCCTGATCCAGAGAGATTGTTTTTTGCGAACCGGCACTATCCAGATCCTGATTCGATGAAGTACGGGATCCGGCACCAGTGGCCAGACGTATACCGAAGTCTGCCTGATCATTGATCTTGCCATACGCACCGACCCGCAGACGGATACGCTGACGGTCTTTGGTGGTGGTATCTGCCACGTCGCGTTTTTCATACCGCGCACGGATATCGCCTTTGATCTTGATGTCATTAGCCCATGCACCGGCCAGATTCTTCTTTCCTTCGGCCTGAAGCTGTTCCAGCGACCACGTCTTCTGGGCGTTGTCTTTTTCGATCTGGGCGATTTTCTCCGCATTCGCATTTTCGACCTGCGCGGTTTTTTCAACTATCGCGGTCTTTTCAGCATTTGACTTTTCGAGCTGCGCGATCTTCGCCGACAGCTCATTGAGCTGCTGCTGAAGCGCCGCCAGCTCTCCAGACTGCTGCGCCTGAGCGCTGTGCGCGGCAACCGCCGCAACTGCAGTCATTATTATGAACATTTTCTTCATGATATTCCATTCCTCCCTGTTCAGGTTACTGCCGCCGGATTTACCTATTGCCGCGCGGCCTGTCTTTACGGGCACCTAACCACTGTTCTGTTTGCAACCCGTTAAAAATCTGCACACAAGCTATTGTTGCAGTGTTAGGGTTTTATTAGGCGTCGGCTAGAAATCCGTGAGAGTCGGGCTCGACACACCGCAGGCCTTTCCGTATCTTGTCTCGGATTTTCAGGAGCAGACTGAAGTGAACATCGGGATTAAACAGGATGATCACGCAGACCGGTACTCATTCAAATATAAGGAGTTACAAATGAAACAGGTAATTTTTGCGTTAGTGTGCGGCGGTGCCATTGCGCTCAGCAGCGGATGCGGCAAACAGCGGATTGCCGTAACGGCAGCGGGATCAACGGCTTTTCAGCCGTTTGCTGAAAAACTGGCCGAGCAGTTTATGGCTGAGCAGCCGGATATCGCGGTAACCATTCAAGGCGGCGGCTCGGCACTCGGCGTGCAGGCAGCCCTCTCCGGCGCGGCCCAGATCGGCATGGCGGATCTTGTAAAACTTCCGCCGGAAGCGCAGGCGCTGACATCGGTCGTCGTTGCGCGTGACGGTATTGCCGTGGTCGTGAATAACGCGAATCCGGCTAAAGATCTGACGATGGAACAGATTCGCGACATCTTCAGCGGGAAGATCAGCAACTGGAAACAATTGGGCGGAGCGGATCACGGCATCACCGTCGTCTCCCGCGAAGCCGGTTCCGGCACGCGCTCTTCGTTCGAGCAGATCGTTAAAGACGTTGTTCTCACAAAAGACGCCATCATTCAGGACTCAAACGGCACGATTCGCGAAACCGTTATCATGGATGAGAACGCCATCGGTTACCTGTCACACGGTCTGCTGAACGAAAAACTCAAGGCGGTGACCGTTCATGGCACGGCCTGTACAACGGAAGAAGTGGTGGCGGGTCGTTATCCCATCGTGCGCCCCGTCTATCTGCTGACCAAAGGTGCACCGACCGGTGCCTGCAAGGCTTTCATTGATTATGTCTGCTCCGATGAGGGACAGAAGACGATCAAAGAAAGCGGACTGATTCCCGCAAAATAAACCGGCCAAAGGGAAAGCAAAGCGAATGCAGGAAACCCCGAACACTCCGGCACATCCGCAGCGTCCCGGCCAACGGCATGCCGGAGATGCTGTTGCGACCTGGTGCCGCGACAAGCTGGCACGTTATATATTTATGGCCGTGGCCTTTTCAGCCACGGTCAGCCTGCTGCTGATCGCCCTTTTCATTCTGAAAGAAGGCGTTCCTTTCATCGTCAAAGTCGGGTTCAAAGATTTCCTGTTCGCCTCGGAATGGAATCCTGCCGCCGGTAAGTTCGGCATCTATCCGATGATCATTGCCTCGCTGTGGGTCACGCTGGGCGCCATGCTGATCGGCGCGCCGCTGGGAGTAGCCGGAGCCATCTTCCTGACGCAATTCGTGCCGCGTTCCGTCATGAGAATCATCAAGCCCATGATCGAACTGCTGGCCGGGATTCCATCTGTTTTGTACGGATTCATGGGCGTGATGGTTCTGGCACCGTTCATCCGCAACCATTTCGGCGGACCGGGATTATCGTTGCTGGCCGCGTCGATCATTCTGGGCATCATGGTGCTGCCGACCGTCATCAGTATTTCCGTCGATACCATCAACGCCGTGCCGCGCACCTATCTTGAAGGAGCCTTGGCGCTGGGTGCCACCCGCTGGCAAAGCGTACACATGGTGATCCTGAAGGCCGCGCGGTCAGGAATTATCGCCAGCGTCATTCTGGCCATGGGCCGGGCGGTCGGCGAAACCATGGCGGTTATCATGGTGGCGGGTAACGCCGTAAAAATCCCCCACTCCGCTTTGGACTCCGTACGAACACTGACCGCGAATATCGCGCTTGAAATGGGCTACGCGACCGGTCTGCACCGGCAGGCGCTGTTCGCAACCGGCGTGGTTCTATTTGTGGTGGTTATGATCCTTAACTCGCTGGCGATGGCCGCGATGAAACGAAAGACGGGGAGTTGATCGTGAGGATATCTCCAAAAATTACACAGGCAATGGCTGTAATCCTTCTGGGACTGGCCACGCTTCTTACCGTCGTTGTGCTCGTGCTGATCATTGCCTTCGTACTCAAGCGCGGAGTTCCGGAAATTTCATGGGAGTTCCTCTCGACCAAGCCGAAGGAAATGGGCAAAGCCGGAGGCATTCTGCCGACGGTGGTCGGTACCGTGCTCCTGCCGCTGATCGCCATCGTGATCGCGCTGCCGATGGGTGTAGGTACCGCCGTGTACCTCTCGGAATACACCCGTGAAAACCGCATCACGAAAATCATCCGCTTCGGTACAGACTGTCTGGCCGGCATTCCGTCGATCATCTTCGGTCTGTTCGGATACATCTTTTTCGTAACCATGCTGGGCATGGGCTGGTCGATGCTTTCCGGCGGACTGACGCTGGCCATCATGATTCTGCCGACCATCATCCGGACTTCGGAAGAGGCGATCCGCTCCGTACCGCAAGCCTATCGAGAAGTGAGCTGCTCGCTGGCCGCCACAAGCTGGGAGACGGTGTATAAAGTGGTTCTGCCGAACGCCCTGCCCGGTATCATGACCGGCGTTATGCTGGGCATCGGCCGATCCATCGGCGAAACGGCGGCCGTCATCTTTACCGCCGGTTCTTCACTGATGATGCCACACTCTCTGAATGATTCCGTGCGGACCATGTCGGTGCATTTTTATCTGCTGGCGCGTGAAGGGATCTCCAACGAGAAAGCTTACGCGACGGCGGCGGTGCTTGTTTTTGCCGTGTTGTTTGTGAATCTGGCGGCCTACTGGATGATGAACCGGTTTATCGCGAAACGTTCGCGTTAGTGCGGAAAGGGTGATGAGTGGAACGTGAGGTAAAAATTTCGGTGCAGAACCTGAGCGTCTTTTTCGGGCGCCATCAGGCCTTGCGCGGTCTGACGCTGAACGTGGCGGCCAACCGCATCCTCGGCATTATCGGTCCGGCCAGTTCCGGCAAAACCACGTTCCTGCGCACACTGAACCGGATGAACGACCTCGATCCGGAGAGCCGGGCCGAAGGCCGCGTCCTGCTGGACGGCGCGGATATTTACCATCCGTCGCAAAGCGCCGTTCAATTACGCAAGCGGGTCGGAATGGTATTTGCCCTCCCGATGCCGCTCCCGATGAGTATTTACGACAACGTGACCTACGGGCCGCGCCTCTGCGGCATACGCAACCGCGCGGCGCTGGATGAAATTGTGGAACGAACGCTGACGTCGGCTTTTCTTTGGGATGAAGTAAAAGACCGGCTGGATCTGCTGGCACTGCGTCTCTCCGGCGGACAGCAACAGCGCCTCTGTCTGGCGAGAACGCTGGCGATGGAGCCCGAAGTCGTCCTGCTGGACGAACCCTGCTCCGGTCTCGATCCTATTTCCACCGCCCGCATTGAAGATGCTCTGTCCGTCCTCAAAGAGCGCTACACGATCATCCTTGTTACAAATAACACCAAGCAGGCGTCGCGCGTGGCCGATGAAACGGCGTTTTTCCTGATGGGCGAACTGATTGAAATGGGCGAAACGGCCCGGATTTTCACCGTACCTAAAGATCAGCGCACCAGCGACTACGTCACCGGGAGGTTCGGTTGATGAACGCATCTGTTTCCCAAACGACCCACACACCGCGGATGACCGTCCGGAATCTGGATATGTTCTACGGAACATTCCAGGCATTGAAACAGGTGGATCTGCTCGTGCAGGTCAACCGGATCACGGCCTTAATCGGCCCGTCAGGCTGCGGAAAATCCACCTTGCTGCGCTGCCTGAACCGCATGAACGACCTCATTCCCGGCGCACGGGTAACCGGCGACGTATTGCTCGACGGCCAGTCGATCTACGGATCCGACATGGATGTCTGCCGGTTGCGCAAGCGCGTCGGCATGGTGTTTCAGCGCCCCAACCCCTTTCCCCTGTCCGTCCGGGACAACGTAGCCTTCGGCCTGCGCGTGGCGGGCATAACCCGGAAGAACCGGCTTCAGGAAGTCGTTGAGCGCAGTCTGCGGGCCGCGTGGCTGTGGGATCAGCTGAAGGATCGTCTGGACAGCCCCGCGCTGTCTCTGCCTATGGATCAGCAGCAGCGGCTCTGCGTGGCGCGTTTGCTGGCCGTAGAGCCCGAAGTGATTCTCATGGACGAACCCTGCTCGGCGCTCGACCCCATTTCCACCGGCAAGATCGAGGATCTCATGCTGGAACTGCGGGAGCAATACACCATCGTCATTGTGACCCATAACATGCAGCAGGCCGCACGCATCTCCGATCTGTCGGGCTATATGCTGCTCGGCGATATGATCGAGTTCGGACCGACCGGCAACATTTTCACAAACCCGGCGGATAAACGCACACAGGATTACATCAGCGGACGCTACGGCTAGGAGATATATGGAACGGCATTTCGACGAGCAGTTAACGGTTCTGAAGCACACGCTGATCAAAATGAGCGCGCTCAGCGAGGCGATGATCACCGATGCGATCCGGGTGTTGTGCGAACGCGATGCGGCCGCTGTCCCGCGCATCCGTGAACACGAAGAACAGGTCAACCGGCTTCAGATTGAAATCGACGGAATCTGCCTGCGGCTGATCGCGCTCTACCAGCCCACGGCGGGCGACCTGCGTTTTATTCTGGGTGCTGTAAAAACTAACAGCGATCTGGAGCGGATGGCCGATCTGGCTATCAATATCTGCGGCAAAGCGGAACGGCTGCTGGAAGAGCCGCCGCCGGGCACGTTATCCACCAGCCTGCCGGAAATGGCGGCGCTGGCCGGCCAAATGGTCAAGGAAAGTCTGCACGCCTATGTGAACCGCGCGGTGGAACAGGCGCGCATCGTATTACTGCGCGACGACCACCTCGACGATATGAACCGGCGCATCACGGCCGATCTGCTGGCGCTGATGCAAACAGACTCCGGCATGATTACGCGGGCGCTGGATCTGCTGCTGGTGGCCCGGAATCTGGAGCGGATCGGCGACCACGCGACCAACATCGCCGAGAACACAATTTTCGTGGTCAAGGGGCTGGATGTCCGGCACCACCACGAGTAGTGCCCGCCGCTGGCGGAATGCTCAATATCCAATACTCAATATTCAGTTCTCACCGGATCTGGAAATTGGCTGTTGAATATTGTGAATGGAATATTAAAAGCCGCTTGCCAGACCGGGTTTTACTGCGTATAACCTCCGTCCTTAATAGCTTCCGCATGAAGCGGGGCTGAAGCGAGTGCTGTCCGGTTGCCCCCGGGAAGCCAAAGCGGATTGTTCAAAAACGAACTATGGAAAGGGCTGCTTATGTCTCAGAAAACTGTGACGATTCAGGAACTGCTGGATGCAGGTCTGCACTTCGGTCATCAGACCAAACGCTGGAATCCCAAAATGAAGCGCTTCATTCACGGCGCCAAAGGCGGGATCTACATCATCGACCTTCAGAAAACCGTCGTACAGCTCAAGCTGGCGCAGGAGTTCCTGAGCGGTCTCGTAATGAACGGCCGCCGCATCCTTTTCGTCGGCACCAAGAAACAGGCGCGCTCCATTTTCCAGGAAGCCGCTGAAAAAGCCGGCCAGCCCTACGTCATCTACCGTTGGCTCGGCGGTATGCTCACCAACAACCAGACCATCCGCCAGAGCGTCAAACGCATGGAAGAACTGCAGAATCTCTTCGGCGACGAAGTGAAACTCAAAGCCTATCCTAAGCAGGAACAGTCCGTTCTGCGCCGTGAGCTCACCAAGCTCGAACGCAACCTCACCGGCGTAAAAGATATGACCTCGCTGCCGGGCGCCCTGCTCGTCATCGACATCTGCCGCGAAAAACTGGCGATTGCCGAAGCGCAGCGTCTGGGCATTCCGGTTGTCGCGCTGGTCGATACCAACGCCGACCCGGATCTGGTTGCCTACCCGATTCCCGGCAACGACGACTCGATCCGTTCGCTCACCCTGATCGCCGACATCCTCGGCGGCACCATTACCGACGCACACGAAGCCTTCGTCAAAGCCAAAGCCGCTGAAGACAAGCGCCGCAAAGACGAGCAGGAAGCGGAACGTAAAGTTGCCGATGCCGCCCGTGAAGAGCGCAAAGCCAAAGAAGACGAAGAGAAAAAGAAACGCGCCAAGGTTCTCGACAAATTGAAAAAAGAAAAAGCCGCCGCCGAAAAAGAAAAGAAGAAAGAAGCGGAGAAAGCCGAATTCAAAGCCAAAGAAGCCGCTGATGCCGTGAATGCGGAAGAAGCTCCGGTTGCTGAAACCGCTCCGGTCGAAGAAACCAAGGCTGAGTAATTTAATTGAGAGGATCTAACAATGGCTGAAATTACAGCAAGCATGGTCAAAGAACTGCGCGACGCCACCAACGTCAGCATGATGGAATGCAAACGCGCACTCCAGGAAGCCAACGGCGACAAAGAACAGGCCTTCAAACTGCTGCGCGAGCGCGGCATGGCCGTGGCCGCCAAGAAAGCCGACCGCGTCGCCAAGAACGGTAAAATCTCCGCTAAGGTTTCCGCTGACGGCAAAACCGGCGTCATGGTTGAAATCAACTGCGAAACCGACTTCGTGACCCGCAACGAAATCTTCCAGAAGTTCGTGGCGGACATGACCGATAAAGCGATGACTTGCGCCGGCGACCCCGCCGAAGCATTCAAAGCCGACATCGTCGCCAAGGTCGCTGAAATCGGTGAAAACATCGTTCTGCGCAAGAGCGAGAAATTCACCGTCTCCGGCACCGGCGCCGTCGCCAGCTACATTCACATGGGCGGAACCGTGGGCGTATTGACTGAATTCGCGTTCAGCAAAGCCGATACCGTCAACAGCGCGGTCTTCAAAGAACTGGCGCTCGACGTCTGTCTGCACGTTGCGGCAGCCCGTCCGGCTTCCCTGGATCGCTCCGGCGTTCCGGCCCAGCTCGTTGAAGACGAAAAAGCCCTCTTCCTTAAACAGGTCGAAGGCAAACCGGCCAACATTGTCGAAGGCATCCTGAAGGGTAAACTCAACAAGTTCTACTCCCAGATATGCCTCATCGAACAGCCGTTCGTCAAAGAAGACAAAATCAGCATCACTCAGCTGCTCGAAGCGAAAAGCAAAGAGATCGGTGACACCGTCACCATCAAACGCTACACCCGCTGGCAGCTCGGCGACGCATAAGTTTTCCAAGGTTTGGAAAATCCGACAGCCGCTCTGGAAAGAGCGGCTTTTTTATGTATACTGCCATCCATGCATACAGATAAAACCTTTTCGGCACCGTGGGGTCTACTGCTCAAAGGCATGACGGTCTTCTGCGTGGCAATTTGTATCGGCATCCCAGTCACAGTACTTCTAGGAACCGGTATTGGGCTGTTTAAATGGTCTATTTTGCTCCCGCCGGCCATTCTGATTGCCGGAGCCTTTTTTGTGATCCGCGGTTACGAACTGCGGCCCGGTGAGCTAAAAATCAAACGCCTCGGCTGGAGCACCCGTCTGGATCTAACCGATCTGCAATCGGCTGAACTGGATCCGGCGGCAATGTCCGGTTCCATCCGCACCTGCGGCAACGGCGGGCTGTTTTGTTTTGCTGGATGGTTCCGTAACAAAAAACTTGGATCATATCGAGCCTTCGCAACCGACTTAAAAAAATGCGTCGTTCTCAAATTCCCAAAACGCACCGTGGTGATCACACCAGGTGATCCGGACGCATTTGTGAAAGCTGTTAGTTCTGGCATTTAGGACAGAAAACGTAGTGCGCTGAGCCTTTTGGTGGAACGCGACCGCCGGACGCGTTTTGAGCATCTTCAGAAAACAAGCGTGCCCGGCGGTCACGCTCCACCTTTATCAAACACCCACTGCCAGTCTTCCGGCTGACTGCAAAATCCCTTAGCAACAGGATTCCGCCGAATATATGCAGCCTTTTCCAAATACTCTTCTGCATTGCGAATGCGATGATCAAAAAAGTTGTCCTGCCACCGGAGGCCAAGCTGTTTATGCCGGAAGCGTTTCCAGTCGCCGATTACCTTCGACATGGTCTCGTGCCTGGGAAACGACAGCAACGCGTGAATATGGTCCGGCATCAGCAGAAACAAATGTGAAAACCATCGATGTTTATCCTGATAAACAGAAACAGATTCCAGTAACAGGCCAGCGATCTTTTCATCCGTTAAAACAACTGTATTTTCTTCCGCGCAGCGAATCCGGATATGGAAAACCGAACCATCCTCAACCCATGACGGAACTTCATGAAACAATCGTTTTGGATATTGATCATTCATAATTGGTGGAGCGCGATCGCCGAGCGCGCTTCAAAAGTAAAATAACGCGCCCGGCGGTCGCGTCCCACCTTTCTTTGAAAGCTATTTTTGGCAGTGTGCGCAGAAAACAGTGGTGCGCTGGGCGATTTGGATTTTGTGTAATGGCTGGCCGCAAACGGTGCAGGGCTGACCGGCGCGACCATAGACTTTGACTTTTTCGCGGTGGCCGCCCGCTTCGCCGTTGAGATCGACATAGTTGCCCTGCCCGTCGCCGAGCGACGTGCCTTTGTTGCGCACACCGGCTTTGATTACTTTTGTCACCGCTTTATAAAGCGCCAGCTTTTCGGGGTCGCTCAGCGACCCGGACTTGCGGCGCGGATCGAGCCGCGCTTCAAACAGCGCTTCGTCGGCATAAATGTTGCCAACGCCCGCCACGAATGACTGATCGAGCAACAGCGCCTTCAGCACTTTGTTCTGCCCTTCCAGTGATTGGAAAAACTCTGTTTTCGTCACCGTCAGCGCGTCGGGGCCGAGGCCTGCAATTGTAGGACAAGCTTCTCTGTATCCAGAGAGCTTGTGTTCGTCACATGGCACACGCTCCCGGATACGGGAAGCGCGTCCTACAATATCAGACTCTAGCCGCCAACGGCCGAACTTGCGCGGATCGCGGAAGTGCAGATTCAGCCCGCCGCTTAACTGAAGAACCGCACGGTCGTGCAGACCTTTTTTCAGTGTGCCCTGCGTCAGATAAAACCCGCCGGTCATACGCAGATGCACCAGCAGGTTTTCTTTTCCATCCAATCGGAAGATCAGCCACTTGCCGTGACGGTCGATCTTTTCGATTTTACTTCCCAAAACCTGCTTACAGAAATCGGACGGCGTCAGCGGATCAACGGTGCGCGGCCATTCGACATGAACCTTTTCGATAGTTCGCCCTTCCACACCGGCGGCGCAGAGCTGTCGGCGGATGGTTTCGACTTCGGGTAACTCTGGCATCTAAAAAATTCCACTTTCAGAAATGTAGGACAGGCATCTTGCCTGTCTAGACAGGCTGGAAGCCTGTCCTACTTTAAAAACGGGTTGACGATTTGGACTGCCGGGAACAACGCTTTAACAGCGGCTTGGTTCTCTTTCAAGAAGAGCAGTTTAAGATTCGGACCGGCATCCATGGTGAAATAGAGTTCGAGACCGTCTTCGCGTGCCTGCCATACTTTCTGCATCAGCGCGAGCGACTGCGGTTTCCAGTAGCAGAGCGGCGGCCACGCCGCCAGCATGGTGGCGTGCATCGCCAGCGCGTTATTTTCAGCGATTTTTCCAAGCAGTGGAAAATCCTGCGCGGCAATCGCGGTGCGCAGTTCGTCGAAGTCGCAGTCGGCCTGCGCAGGCCACGCTTCATAAAGTTCCGACGTTTCAACGGTGCGGTTCATGCCGTCGGTCGAACCGGTTTTTTTCCGGGCTTTGGAAACTTCGAGGACGCCAATCCGCAACTCTTTCCATTCCACGGAAATCGGTTCGGCGTAGCTGTCCATGCCGTCGGCGCGCACACCGGCGTGCCAGACGGCGAAGCCGTCGTAGAGCGAGCGGCTTGCGCTCCCGCTGCCGAGCCGGGCCAGCATGGAAAGTTCGCGCGAATTAAAGCCCCAGCCGAACAGCTGATCAAGCGCCTTGACCAGCGCGGCGAAACCGGAAGCGGACGAAGCGAGTCCGGCGGCGGTCGGGATATTGTTTTTGGTGCGGACTTCAAAGAACTGTCCGTCTGTGCGGAACAGATTCAGGAAGTTTGAAATCCGCGCAGCGAAGTCCGCCGGAGCCGGTTTGCCGTTCAGAAAAATGCGGTCGGCGGTTTTAGCGAACTTCGCCACCGTGTGCGTGCCGAGCTTGCCGAGCGAAATGGAAAGGCTCGAATTAACCGGCAGGTTGAGTTCGGCGTCACGCTTGCCCCAGTATTTACAGAGCGCGATGTTGGCGGGCGCGAAAGCCTCGCCGCGAGTTCCGGGTTTTCCGGCAGCCCGTTTGAGGAGAACATTAACGAATTGTTGGCGTGTCATGCCGTGAAGATACCTTAGAATGCGGCGGAAATGAAAACGAAAAAGGCACGGGCGGAGTTTATCGGGAAGCGGCTGGATGAACTTTATCCAACCGTCGAGGTACCGCTGGAGCACAAAGACGCTTACACGCTGCTGGTCGCCGTGATTCTTTCCGCGCAATGCACCGATAAGAGAGTCAATCTGGTAACGCCCGCGCTGTTCGCCAAAGCGGACACGCCAGCCAAGATGGCAAAGCTCGGACAGGAAAAAATCCGCAAGCTGATCGAAACCTGCGGGCTGGCGAACACCAAATCCAAATCAATTTGTGAGATGTCGAAAATGCTGGCCGCCGAGCACGGCGGCAAGGTGCCGGACAGTTTTCAGGCTTTGGAAAAACTGCCCGGCGTCGGACATAAGACGGCATCGGTCATCATGGCGCAGGCGTTCAGCGTTCCGGCCTTTCCGGTGGATACGCACATTCACCGCCTCGCTCAGCGCTGGAAGCTGACGAACGGTAAAAACGTGGTGCAGACTGAAGCTGATCTGAAAAAACTGTTCCCGCCTGAACGGTGGAATAAGCTGCACATTCAGCTGATTCTCTACGGGCGGGAACACTGCACCGCACGCGGCTGCGACGGAACGAAGTGCGAAATATGCCGGACATTCAAAGGTGTGCGGAACAGTTTTTAATTCTGACTTGCGTCCGGATGGAATGCAGAAATTGTTGCAATAGTTTAGACATCAAGTTCTTGCAGAATTACTGATAGAAGTTTATGCTTTTTCCGCTTACAAGGGGATTTATCGTTATGGCTTATATCAACCCGTCAACATGTTCCCGGGGCTGCAGTGAAGTTGAGCGAAAAATACTTGAGCTGTGGGATATCGAAAAACGGCGTATCGGTCAGGATCTTCACGACGGCGTCGGTCAGCTGATGACCGGGATCGGTCTGATGAGCAAAGCTCTGGAGCACCGTCTGCGCGAAAGCGGAAGCCCGGAGGCGGACGAGGTGCATAAAATCGCCGAATTGGCGGATGAAGTCGTTAACCGCATTCGTGAGGTGGTCGCCGGTTTGGCTCCTTTAGGAATCCAGAATCAGGATGCGGCAACAGCTCTCAGCCAGCTTTGCCGGCGTATCGAGCAGGTCTATCACATCCGCTGCATTTTTTCCGATATGCTCTCTTCATTGCCCGTCACCGAACCGAACAAGGTTAAGAATCTCTATTTTATCGCGACGGAGTCCATCCACAATGCCATCCGGCACGGCGATGCCGATCAAATTGAAGTGCGCCTCCGCCCGGGATCCGACTCCAGTCAGGGCGAGCTGATTATTAAAAACAACGGCAGTTGCGATCCGGATGATTTTGCGGAATCGAACGGAATCGGTCTGAGCGGAATGCATTTCCGCGCCGAGGCATTGAACGGCCGGCTGAATATTGAGCGGTACCCGGATCATACCATCGCGGTGATTTGTTCATTCAGCCTGGATAATCTGCCGCCGGTTTAATTATGACAGCGAAAAAAGTCAGCCGGATCATTGTGGTAGACGACCACCCCGTGGTCTGCAACGGGTTGCGTCAGCTGATTGCCGACGACTCGGGACTTTCCATCTGCGGAACAACCGATAACGCCGGAGACTGCATCACGCTGGTGGAAAAGACTCCGCCGGATATGCTGCTGGTGGACATCTCGCTGAACGGTCCCGACGGCATTGAGCTGATAAAACAAATCCGGCAGATCAACCCCCATGTTGTTATCCTGATATTCTCCATGCACGATGAGGAGCTGTATGCGGAGAGAGCTTTAACCGCCGGCGCAAACGGTTATGTGATGAAGCAGGAAGATCCTGACATTCTGCTGAAGGCTATACATCAGGTGCTGGATGGAGAAATCTTTCTCAGCCCGGCCATGACCAGCCGGCTGCTGAAACGGATCGGCGGAAGCCGCGTTCCCAGAAACGGCGAACTCAAGCAGTGCATTGAAAAACTCAGTGACCGGGAGCTGGAAGTTTTTGAGCTGATTGGACACGGACTGTCGACACGGCGGATCGCCGAGAAACTCAATCTGAGCGCAAAAACCATTGAAACCTACCGGATGCACATCAAAGAAAAATTCGAGTTGAGTGACGCCGCGGAGCTTTCGCATCATGCCGTACACTGGGTTGAAGTCGGTTCAAAAGCCTCCCCATAAAACGCCGGCCGGGTTCTCAGCAAAACCCTTATACATTTGCGGCATTTTAACTTAACAAACCTTCCGTTCTGCCCCGATTGCGCAAAAACCCCGCTTAAGCCAGCTTACTTTGCGGAGGGCGTTATGGGAACATGCTCAATCAGCAGGCTTCTTGGAAAAGTGCGGGAGCAGAAAGCTTCTGATCTTCTTTTGTCGGACGGAGCCGCGCCGCAACTTCGTATTAACGGATTACTGCATAAGGTTTCCAATGAACCGCTGACTGCGGGCACTCTGCAGTCGTTAACCGAAGAACTTCTCAATGAGCGCCAGCGGCTGATTCTTGGAAGCTACAAATCCATTGATTTTTCCCGGGACTTCCCCGGAATTTCGAAGTTCCGCTTCAATATTTATTTTCAAAAGAACAGTCCGGCGCTGGCCGCCCGGATTATTCCGGACCGGATTCCCTCGTTCGGAGAACTGGGACTGCCGAAGATTATTGAGGAATTTGCCAACCACTCTTCCGGGCTGTTTCTTGTAACCGGTCCGGCGGGCAGCGGAAAATCCACCACCCTTGCCGCCATGGTGGATCACATTAACAAAACCAAAAGGCTTCACATCATCACGATTGAAGATCCGATTGAATACGAACATCACCACGGCATGTGCCTCGTCGATCAGCGGGAAGTCGGCAGTGATACCGAATCTTTCAACAGCGCGCTCCGCAGCATCTTCCGTCAATCCCCCGATGTCATCATGGTGGGTGAACTTCGCGATCTTGAAACCATCCGGCTGGCGCTGACCCTTGCCGAGACCGGCCATCTGATTCTCGGCACACTGCACACGCAGGACACGGTTCACGCCGTCAGCCGGATTGTCGATGTCTTTCCGGCGGAACAGCAGCGGCAGATATTTTTCCAGCTCTCCCAGGTTCTGATCGGCGTGATATCGCAGCAGCTGATTATGACGCAGGATCAGTCCAGACGTGTGCTGGCCTGTGAAGTGATGAATGTAAATTCAGGCATCCGTAATCTGATCCGGGAAATGAAAGTGGAACAGATCTACAGCATGGTTCAGGCCGGGCGCGGCGAAGGAATGATCACCATGAACGAGTCGCTGCAGGAGCTGCTGGCTCTCGGCCTGATCCGCCCACAGACCGCCCTGAGCAGGACGGCGAAACCGAAAGAGCTGCTTCGGATCATCGAAGCACACAGCAATGAAAGGAAAGGAACATGAAAAGTCCAATACAATTCAAGCAGACGGTTCTGCTGGCGTTTGTGCTGCTGGTCAGCGCATTCATGACCGCACTCAACAGTGCTTTTGCTCAGCCGGCGGACAGCGCCGCCGGGCAAGCAGCGCCGCCGCCGGCTGAATCCGCGTCCGACTACGTTAACATTACGGTCGACGGGGGAACGATTCAGCAGGTGCTCAACACGTTCGCGCTTCAGACCGGACGCAATGTGGTTGTCGGTCCGGAAGTGATCTGCGAGGGTGTTAATATTCATCTGAATCATGTGCGGTGGGACGAAGCTCTGGAAGTGATTTTGAAACCGTACGGGTTCGGATACCGCAACGTCGGCGATACCATCGTAATCAGCAAGCTGGAAAAACTGGCAGAACTTGCGACCGTCGAACCGCTGGAAACAAAAGTGTTTGAACTGCGGTTTCTGGATGCGTCCGATGTTCAGGGCATGCTCACAAACCAGCTCTCCGCACGCGGCACCATAAGCGTCATGACCGTCCGCGGACAGAAGGGATGGGAGTTTGCTTCGCGCAGTGAAAACCGCTCCGGCCGCGGCGGAGCCTACGGCAATCTGGGCAAACTGGAACGTGCAACAGGCAAAGCGAACGTAAATGACCAGGGGAAGAGCAAAACTCTGATCGTTACGGATGTGCCGAGCAGTCTGGCCCGGATAGCCGCCATGCTGGCCAGGCTCGATACCATACCGCAGCAGGTGCTGGTGGAAGCCCGCTTCATGGAAGTGAATAATAATCTGCTGAAAGATCTCGGCTTGGACATTACCTTCTCGCAGGCCGAATATTCCATCGGTCAGATTCTTTCCACGGTCGCCCCCGGCAACTTTGATCCGGCAAATGCCGGTTTCTGGCCGAACACGCTGACTCCGCTGAATCAGAACGCATTCTTCACCAGAAACGGCGGGGCACTGGATGTTGCACTCAGAATGATTCAGGAAGACAAGGATACCAAAGTCCTGTCCGCGCCGCGCGTTCTGACACTGAACAACCAGGAAGCGACCATTATTGTCGGCCAGAAATTCCCCATCATTGAATCCAATGTTTCCGGCGGTACCGGCAATAACAACACATCCACCACACTGGACTACTATGAAAACATCGGCATCCAGCTCAACGTGGTGCCGCAGATCTGCGACGACGGGCATATCAATATGATCGTCCATCCTTCGGTCAGCACCATCGTCAGCTTTGAATCCGGCAAGGTGAACACCGGCGCATCGACCAATGCCACGGCGCTGACGGAGTATCCGGTCATCGATACCCGCGAAGCCGAAACCCAGATTCTGCTGAAAAACAAAGAAACCGCGATCATCGGCGGTCTCTTGCAGGATCGGAAAGGTACCACCGTGAGCAAGGTTCCTTTCCTTGGCGACATTCCGCTGCTCGGACGTCTTTTCCGGCGGGATATCACCGACAACCGGACCATCAATCTGCTGATCTTCCTCTCCGCGACGATTGTTGATGAGAAGAACTACGACGTGATCGTCGCCAAAGAAGGCGAAGCAACGATGGAAGGCGTGAAACCGGCCGCGGTTGAAGCGGAGTCCGGCGAGGATAAATAAAAGCGAATGCCCGGGCGGGGCGCCCTGCCCCGCCGTCCGGCATCCGGCGGTTGAAAAGTCATGAATACGGACGGAAAAATTAAAATCGAACAGCTGCGCAGGGTCTTTCTGGATCACAAAGACAAAGGCGAAGCTCTGCAGCGGCTGGCGGCGGAATGCGGGCTGACTTCATCGCGGGAAATCGCCCTTGCCCTCTCCGGCCTGATGAACATTCCGTTTGTTGATATCCCGGAAGAATATCACATTGAGCGTTCCGTTATCCGGCTGGTTCCGGAAGTGATCGCCCGCCGATACACGCTGATTCCCTTTGAGAAAGAAAATGAACATTCCTTGAAAATCATCATGGCCAATCCGCTGGATCTGGATGCGGTGGATACCGTCCGTTCACAGACGAAGCTGGAAATTCATCAGGCCGTCGGCGTGGAAGAGGATATCCGGCTGCTGATCGACCGCTCATATCAGGAAGAGGCCTACATCGAAGAAGGTCTTCAGGACATTGTTTCGCTGGAGGACATTGATGTTGAGGTCGAAATTGACAATCAGATCAGCGTAGAACTGGATCAGCTCAAAGACCGGGCGAATGACGTCCCGGTAATCCGCTTCGTCAACCTGCTGCTGCTCGAGGCGATTCGCGACCGGGCCAGCGACATTCATTTTGAGCCCGCGGAAAAATATGTTGCGGTGCGGTTCAGAATCGACGGAGTGCTGAGGGAGGTCACGCCGCCGCCGCGGGCGATCTATGCGGCCATTGCCACGCGGATAAAAATTCTCTCGGAACTGGATATTGCCGAACATCGCCTGCCGCAGGACGGCCGGTTCAAGTTCCGGGTTCACGACCGGATCATCGACGTGCGCGTGTCGGTTCTGCCGGTGGCGCACGGCGAAAAAATCGTGCTGCGGATTCTGGACCGGGCGGCACTGCTGGTGGACATGAAGGATGTCGGATTCGACCCGCCGATGCTGAAAGAATTTCAGCGGATTCTGGAACTCCCGAACGGCATCATTCTGCTGACCGGTCCGACCGGGAGCGGCAAAACCACCACGCTCTACAGCGCGCTCAGTTTCCTCAAGAACCCTGAAGTAAACATCCAGACGGTCGAAGATCCGATCGAATATCTGATCGACGGAATCAACCAGACGCACATCCGTCCGAAGATCGGACTCGATTTTGCAAGCTGCCTGCGGTCCATCCTGCGGCAGGATCCGGACATCATCATGATCGGTGAAATCCGCGATCTGGAAACCGCCCAGATTGCAACGCGCTCTTCGCTGACCGGCCATCTGGTGCTCAGCACGCTGCACACAAATGACGCCCCCTCCTCGTTCAGCCGGCTCAAAGACATTGGCGTGCCCGCCTATCTGATTGCCGCCACGGTAAAACTGGTGATCGCCCAGCGTCTGGTGCGGGTGATCTGCGAACGGTGCAAAGAGGAATACCGCCCGCCGGCGGAAGACATAATGCTGGCCGCCGCGCTCTGTCCCGGCGTCGGAGAATGGAAGTTTTACCGGGGCGGCGGCTGTCCGGATTGCCAGCAGACCGGTTTCCGGGGCCGCACCGGAGTTTTTGAGTTCATGGAAGTAACGGACACGCTGCGCGAAATGACCGCGGAGCATTGCAGCGATACGGTTCTGCGCAAAGCGGCGCTCGACGGTGGAATGGAGTCGCTGGCTCACAATGGAATGATGAAGGTTAAAAACGGCATCACCACGCTGGATGAAGTGCTAAGGGTGACCCAGTTTTGAGAAGAGGTGAAAAATGAAAATGTTCAACTATACCGCCAAGAATACGGCAGGCGACCTGATCCGGAACATGATTGAAGCCGATTCCCGGCAAAGTGCATTGACCGCCCTGCGGCAGAGGGGATTGACCGTCGTCAGCCTGAACGATGTCGAACCGGTGTTCTCTGTGGAGACGGAACCGGCTGAGCAGAAAGGCCCGGCATGGCGGCATTTCCGGAAGGCATTCAAAAGGCCGTCCGGCGATCTGCAGCTGGCACCGAAAAAAACGCCGCGGGCGAAAAAAATCCGCTTAACAGACATGGCTGTCTTCTGCCGGCAGCTGGCCATTTCGGTAAATTCAGGACTTCCGCTGCGTGAAGCGCTGGAAGGAATCCACGAGGACATGGATCAGCCCGCGCTGAAAGCCGTTCTGGAAAACATCATAAAGAAACTGTACGACGGCATTCCTTTCTCGAATGCCGTGGCGTCGCATCCGAAAGTGTTTTCGCCGGTGTTCATCGGCATGATACAGGCGGCGGAACAGTCCGGTTCGCTGGGTGAAACGCTGAACCGTCTGGCCGGATACATAGAATCCAGCGACAAGCTGCGCCGGAAAATCAGGAGCCTGATGGCCTATCCGGCCTTTGTGGCGGCGTTCTTTGTCTTCATCTGTCTGGTCATGGTGTTTGCCATCATCCCGCGCTTTGAGGAAATCTTCAGCGATCTGAATGCAAAACTGCCGGCTCTGACCCGGGGTGTGTTCAGTTTTAACAACTTCATTCTGCAGCACATTCCTGTTCTTGCGGCGGGCGCGGTTCTGTTCGCCGCAGCCTTCATGTTCTGCAAGCGGATTCCGTCCGTCCGGCGGTGGATTGACCGGGCCAAACTGGAACTGCCGGTCACCGGCATCTGTCTGAAACGCTACATAATCGCCCGGATCTGCCGCTGCACCGCCATTATGCTGAAATGCGGCGTACCGATCTCCACCGCCCTGCGGATTGTTTCCACCATTGGCGGCAACGAAGTGATCGAAGCGGCCATCGCCGAAGGCCAGGCGAAAATCATCTCAGGTTCAAACATCGCGGACGGCTTCAGGAAAACCGGGATATTCCCTTCTCTGCTGATCCGCATGCTACGGGTCGGTGAAAGCGCCGGTAAACTTCCCGACGTTCTCGACCGGGTCGCCGATGCCTATGAAGATCAGGTCGAGGCTTCCATTGTGACCGCAACGGCTCTTCTGGAGCCGGTCATTATCTGCGTTTTCGGGCTGATGGTGCTGGTGCTGGTACTCAGCATTTATCTGCCGGTGTTCACCGTATCAATGAATATTCGATAAAACAGCACAGCTGCAACGCCGCCCGGAAACCCGGGCTCACGGACACAAAACAGAAAAACTGGAAAGGAGACAGATCATGAAGACGAAGAACAGAAAATCAGGGTTCACCTTGGTCGAATTGATGGTGGTTGCCGCTATTATTGCCATTCTGGCAGCCATCGTCATCCCTCTGCTGGCAAACAACCGGGAACGCGCAATTGCCACCGAAGGGCAGAACATATGCAATACAGTCGCTACAGCGGCGAAGGTTTACTATGCCGACAAAGGCACTTGGCCAGCCTTTGCTGACCTGCCAGCTGTTGTCAAAAGTGAAGTGAACAATGCAAAATACTTCAGTGATAATCCAACAATTGCTGGCACCTACGATGCGTATACCATCACGGCCACAGCGGCCGCAAACGCCGGCGGACTCGCTACTAAAACACTGACCTTGAATAATAGCGGCACATGGGGAGGAACAATGGTCGGTACCGCATCAGGACAGGTGGATCTACAATAAGCAGTCCACGGGCCCGGACTCTGCGGACGCAGAGTCCGGAAGCGGCGGAGGTGGAAATGAAAAACCGGTTGTATAAATTGCTCGGATGCGAAGAGGATGTAATCGGTCTGGATATTAATTACGGGCGGGTCGTCGCGGCACATTTTTCAAAAAACGGAAACGGTCTCCAAATGGACCGGCTGGCTGCCGGAGAGTTTTCTCCGGAGTTAACAGACCGGCAGGTGGCGGCGTGGCTCCGGGCGTTCTGGAAAAAAGAAAAACTGCCGAGCCGCACCGTCCGGACCTGTCTGCACAGCCGGGCGCTGATGGTCCGTTATTTCTGCTACAAAAATCTGAGTGCGGACGAGCTGCCCCAGACGCTGTCACTGGAAGCGGAAGAGGCTTTGCAGCAGCCGGCGGATGAACTTTGCTTCGACTGGCATTTGAATCCTTCCGGAACCGGTCCGGACGGAACCGTTTCCGAACTGTCCGGGATTCTGGCGGCGGTTCCCCGCAAAACGGTGATCCGGCATCTCAATCTCATACGGGCATCCGGTCTGTATTCAGTCAATGTGGAAATCAGCTGCTCCGCCCTTTACAACTTCTATACCCGCCTCCGGGAAGCGGCCGATATGTCCCCGGTCTGTCTGATCAATCTGGCGGACCGGACGGCGGACATCATCATGCTTTCAAGCAGCGGCACCTACCCGCGCACCCTGTTTTCCGCCAATGACCGATGGGAAGGCAACCTTGATTATCTGCTGGAAAACATTCAGAACGCCCTGCTCTATTATCATCTTAAAACCAATCAGTATCCGATCGAAAAGATCGTGCTCATCGGGCGCATTCCGGATAAAGAAAGTTTTCCCCGGACTCTGGAAAAAAACACCTCGCTTCCGGTGAGCATTTTCGATCCCGCCGCCGAACCCCGGATGCCGGACGGCATCCGCAGGCGTCCCGTTCCTGACACATTTAATACGGCCGCCGGAATCGGTCTGGCCCTGGGAGGACTTGGAGATGAAACGGTTTGAAATCAATTTAGCCGGCAACCTCATACTGCCTGCCCGCAAGCGGTGTCTGGTCTACCGGGCCATGCTGGTCTATCTGCTGGCGGCAGGCGGCCTGCTCGCTGTTTCCTGCGGAAAGGCTATTTCGGATGTCCGGGAGGCTCTGGGTTACCGTCACCGCGCCCGCCTCATTCAGCAGCAGTTCCGCAGTTCGCATCCCGGCGACAGCACCATGCTGCAGCACGCCGACCGGCTGCAAAAACAGATCGAAGCGTGTACGCAGCAGGCCAATGCAATTCAGACCGCCCTGCCCGACGATATCCGCACGGTGCTGCCGGTGCTGAATTTCCTTGTCAGACAGGCCGACCGAAGCGCGCTGTACAAGCTGACATTTATTCAAAAAGACGACAAACATCCGGCGCTTGAATTCAGCATCGCCGTGCCGGCCCGCGGGCGGAAAAGCCCGGGGCCGGTCTTCCTGCAGAACTGGCAGCAGAACCCCGAACTGGCAAACTGTTTTTCCGCCATCACCCCGGCCACCACGATTCGCGGCAAATCCGGAGATGAAGATGTATTCATTATGAACTACAGGGCGTCATTTAAGGAGTAACGATATGGACACGGCCTGCTTTTTAAGAAAACGGTGTGTGCTGGCTTTGTGGCTGATTGCTCCGCTTGCGCTGATCTCCGGAATCGTTGCGGTTTCCCGGAGTATGCTGGAAAATGCGCAGATCGCATATACGCAGAGCAAAGCACTTGAGCGGCTGATTCCTGAAATGTGTTCCGGTCTGGCGGACTTCGAACAGTTTGCGGGCAGATACCGGATGGAGACAGCTGCGGTGTTCTCCGAAGAAAATCACGCTGCCGCGCTGAATGCGGCGGCCGAACACATAGATTTCACCGTCACCGCAATCAACCTCGGGCAGGATCCGCCGGACAAAACGCCGGAAGGCGCGGGACGGATCAGCCTTCTGGTTAAAGGAACGGGCTCCGGCAGCGGAATCAGCGCATTTCTGAACAATATTCACGCCCGCGACCCGCTCGTTTATGAAAGACGGATTCAGATCCTGCCTGACGGCACGGATCACGGCGGATTCGCACTTGAGGCCGAACTCTGCAAAGTTTACATCAGGCCGCCGAAAGGAACTGCGCAATGAAAGCGCCGTCCAGAACCGCGATGCTCTCCTGCCTCGTTCCGGCGGGGCTTCTGCTGGCCGGTGTGATTGTATGGCAGACGGAGTGCCGCCGCCGGCAGTACGCCGGAAGCAACGGACACTTCGAACAGCAATACCGGCTTCCCGTCAGCACACTCCGTCTTGCGCAGGACGCGGTGAAAGACCGTTTCCGGAACGCCGGACGTGATTTTACAGAAATAAAAAATCCCGCGCCGGCTCCGGCCGCCGTGAAAGAAAGCGGCGGCCTGCCGCCCGCGGACGCGCCGGCTCCGGTCGTCACGCTTCAGGGCATTTCCTGGACGCAGGAAAGACCGGTGGCCATGATTAACGGGAAGGTCTATTTGGAGGGAGACCCGGTTGACAGCTTCACCGTAAAAGAAATACGCGGACGCAGCATCCTGCTGCGTGACGCAGACGGAAAGGACATTGAAATCAAACTGATGGAGACGGTTCCATGAAAACAAACCTGTTCAGCAGCAAACAACCGCGCGGCATGACTCTGGTGGAGGTAATGCTCTCAGTGGCGATTCTGGGTATTCTGGCCGTTCTGGCCGTCACCTCGCTGTTTTATCCGCGCTATCTGGTCGTCACCGGCGCATTGGAACAGAATGCCATCCACGCAGGCTCGGCCGAAATTGAACGCCATCTGCATAATTACGGTGCGCCGGCGGCGCCCGGGCAATTCAGTCTGGCTGAGTGGAACATCGCCGGCACGGACATTACTGCCGTCACAAATATCATTACCGAGCCGGTATATGACGATTGCCGGTATGTACATATCAAAACCACCGTCACCTATCGTGACGGAAAAACCGTGGAACTGGAAACCTACCGTTCGTTGGAGGTCTTAAGCAGTGCGAGGTAACCGCCATGAAAAAAAAATATAACCGGAAAGGCGTCACGCTGATTGAGCTGATGATCACAATGGCCGCAGCCTCTATTCTGCTTCTGATTGCCGCCCTCATTCTGATCATGGCCTTTCAGTCATGGCGCATCAACAACGCCTATGCCGGCCTGCGCCGCGATGCCGCTTTGGCTGTCTATCGGATATCCCGGGATGTCCGCGAATCGAATATCACCAATGTCACGGTTGCGGCCGGAGAGCTCCGGCTTTCCGCTCATCCGCCCGCGCGAAACAATGCCGTCACCTATACACGAACCGCCGCCGGAGCACTGACCTCTACGGACTCCGGCACGATCATACCGCGCGGAGTACAGACGTTCAGCGCCGAAACCAACAACCTCGGCGACGGGGTCTATCTAACGGTCGGGATGGCTGCCAACATCAGCGGCAGTGCCATCTCCATCACTAATCGGGTGTTTGTTAATACGAGGAACTGACAATGAAACCTTTCATTCCATCTGAAAAAAAAGGCTCCATCCTTGTGATGGTCATGGTCATTCTGGTGACCGTTACGCTCATGGTGGCGGCCCTGCTTCAGCTGGGCTCCTTCAACCAGATTGAAACCGTCCGGATGTTGCGAAACACACAGGCCCACTGGCTCGCCGAAGCCGGACTTGAACGGGCTTTGAGCCGCGTCATGGGAAGCAAAGACTATCGCGAGATGTTACCGGACAGTTTTATTAATGACGAAACACTGCTCGGCGGGCTGGGAAGTTATGCGGTGGAAATCACCAGAACTTCCAACGCCAATCCGCTGCTCTACGACTACACCATTACCTCCACCGGTACGGCCTCTAACAATGCGTCTGACGCGACAAATACAGTTCGATTGAGTCTGACAGGCGGTGCCGGCGGCCAGCAGGCGATCATGGCTCTGGGCGGAAGCAGTCAGATCCAGAACAGTGATGTGTATGGCACCATCTATCAGGCACCAACCGGGCCTCTGGAGTTCAAAGGCGGTAACAGCAGTGTAAGTGACATTGTCGATGCAAAAAACGGAATTACCGGGAACGTACCGAATCCGTTGCAAGAAGGAGATCTGAATCCGGGGCCGCCGACGCTTGACCGGACACCTTACACAACTGCTCTGACTAACACAGCGAGCTATTCCGCTACAAATCTGACGTTCAGCACGATCAATGATTTCACCAACAATCTGGCGAATGGAACCAACTATGTGAATGGCACACTTACAATCAATACCGACATACCCGCTAACAGAGCATTGGTAGTAAACGGAACCGTAACGATCGGAGGTATCATCATCAATTCCGGTGTTAAGATTGTGGCAGGTGGAAATGTGTCATCTGACAATCATGTAATACTCAAAGGACAGACAGAGATATTCACCTTGACCAATATAATCCTTGGCGTCCATAGCGATGTCTTGGCTGAAGAAACCGCTCTGCTGGCGATGGGCAACATTATTTCCTATAATCATTTGAGCTTCACAGGAATCATTTATGCGGAGGGAACCGTAAAAATCGAGACACAGGCAACCGTCACAGGAACCATTATTGCCGGGCAGGGATTTGATATCAAAAACGCCACGGTCACGTATGATCCAAGCGTCTTCGCCAATCCGAATCCGGTCAATTACGGAAACGGGCTGGCCATCCAGACCGGAACTATGCAATGGGAGGAAGCCCCGTTTAATTAAAACTTTATAAACGGATTCACGCGGGAGGCATGTTATGGCTCATATACTTGTAGTTGATGATGATACCGGCATTACGACGGTGATAAGAGAAATGCTTACCCGCCTGCATTACGACGTACTCACCGCCAAAGACGGGAAGGAAGCGCTTGAAAAACTTGCTCTCGGTCCGGTCGATCTGGTTGTCACCGACATTATTATGCCGGAGATGGATGGAATCGATCTGATCATCGCCATCCAGCGGACGTTTCCGAGGGTGCGGATTATTGCCATGTCAGGAGGCGGAGCCGAAGCCGGCCCGAAAGCATATCTGAAAAGCGCAAGACAGCTCGGTGCGGCATACTGTCTGCCCAAGCCGTTTATGATCGACCAGCTGGCCGCCATCGTTTCCAAAGCTCTGTCCGACGGACAGCCGGTTCCCGGCAAATAGTGTTTTCCCGAATAAATCAGGGCAAAATAAAAAAACTGCATCCGTTTCAAGGCGGTCGGGATGTCTGCGGTATGTATCGCAGCGTTGCCGCTCCTTAATGTTCGGCATTAACTGTATCCGCCGGGCGAGGTCTCCCGGCAGGGTGTTCATGTACCGAAGAATATGCGTTTTCGGAGCATCTTATCCGATGCATTTGCGGACGACGGCGGTTAGTTCTTCGGCGAGACGATTGGTCATTTCGTCCGTCGGGCCTTCGACCATAACGCGGCACATCGGCTGGGTGCCGGAATAGCGGATCAGCACGCGGCCTTTGTCGCCCAGTTCGGCTTCGGCTTTTTTGACCGCTTTCTGCAATTCGGCAATCTCTTCGAGCGGCGGCTTCTGTGCCACATCGAAGTTGATGAGCTTCTGCGGAAAAACGCTCATGACTTTCGCCAGCTCAGAAAGCGGCTTGCCGGTTTCGCGCATGATGGCCAGCAGTTGCAATGCGGCGATGATGCCGTCGCCGGTGGAGTGATGGTTGTGAAAAATCATGTGGCCGGAAGCTTCACCGCCGAGCACGGCACCATCTTTGATCATCCGCTCCAGCACATAGCGGTCACCGACCGGCGTAATGGCCACGTCGATGCCCAGCTCTTTCATGGCGGACAGAAAGCCGAAATTGCTCATGACGGTTCCGACGATCTCGTTGTTTTTCAGCAGTCCTTTTTTCTTATAGTGCACCGCGCAAATCGCCATGATCTGGTCGCCGGAAAGTTCCGCGCCGTTCTCATCAACAACAATCAGACGGTCGGCATCGCCGTCAAAAGCCAGCCCGACATTCGCGCCGGTTGCAATCACTTTGGCTCTGAGGTCGCCGGTGTGCTGCGAACCGCAATTATCGTTAATGTTCATGCCGTTGGGCGAAACGTGAATCGCCGTAACTTTTGCGCCCAGCTCGGAAAAAATAATCGGCGCGACTTTGTAGGCGGCACCGTTGGCGCAATCGAGAACCATCTCCATGCCGTCAAGTGTCAGGTCGTCGGGAAAAGTATTTTTGCAAAAAACAATGTAGCGGCCGACCGCATCGTCGATGCGCTTGGCTTTGCCGATGTCGTCTTCCGTCGAGCGGACATCGCGCAGCTTGCGACCGGCGATCAGCTTTTCCATTTCCTCTTCTTCGGCGTCCGGAAGTTTGTAGCCGGTGCGCGAAAATATTTTGATCCCGTTATCGTGATACGGATTGTGCGAAGCGGAAATAACGATGCCTGCGTCGGCGCGCATATCCTGCGTGATGAACGCGACGCCGGGTGTCGGCAGCGGACCGAGCAGCAGAACATCCACGCCCATTGAACAGACTCCGGCAGTAAGCGCATTTTCAAGCATATAGCCGCTTAGACGCGTATCTTTGCCGATAACGATGCGCGGACGGGAGCCTTTCCCTTTATGGTATTCCTTGCAGACATACGCCACCGCGCGACCGATTTCCAGCGCCTGTTCAGCGGTCATATTGCCCATGTTGGCCATGCCTCGTACGCCATCGGTTCCGAAAAGTTTCCCCATTTTAAAACTCCTTCTTAATTCCACAGTGCGGCGGCCTCATCGACGATCGACTGAAGCCAGACGGTCGCTCCGGCGCGTGCGCCTTCGCTAAAATTCTGTATAGCGGCAACATAGTTCGCTTTATCCGCCTTTTCGATTTCTTTTATCAGATCCGCGCCGACGGCGGTTTTAAGCGGTGCTTCGAGCTCCGCGCGAATGTTTTTCCAACCATTGGAACTATCTCCGGCTTTTCCGGCCACTTGTTCCAAGCGCTGGATGCGTTCTTTGAGAATCAGATCGAGGTTAGCCAAAGCACCTTCATGGCAGGCACGGTCAAATTCGTCGCGGATGAAATGAACGCGGACGCTTTCATACCACGCCTTGAGCGCGCGGATATTGCCGATGTAGATGAGGTTGTTTTTGACGATGCGGCCGGTGTTTTTGTAAACGCCCGGCTCAAACAAAACAGTTTTCTCCGCCGGTGCGGCGGGAATATGCAGCCGGTTTTCTTCGAGCACGTCTTTACGGCAGATGCCGCCGGCGGCGACGACACAGCCGTAAGCGATCCGCGCCGGGCCGACCAGTCCGCCCTGCCCGCCAAGAAATACCGGCTTCTGATTCAGCAACACGCCGCGCGGCACGTCACCGACCAGCGAAGCGGTGGCTTTATCCTGATTCGGCGTGAAGTTGAAATGAATGTAGGATGAGCCGACTTCGCAGTGGTTTTTGCGGCTGGTGCCGCCCGCCATCAGGATGTCGCAAAAATTGATGAGGCTGCCGAGCGTGACAAACGGAAGCAGTACCGTCTGTTTGAGACCGACCGTATGCGCGCCGTTCGCCTCTTCCTCCAGAATGGTGCCTTCGCGCACATGGGCACCACTGCCCATGCTGGCGCCGTCGAGAAAAACCGCGCCGGAGAAAAATCCGCCTTTAAGTTTTACGCCGCGGCCCAGCTGGCAGTTTTCCATCGTGACCGGCGCTTCGTAACCGATTTCACACCCCGGACCGATGGAGGTTTTCGCGCCGCGAATCCGGCATCCCGGATGGATTACCGCATCTGACGCGATGCGCGCCGGATCCACTTCAGAGCCGATAAAGACACCATATCTCATTTAAGAAGAACCCCGATGGTCGTTCCTATCCCTGTAAAAACCAGCAAGGCAATGGATGTTTTCATTGAGAACGCCAAGGTAAAAATTTCAATCTTGGTTCTGCCGCCGGTAAAAATAAAAAAAAGCGCACACAGTGCGATCAGAAACAACGCCCAAAGCAGTGATTTATTCATACTTATCTCCCGTGAATACGATGCAGTGAAACTACAATGATTAAAAACGCGGGGCAACAGTTTTTACCGGTCTGACAGAGAACTTACAGCCCGTCGGAATCCGTCATCTGTTCAAAAGCGCTGTAGATCCACTCAAGAAAGGATTCAAATCGGGCGTCGCCGTGCAAAGCGGACAGGTCGGGATCTTTTTTCATCCATTCGTAGTCGTTATAACCCAACTCGACCGCACGGTTAAGCGCATCGAACGCATCATCAGCCCGGTCCAAAAGCGCCAGGCTGCAGGCAAGGTTATACCAGACCATCGGGTCTTCGGCACACAGGCGGCTGAGGCGCTCATCCGCGCGCAGGCCGTCGTTATAGGCACCGGTCCGTGTGTAGAGGTCGGCCAGCGCACGAAGCACGCCGGTATCCTCGGGCAGACGCCGGGCGATGGCCTGCAGAAACTCCAGTTCCTGCTTATTCTCGCGGAGTTCTTCCGGCTTATTGTCGATCGGCATCACGTTCGGAAAATTCCATTATTTACGTTTAGAGATGGGCGTCACTTTGCGCAGGTTCGGGCCGGTATAGACCTGCCGCGGACGGGCAATGCGCGCATCGCTGTCGTTTTGCATTTCCAGCCACTGGGCAATCCAGCCCGGCAGGCGGCCGATGGCGAACATAACGGTGAACATGTTGGTCGGAATGCCCATCTCGCGATAGGTCAGCCCGGTGTAGAAATCCACGTTAGGATAGAGATTGCGTTCCTGAAAATAGGAATCGGCCAGCGCCTTTTCTTCCAGTTCATACGCAATATCAAGCAGGGGATCTTTGTTACGAGTAACTGCCGTCACTTTTTTACACAGCTCTTTGGCAATCTTGGCGCGCGGGTCGTAGGATTTATAGACGCGGTGGCCAAAGCCCATCAGCCGGAACGGACTGCGCGGGTTTTTGGCGCGTTCGATCACCTTGTCGACGTCGCCGCCTTCGCGATAGATTTCTTCGAGCATTTCGATGACGTGCTGATTGGCACCGCCATGCTTCGGTCCCCACAGCGCGCAGATACCCGCAGCAATCGAAGCATAAAGGTTAATCCCGGAACTGCCTACACTGCGCACGACGGAGGTGGAACAGTTCTGCTCGTGGTCGGCATGGATGATGAGCAGCTTGTTAAGCGCATCCGCCATAACCGGATTGATCGGTTCACCGCGCACCGGCGAGCTGAACATCATATTCAGGAAGTTCTCGCAGTACTTGAGGTCGTGCCGCGGATAGACCGCCGGTTCGCCGATTGATTTCTTGTAAGAAAAAGCGGCAATGGTACGCAGCTTGGAAATCAGCCGCGTAACGGTCATATCCACATCCTCTTTAATATCCCGGCTCAGTTCGGGATAAAAGGAGGAGAGAGAAACCGCCATAGCGGAAAGAATCGCCATCGGATGCGAGTGTTCAGGATAATTACTGAAAAAATCCCGCATATCTTCGTGGATCATGGAGTGGTTGTTGAGGAGGTTCGCATAGTTCTCCCGTTGAGCATGAGTCGGCAACGAGCCGTGAACCAGCAGATAGGCCACTTCGATGAATTCACATTTCGCCGTCAGATCGGCTACATCGTAGCCGCGATAGCGCAAAATACCTTTTTCGCCGTCAATAAAGGTGATGTCACTGGCACAGGAGCCGGTATTGCCGAAGCCCGGATCATAAGTGATAAGCCCGGTTTCTTTGCGCAGTTTACCGATATCCATGGCGCGCTCGCCTTCGGTGCCCTCGTAAACGGGGCAGACCAAGACCTTGTCATCGATACGTATTTCGGCTGTTCCGGTTTTTTCCATTTTCATGCACCAACCTCTCTGATTACAGGGGGGCAGAGAGTGTATTTAGCCGCGCCCGTCCTGTTCAAGCAAAAATCCCGCTTTGGGCAGCCTTATTCCACCGTCACGCTTTTCGCCAGATTGCGCGGTTTGTCGATGTCCGTGCCGCGGGCGCGGGCCGCGTAATAGGCCAGCAGCTGCAATCCGGCCACGTTGACCATCGGCGTGAACTCGTCGCGGACTTCGGGCACATAAATAATATCGCCCGCCAGTTTCGCAATCTCCGTGTCGCCTTCGGTCGCCACCGCGATAATTCTTCCGCTGCGGGCCTCGACCTCTTTGATATTCGAAAGCATCTTCTCGTAGACCTCGTCGGCCGTTTTTGTGCAGATGCAAATGACCGGCAAGGCCTCGTTAATCAGCGCGATCGGTCCGTGCTTCATTTCGCCTGCGGCATAACCTTCGGCGTGCTGATAGGAAATCTCCTTGTTTTTGAGCGCGCCTTCCAAAGCTGTTGGGTAGTTAAATTTGCGTCCCAGATAAAGCGAACTCGGACCGTCATGATGCTTCTCGCTGATCGCCTTGATCTTCTCTTTGCCCTGAATTACATAATGCACGGCATCAGGGACTTCCTGCAAATCAGCCAAATATCCCTTGATCTGCTCCGGCGTCAGATTGCCGCGCACTCCGGCCACATAAAGCGCGAACAGCACAAAAGCCATTTGCTGGGCCGTATAGGCCTTGGTCGAGGCCACACCGATTTCCGGGCCGCAGTTTGTGAAGAACACGGCATCGCTTTCACGCACCACCGAACTGCCTTCGACGTTGCATACGGCAAAAATCTTACAGCCCCATTCTTTGGCCATGCGGACCGACGCCAGTGTATCGGCCGTCTCGCCGGACTGCGAAACAGGAATCACCAGCGTACCGGGATCGATTTTCGGGTCGCGGTAGCGGAACTCGCTGGCGAGGTCGGTTTCAACCGCAATGCCGGTCAGATTCTCCAGCAGCAGCTTTCCGTACATTCCCGCGTGATAGGCCGTGCCGCAGGAAACAATCATAATACGGTTCAGTTTGCGGAAATATTCCGGCCCCAAACCGATACCGAGATTGATTTTCCCGTCAGCCGAAACATGCTTGTCCAGCAACGCACGCAAAATGCGCGGCTGTTCATGAATTTCTTTCAGCATGAAGGTCTCAAATCCGGCGCACTCAGCGGCCTCGGCCTGAAAGCTGATCTCTTTGACGACCGGTGTAACCGCCCTGCCTTCAATCGTACAGATTTCCACGCTATCCGTACGAATCACAGCCACCTCGCCGTCGTTCAGATAGATGGCCTTTTTAATCCGGCTGATGATGGCCGGCACATCGCTGGCGATGAAATTCTCATTTTCGCCCAGCCCGATAATCAGCGGGCTGCCCTTGCGGGCGCAGAAGATAGCGTCCGGCTCATCATGGAACAGGATTCCAAGCGCATAGGCTCCGCGCAACCGCTTGAGCGTGCACAGAATCGCCTCAACCGGAGATTTCGCGCCGTCCTTTAGCGACTGATCAATCAGGTGCGGTACTGCCTCGGTATCGGTCTCGGAAAGAAACCGGTGTCCTTTGGCCGCCAGTTCGCTGCGCAGCTCGGCATAGTTTTCGATAATCCCGTTATGCACCACCGCAATGGCTCCGTCCGAACTGAAATGCGGATGTGAATTAATCTTCGAAGGCGCGCCGTGCGTCGCCCAGCGGGTGTGTCCGATTCCCCGAGTCCCTTTGATCGGCGACGCTGCCAGCATTTTTTCTAAATTAGCCAGCCGCCCCACTTCTTTGGCTGAGGTTATTTTACCGCCGCTGAGCACCGCAATGCCCGCAGAGTCATAACCCCGGTATTCCAGCCGCTGCAATCCGTCGATCAGGATCGGGGCCGCTTCTTTGCTTCCAATATAACCGACTACTCCGCACATAAAATTACTTCTCCGGAATCACGCTATAAAAACAGGGCCGCAGTCTGCCCGAACCCGCTCTCAAAAACAAAATAAAAAACCGGCCCGCCACCTACTTCCCCCGCCCCGACATTTGCGCAGAAAATGGTTGCACCATGAAACCTTTTCCTGTTTCATCCCCGCTTCGACGAACCAATTGAGGAATGTGATTTATGGCAAAAACGAGCAGCATCGTTAAAAATGAAAAGCGCATGAAGATGGCAAACAAGTACTTTGCCAAGCGCATGGAACTTAAGAAAATCATCAGCAACCCGAAAACGTCCTACGAAGACCGTATGGCCGCATTTGAAATCCTGCGCAATCTGCCGCGCAACGCCAACCCGATCCGCATCCAGAGCCGCTGCCGGGTAACGGGCCGTCCGCGCGCTGTCTACCAGAAGTTCGGTCTCTCCCGTATCACGCTGCGCGAAATGGCCTCCAACGGGCTCATCCCCGGCATGACCAAAGCCAGCTGGTAAACCTATCGGTGGTTCGTCCAAACACTCTCCGTTCGCGGAGGGTGTTTTTTTATGTCCGGATACAAAAAAACCGGCCCATAAGACCGGTTTATCAGAACGGAACTGAGCTTCTTAGGCTTTTGTTACCAGACCTGAACGGATCGCCTTGGCGGAAACCCAGATGCGGCGCACGGTGCCGTTTTCGTCCTTCACGCGAACATGCTGAAGATTCGCTTTGAATTTACGCTTGGTGGCGCTGGTCACGTGCAGACCGATACCGCCTTTGCACTTTCTCAAACCCTTACGGACAATCCGGCGACCGGAAATCGTTCCCTTACCTGTAACTGCACATTTAGCCATGATTTTTCCTCACAATCTCAAAAAATTAATTCAAAGAGTGGCGTAATCTACGGACAGAGCCCGCCCTTGGCAAGCGCAATATTCCCAAAGTATACCGCTTAATTTAGTGGAAGGATGGCGTTCACCCGGTAGAAGCGCGCCGGACTGTTTGTTACAGGCACATCCGCTACCGTGATCACGCCAGTTTCATCGCTCAAAACCCCCGAGTCAGCATTTTCCCACGCTCCGGTGAGTGATACCACAAACTGCAACCGGTAATGGCGGGTCGGTTTCGTCGTCCACGAAAGTGTATTCGTCACGCCGCCCGCCTCATCGAGCGTCACCCACAATAAGTCATTCGAATTGGCCGGATCAGTATCCATCCCGTACTCTTCAATATCCGAGACGCCGTCACCGTCGAAATCTGCGCCTCCGCCGGCCAGCGTTGTTGTCGTTTCCAAATAGCGGTATTCCCATGGATCAGGAATTCCGTCTCCGTCCGTATCCGGTCCCGGGTCAACCCTCCCGGTACGCACAAACGCCTGAGCATTCGAAAGGCTGATCCAGCCGATGTTCGCGCCCCACAGCCATCCCGACAAGTTACCGTTACTCAAATCAACGTGCGGATTTCCTCTATCCTCAAACACAATCCAGCCGGCACTCGAACTCCATGCATAGCCGCGCAATCTGCCCGCCCCGTCATGATTGACTCCAAAATCGGTATTTTCAGTGTTTGCATAAGCATAGTGATTAAGAGGTGCGCCATCGCCAAGGCTGACCCAGCCGATGTTTGCCCCCCACAGCCAACCCGAACAATAGTCGCGCCCGATTACCGCGCCATTTGTTACGTCGCTGCGCGCATTGATCCATCCGGTATTCGCGCCATAGACATACGGATGACCTGCATCAATCGTCGTACCGGCCTCCGCCGCAAAGGCGAGGGACACCATCAGTCCCGCTATGAGCGTCCGGTTCATCACACAGCCTTATGTTAACGCGAAAAATTGGCCTGAGGATGCGCAGCAGCACCCGTGGTCGGCAGAACACCCGTATTGGTAACAACAGGGCCGAAGGTCACATCGGGGCCAAAGGTGTAGTTATTCGTGTTTCCGGCACACATGTTGCGGGCAACGAAGCTCCCGCCTCCCCACGCATAGATCCCGCAGGATGAAACTCCGCGCTGTCTCCAGACATGATTATCCTGAATGAGGTCTGCATCCTCAGAGACGTTCACCCCGCAATCCACATTATCGCCGATGTTGTTGCGCTGAAGAATATTGTCAAAACAGGAACCACTGTTTCCATACATGCAAATGCCATACCCTTGATTACCTCGAATAGTACAGTCTTCTATGATGTTCCCGCTGCATTCTCCCGAAACCGGTGAAAAGTATATTCCAATGCCGCCGTTGTTGCCGATCAGGCACTCAGAAATTTTGTTACCTCTGGCGTTCCCTTGATAAGGATAGACTTGGATGCCGTTTATTGCATTGCGGACGATAATCATGTTCTGAACCAGCAGAGTGTCCGTGTTCCGAATAAAGATGCCGTTCCCAAACTCAGTGATCATGCCGCCTTTGATCGCGATCGCCTGAATATTTGTCCATGTCATACCGGCTGTGACGCCGTGAAAAGATGTGTTGCGACTCCCCGTAATGGTGAACCCATTGAAATCAAGACTCACGTGGTTGGCCTGGATGTCGATCCCCCCGCCGGTTGAATTCAAGTTCGTGGTGAGATAGTACGATCCCGGCTCGCTGATTACATACGGAATCTCCATGATCGCCGTCCGCGACTCAATTTGATCCAAGGTTTTCATCACCGGAGCAGGCGCACCCGGCGGAGTCAAAGACCCTTGTGCGAAACCGTTCACTGCAAAAAACAGAGATAATAATCCGACAATGGTCTTCATTGACTTCATAACCACTCCTTTTCGCTTCAGCGCGAACAGGCTTTTATACCTCGTACACATTTCAGACAAGGAAATTTTTATACCAGTTCAGTAAATACCGCATCGCTCACAAACAGCGCATCTTCAGACAGCCTGATACGGCGACCGTCAAGCACCAGCAGCCCCGATTTTTCCAACGTCTGAAAACTTTCCGCCAGCTTTTCCCAAAGGCCGGGAGAAACGACAACTCCATCCAGCAGACGCAACCCCATCACCAGCGTTTCGCGCTCCTTTGCCTCAGGATCGAGCGTTTCTTCGAACTCCCGTCGCGGACCGTTCGCACAGTACTCGTCCAGATCGGCGGCATTCGCCCTGCGCATTCCTTTCCAGTGCGAATGCGCCGCCGGGCCGACGCCGATATATTCGCCGCCGCTCCAGTAGAGCAGATTATGCCGGCACTCAAACCCCGGCTTCGCAAAGTTGGATATCTCGTAATGGGTAAATCCAGCACCTTTCAGCCGTGCGCGGATCAGATCATACATTTCCCGCTCCAGTCCCTCGTCCAGCCGTTCCGGATTGCCCGCCGTCAGCGGCGTCCCCTCTTCATACATCAGATTGTAAATTGAAATATGCTCCGGCTCCAAGGCCAGCGCACGGTTCAGATCGGCCTCCAGCATCTCTATCGTCTGGCCGGGAACGCCGAATATCAGATCGAGTCCGATATTTTCAAAGCCCGCCGCGCGCGCCAGCCGGAATGCCGACTCCGCTTCTTCTGCGGAATGAATTCGCCCTAAAGTTTCCAGACATCGGGAATCGAACGACTGCACGCCGATCGAAAGCCGGTTCACGCCGTTCTTTCTGAGTAAATCCAGCTTCGCCCGGTTAACCGTCCCCGGATTGGCCTCGCACGAAAATTCCTGCGGCGAAAATTTTCCAAGCATCGGCAGAAATTTTTCAAGCGTTTGAATATCCAGCGCCGTCGGCGTGCCGCCGCCGATAAACAAGGTTTCCGGCGCGAAATCTTCCGGCAGACTCTGCAACTCCTTTTCCAAGGTTCGGAAAAAACCGTCCACGTTTTTCCAAGGTTTGGAAAAAGAATAAAAGGCGCAGTAGGAACACTTGCGCTCACAAAATGGAATATGAATGTACAGGCCTGACATGATTGCCGATTGTAGATTGCCGATTTACGATTTACACTCCCGCACGTGAAAAAAATCCGTTTAGACCAGCTGTTGATGGAAAAAGGACTCGCGGAAAGCCGCGAGAAGGCGCGACGACTGATTCTGGCCGGACAAGTGCTGGTTGACGGACAGCCCGCTCCCAAGCCGGGACACACCGTGTCTCCGGATCGCGAAATCGTTCTAAAAGAAGTTGAGCGGTTTGTCAGCCGCGGCGGCGAAAAGTTGGAAGGCGCTATGGAAGCCTTCAAACTCGATCTGACCGGCAAGGTCTGCCTAGACATCGGCTCCTCCACCGGCGGATTCACCGACTGCATGCTCCAGCACGGCGCGGCCAAGGTTTACGCCGTCGACGTCGGCAAAGGCCAACTCCACTGGAAACTGCGCGAAGATCCGCGCGTCGTCGTCATGGAGGAAGTAAACGCCCGCTACCTGACTACGGCCGATATTTCCGAACCGGCCGACTTCGCCAGTATCGACACTTCCTTTATTTCACTCACGAACATCCTGCCCGCCGTAAAAGGTCTGCTGAAGCCCGGCGGAGAAATCGTCTCGCTCATCAAACCGCAGTTTGAGGCGGGCAAAGAAGAAGTCGATAAAGGGCGCGGCGTCATCACCGATCCGGCGATTCACGAAGCGGTTGTGGCTAAAATAAAACAATTCGGAACAAAAACTCTCAGCCTCAAATGGCTCGGGCTGGCCGTTTCGCCGCTCAAAGGGCCGAAAGGCAACATCGAGTTTCTGGCCCATTGGCGGCGGTGAAACAACCGCTACGGCCTGACGTCAGCACGGAACATAGAAGCAGGCAATCCCTCTTTGTTAAACAGGTTGCCGATCGGGTTATTGGCCCAGTTGTAGCGCACGGAAACCGGCACCGAAACTTCTGACGAGCTGACGACGACGGTATCGCCCTCAATCTGAGCATCGGCCCAATGCCACTTTCTGTCGGCCCCGGAAATGGCGAATCCGGTCAGTTTGCCGCCCTTGGCCGTCAGCCCGCCGCCGATGTGGCTGAAACGGACGACTGCTTTGCCGTCCTTGACTTCCAGGCTTTGGAAAAGCGGCCCGGAATAAACAATGTTTTCGCCGTACGCTTTGGCCCGCGCCGCCAGCGCCAGCCGCTCGCCAACCGTTTTTTTATCTTTAGGATGAATATTGAGCGCATCGCCGACGTCAGTGATGACCGCCATCGCCGTGTTCGTCAGATCCAGCGTCCGGGTCTGCGCTTCGCGCAGATACGGCCACGGAAAGACGGACGACGGATCTTCTACCGGATCGGTCTGAACTTTCATAAAACCGGCCAGCTGGACATACAGGAAGGGGAAATCGCCCTGCCCCCATTTTTCGCGCCAGTCGCGAACCATCGCGGAAATCAGCGGGCGGTATTCATTGCTTCTTCTGACGTTGAACTCGCCCTGATACCAGATGATACCGCGCATAGCGAAGGGCATCAGCGGCGCAATCATGCCGTTATAAAGCGCGGCAGGCTGCATCGGATCGGTAAAGGGATTAAACAGTACCGGTTTGCTGCCAGCGTTTTCACCGGCATCTTTCTTCCGCTGCCACTCCGCCAGTTTTTTTTCAAAATCCGCCTGCGCTTTGTCAGGCACATAAGTTTTCCGGGCGACGTCCGCCGCCCGCAGCCGGTCCGGCATGAACGGAAGCCGGTCGAGTACGTCGCGGCTCGTCCATGCCTCGGCCGTTGTGCCGCCCCACGCGCAATGAATCAGGCCGACCGGCACGCCGATATCGCGGCAGAGCGCCCGCCCGAAATAGGTGGCCGTTCCGGAAAAATCACCGGCGGTTTCCGGCGTTGATGCTTTCCAGGCTCCTTCCACCGAAACCTCCGGATGCTCCGGATTTGATTGGTTCTTCACTTTAAAAAGTCGCAGCAACGGATAATCGGCTGCCGCCTGAATTTCTTTCTCCGGCTGACTGAGCATCCGCATCGTGTAATCCATATTGGACTGCCCGGAACAGAGCCAGACTTCACCGACCAATACGTTGGTCAGCTTAACCGAAGAATCCGCGCCGGAGATGACCAGCTCTGCCGGTTCGGCGGAAGTTTTCAGCTGCGCAAGATTAGCGCGCCAGTTCCCGGCGGCATCGGCGACGGCTTCGATCTGCTGCCCGGCGAACTTAACGGTCACCTTTTCGCCGGGTTCTGCAGTTCCCCAGACCGGCACTCGTATTTCCCGCTGAAGCACCATGTTGTCCGTAAAAACGGAAGCCGGCCGCACGGCGGCCTGTGCCGACGCGGCAAAAATACAGATCATCAAAGAAACAAGAATCCGGTTCATTTTTTTCTCCTGTTTTAAAATCCGTGCAGAGTGATTTCCGAAAGGCTTTGTGCGCAGTTGGTGAGGTCGCCGGCGTTCAGCGGGGCATACACTTCGAGACTGGACTTATACATTCCGCCGCCGTTCAGCAGCGCGACTTCGTCACTGTTGAGCGCGGAACGGTAAATAAACCAGTCGCGGAAATCCGCGCCGTTCAGCGTAAAACGCACCGGAAGGCAGCGTTCCTGTACGGAACCGGCTTTGACGCCGTTGACATACAGTTCCGTTTCGCCGCGCGCATACCAGTGGGAAAGTGCCACCATATTCCAACCTTTGGAAACCGCCGCAG
>JBAZTQ010000010.1:4911-41422 GCA_041661845.1 Kiritimatiellales bacterium | reverse complement strand
CCACAAGGCGGGGATGCACGTCGACGGCGTGCGCAAGGTGTCGCGCAGCTTTGAACACATCGTTCCGGAGTCGGTCGGCAACAGCCGGCGCATTCTGATTTCCGAACTGTCGGGTGCCAGCAATGTTTTCCTGAAGGCCATTGAAATGGGACTGGAGCTCGACCGCAAGTCGCCCGAAGTGCGCGAGGTGCTCAAGCATCTCGAACAGATGGAGAAAGACGGCTACGAATACGAGTCGGCCGACGCCTCGTTCCAGATGCTGATCAAGAAAGTGCTTAAACAGCATCAGTCCTTTTTTGAACTCAAGAGTTTCAGCGTTACGGTCGACAAGCAGGGCAAAGGTCCCGGCTGCCGTTCCGAAGCGAATGTTAAGCTGAGCGTCGGGGGCCAGAGTGTCTCGGCGAACGGCACAGGCGACGGTCCGGTCGATGCGCTTAACCATGCGCTGCGTGATGCGCTGGTTAAATTTTATCCAACCATTGCCGATGTTGCACTGATTGATTATTCCGTGCGCATCCTCGACCCTGAAGAGGCGACGGCGGCCAAAACCCGTGTGCTGATCGAGTCGAGCGACGGCAAAAAAACATGGGGCACGGTCGGCGTTTCGGAAAACATCATCGAAGCGTCGTGGGAAGCGCTGGTCGACAGCGTGGAATACAAGCTGTTTCTTGAAGAGGAAAAAGCGAAGAAATAGGCTTTGAAGGGTAGGGCGACGCCTCCGGCGGAGCCGATGTTTCTGTGCGGCGGCTCACTCGGAGAGTTCGCCCCACCATATTTTATAAACCTTGGAAAAGGTTAACCGCTGATTGCGCGACCGCCGCAGGCAGAGGCTTCCCGACCGGGAAGCAACAAGCGAAGCGAAGTGGCAATCAGCGCGGATGGTTTCCAAACGCAAGAACCCTTCGTGGAAATTCGTGCAGATTCGTGGGGAAAATCAGAAATCGAACAGGTCTTTCAGTTTGATGCCGAGCGCTTTGGCGATGCGGGCGCAACCTTCGATGGAAGGGGAATGAACGCCGCGCTCGACGAAACTGATGAATTCGACGGAGTAGTCCGCTTTTTCCGCCAGCTTTTCCTGCGTGAAGCCCTTACTCTTCCGCAGTTCTGTAATCCGTTGACCTAAGCGTTTTTTAATCACGCAGTTATACTGCGTTTCCTGCCGCATATTGACCACGTAGCCAAACTGCGTTTTGGTTGATCTAGAAGTGTCGGAAAAATACCACACCTTTTTATCTGGACTGATAAAGAGAAAAGGAGTGATCTCCGGCTGTTCGCGAGGGTATTTAGGAGGCTTTCATGAATCGCCTATGAGAGGAATAGAGATGAATAAAATACTTGTGTGTATTGTGGTCTATTGGCTGCATTTTCACATGTTGGATATTCAGCTGTTTTTGCTTCTGATGGCACGTACATCGATAGAGTGCGAATAACCTGGGACGCTGTTCCCGGCGAAAGTTCATACGCCCTGGTACGAACACCAGACGAAAGTATGTATGGGCAGGTCGTTCTCAGCGACAATTTAACGGTACGTACCTATGATGACTATAGCGCTGAACCGGGAGCGGTATATTATTATTGGGTTGTATCGCTACCCAACCAGACAAGCATAACAGACGATACAGGTTATCGGAGAAATGCTGACGATGATTTCAATGATAACGCTATTGATCCCACCAAATGGGGAACGGATATGGCATCCAACGCTCTTTTGCAGGAAGTGCGGGGACATCTGGAGTTTACCAATTATGGTGCAGCAAGGGTTATTAAACCGTGGATTTACAGCTACGGGAGTTATACCCAGAATTGGGAAATCGCGACAGATGTTCATGTTGGCAATATTGCGCTGACACAAGAAGGAAGTGATATTGAAATATTTTTAGGAGTTGCACCCCAGGGGCAGGATTTTGCGACGGCCTGTTTTGCGGCTACACTTGACCTTTATCGCGAGTCTGGAAATTCTTATCGTGAATACGGTCTATATGCGATTCCAGGCGGCAGTGAGCCATGGATTACGACTACGAATCAGCAGGCGACATTTTGCATTACATTTGATGCTTCAACCAAGGTGCTGACCGCGTACTACAATGGGAGCATGCTTGGGTCAATGGATATTCATCAGGCTGGCAGCAGCTGGGGAATGACTACAAATTCGACGTTTCAAATCGGATTAGGGGGCTATGCATACGGTATAAATTATTCCGGACAGAAAGTGTACAGCGATAATTTTTCAGTGACCGGCGTAGTAACAGACGGTGATGGCAACGGTCTGCCAGACTGGTGGGAGCGACAGTATTTCGGCGGAACAGGAATTAACCCAGCAACGATTTGCTCCAACGGTATCAATACCGTGCGCGAAGCCTACATAACAGGACTCAATCCGAATGACCGGCAAAGCGTATTTCGGGCTTCTGTCATGTCAAATGGGAAGATGATCGGCTGGACGACCGTCTCTGGCCGTGTTTACAGGGTCTTTTGGACAACTAATCTGCTGTCCGGTTTCCAATGTCTGGAAAGCAATATCCCGAGGACGATCGGTAGCTTCACCAACCAGACAAATGTCCCCTGCGGTTACTACAAAATCGACGTTCAGCTGGCGGAATAACCTTTCCTATAGGGTTGCCTCTCGGCGGAGGTTTTCGCAGATTGTCCCGCTTAAGTTGCCGCCGGAACGGCGAATTCCGGTGGCATCTTCCGTCGGTTTTTCGGTTTGCGGATCAATCTGTGCGGGATAAGATCAGGCCGTTAAAAGAGGCGGTGAATATGACAGCAGTTATGGATCAGGTTTGCAAAGAAGTATTGGAATTGCCGCTCGATCAGCGGCTGACGGTGATTCACCGGATTCTGGAACAGAGCGGGCCGTATCTCTCCCCGGAGCAGGTAGATTGCGAGTGGGATGGTGTGATTCGCGAGCGGATCGAACGGTATGACTGCGGGAAAACGAGTTCGCGTCCGGCTTCCGATGTTTTTGCCGCTCTGGACAAGAGGTTGCCGGAATGACGGTCGAATTTCTGGAAGAAGCCGAACAGGAGCTGATTGAGGCGGCGTGCTGGTATGAATCGAAACAACCCGGCTTGGGCAGGCAGTTCAAAATGGAGATAGCGGCTGTTGCCGGATGGATCGCTCAGAACCCTTTGCTCCAGAGGGAACAGGAGGGCGGATATCGCAGAATAAACTGCCCGGTTTTCCCCTATTATCTGCCGTACTTTATCCGCTGTAATAAAATCATCATCGCGGCGGTTGCGCACGAGCGGCGCAGGCCCGTTTACTGGGAGGAAAGGCATTCCGGGGTCTGATGACCGGCACCCGGTTGCTCCAGAGCGACTGCCAATCAACCTGCTTGCAGGGTTGCTTTGACTCCGCTCTTTTCGTAGATTGCCCCGCTTAATTGCCGCCATTGGCTGCATAAATTTCCAAAGGTTGGAACCCGTTGTGATTTTGACGGGAAGAGGTGGGATTATGAAAGTGACGTACGATCCGGCTCATAACATTGCTTACATCCGGTTGCATGAAAAAAAGGTGCCGGTGGACACAATCCGGGTGAGCGATGAGCTCAATGTGGATATGGCTCCGGATGGAACCGTGTATGGCATAGAACTGCTGAACGCCAATAAACAGCTTCAGGCGGAGGCCGGAGGTCATCTGGTTACGGTCAGTAAAACCGGCATTCAGCGGAAAGAAGAACCGTTGGCTGTGCATGAAAAACCGGGCGAATACAAAACCAAGCAGCGCAAACTCCGGGTCTTTGTGGATACATCGGTGTTCGGCGGATGCTTTGACGACGAGTTCGACAAGGCAAGCCGCCGTTTCTTTGATGAGGTGAAGGGCGGCCGATTCGCGATCATTGTCTCTCAACGGGTGCTTGACGAATTGGAGGGTGCTCCTGAAATGGTGTCGAATTTGGTTTCCGAGGTGAGTGCTTTTACTCAGGAAGTTGATGTAACAGATGAGGTTGTGCAATTGCGCAACGCATATCTGGAAGCAGGAATTCTCGGGGCATCCAGTATTCACGATGCCGAGCACATTGCTGTTGCCAGCATTGAACAAGTGGACTTGCTGGTTAGCTGGAATTTTAAACACATTGTTCACTTTGATAAAATCAAGGCCTATAATGCGATCAATATGCTGAAGGGCTATAGTCAAATTGACATTCGCAGTCCGCAGGAGGTCGTCTGTTATGAAAAAGACATTTGATTGCGTGAAGATGAAGAATGACATTCAAGCCAAACGGCAAGCTGAGTTCGCCGGAATGACCTTGGAAGAGCAAAAGGCGGTAATGAATAAACGGCTGATGTCCAGCCCGATTCTCGGATCCGTGTACCGCCGGTTGCTGGCAAAACGTGATGGTGATGCGGTGCTGAAGGTCGCCGAGGGGCCGGGCGAATACAAAACCCGTTGAGAGTTTTTCCTCGCAGAGATGCTGAGGCTGCAGAGAATATGAAGGATTTAAGCACCATATCGCATGACATGATTCAGGCGGCGATAAGGGACGGAATTAAACGGATTGTAAATGGTTTTACTGAATAGTCTCTGTGCCTTTGCGAGGAACGTTGAGTAGATTAATAAATGACAGGACTGATTTATGGCTGAGTTGCCGAAGAATTATGAACCCGCCGGTGTTGAGGCGAAGTGGTATGCCAAATGGATGGAGGAGAAATCTTTCCATGCTGTGCCGGACGAAGCAAAAGAGCCGTGGACGATTGTAATTCCGCCGCCGAACGTGACCGGCATTCTGCATATGGGTCACGCGCTGAATAACACCATTCAGGACGTGCTGATCCGTCAGAAGCGTATGCAGGGCAAAAACGCTCTATGGGTGCCGGGCACCGACCACGCCGGTATCGCTACGCAGAACGTCGTGGAGCGCAAGCTGGCCAAAGAAGGCAAAAGCCGCCACGACCTTTCACGCGAGGAATTTCTGAAGGAAGTCTGGACGTGGAAAGAGGAGTACGGCAGCACGATTGTCAGTCAGCTCAAGAAGCTCGGCTCGTCGTGCGACTGGGATCGCGAACGGTTCACGATGGACGCCGGGCTGAGCAAAGCGGTTCTGGAAGTTTTCTGCCGCCTTTACGACAAGAAGCTGATTTACCGAGGCAACCGTATCATCAACTGGTGCCCGCGCTGCACCACGGCGCTTTCGGATGAAGAGAGCGAACATGTCGAAACCGAAGGTGCGCTTTATTACATCCGCTATGCCGTCAAAGATGAGAAACGTAAAATCGTGGTCGCTACCACTCGTCCGGAAACGATGCTCGGCGACGTGGCCGTTGCCGTCAGCCCGCGCGACAAACGCTACAGCGATCTGGTCGGCAAGACGCTGATTCTTCCAATCCTTGGAAGAGAAATTCCGGTGGTCGCCGACGAATTTGTCGATCCGGCGTTCGGAACCGGCTGCGTCAAGGTGACACCGGCTCACGACCCGAACGACTTTGAAATCGGTCTGCGCCATAAATTTGCGCCGATCAATGTGATGGACGATCACGGCGTGATGAACGAAGCCGCCGGGCCGTATGCCGGTATGGATCGCTTCGAGTGCCGCAAGCAGTTGGTCGAGGATCTGAAGCACGGCGGGCTGATCGAAAAAATCGATAAGCACATGCATGCCGTCGGCCATTGCTACCGTTGCTCGACGGTCGTTGAGCCGCGTCTTTCGCCGCAGTGGTTTGTTAAAATGCAGCCGCTGGCCAAGCCCGCCATCGAGGCTGTGCGCGACGGCCGCATCAAGTTTGTGCCGGAACGCTGGAACAAGGTTTATCTCGACTGGATGGAAAACATCCGCGACTGGTGCATTTCGCGCCAGATCTGGTGGGGCCACCGCATTCCGGTTTTCTACTGCGACGCCTGCGGCCACGAATGGGCGGCGCGGGAAGTTCCCGGCAGCTGTCCGGTTTGCGGCGTAAAAGACATCCGTCAGGACGAAGACGTGCTCGATACATGGTTTTCGTCATGGCTCTGGCCTTTCAGTGTGTTCGGCTGGCCGGAACAGACAGCTGACCTGAAACACTTTTATCCGACCAACACGATTGCGACGGCGCCGGAAATTCTCTTTTTCTGGGTCGCGCGGATGATTATGGCCGGTATCGAATTCATGGGTGACATTCCGTTTGATACGGTCTATTTCCACGGCACAGTGCGCGACGATCAGGGCCGCAAGATGAGCAAGAGTCTCGGCAACTCGATCGACCCGCTCAATATCATTGAGAAATACAGCGCCGATGCGCTGCGTTTCAGTCTGATGATGCTGACCGCGACGGGGCAGGACGTTTATATCAATGACGAGAAATTCGAGCTGGGCCGCAACTTCTGCACCAAGATATGGAACGCCGCGCGTTTCATGCAGATGAACGCCACCGGAGCGCCGGTTGATCCCGACAAGATCGATTTCAGCAAGATGACGCTCAGTCCTGATGATCAGCACCTTCTCGCCAAGCTGGGCGAAGCGATCCGCAACACGGAAGATAATCTGGCGCGCCACCGCTTCAACGACGCCGCGCTGGCGATGTATGATTTCATGTGGCATCACTACTGCGACTGGTACGTCGAATACTCCAAGAGCGTGTTCCGCGGCGAAGACGCGCAGCGCAAACAGGAAGTCGAACAGGTGATGCACTATGTTTTCTCCAGCGCCATCCGCCTGCTGCATCCGTTCATCCCGTTCATTACCGAAGAGCTGTGGCACGGCATGGGATACAATGGCTCCTGTGAATCAATCCAGACGGCACCGTGGCCGAAGGCTCTTTCGTATGAAGAGTTGAGCGCGTGGGGCGTGCAGAAGGGCACTGTTGATTATGTGGAAGCCAAGCACGACCTCATTCGTGTCGGACGCACGCTGCGCACCGATTACAACCTGACGCCGAAACAGCAGGCGAAGTTTTATATCCGTCCGGCCCAGGAACGCATCGGTAAACTGCTTCGTGACGACATCGTTTCGGTTTCTGCGCTGCTCGGTGCCGGATCGATTGAGATCGACCGCGACTTCACGCCGGAAGGTGCCACGCCCAGCGGCATCAGCCAGCTTGGTACGGTTTACATGTCCATCGAAGGACTGGTCGATACTGCCGCCGAAATCGCGAAACTGAAAAAGCAGATCGAACTGGTCGAGAACGGTATTACCGGAATCGTTAAAAAACTTTCCAACGAAAATTTCGTCAGCCGGGCGCCCGCCGAAGTGGTCGCCGGGGAAGAAAAACGTAAAGCCGAACTGCTCGAAAAACGCGAAAAACTACAGAAGCTGATTGAAACGCTTTCAGCGTAGGGGTTTTACCACGAAGGATCGCAGAGCTCGCAAAAGTCAGGCGGGGCTTTCAAACCTTGGAACAATTTCTTCCAATGGTTTGAAAAGCGGGTATTCTTCCAGCCATGAAAAAGTCGGTTTATATCGAGACTTCAGTGATCAGTTATTTGACCGCACGGGTGTCGCGGGATTTGGTTTCCGCTGCTCGTCAGCAGTTAACTCAGGAGTGGTGGGATAGCTTCCGTCACAACTTCGATCTTTTTGTGTCGCGACTGGTTTTAAAGGAAATTTCCAGTGGTGATACTCTGGCAGCGGCCAGACGTCTGGATGCAGTGAAAGGCATGACCGTTTTGGAAGTGCATGAGACTGCATTTGTGCTTGCCGATGAGTTGATGAAGCAGGGTGCACTGCCCGAAAAGGCGCGTGAAGATGCCCTTCATATTGCTGTATCTGCTGTATGTGGCATTGATTTTCTTGTGACATGGAACTGCCGCCATATTGACAATGCGGTTATGAAGCCGGTGATACGGACGGTTTGCTCCGACCTGGGGTATTCCTGCCCCGAAATTTGTACTCCGGAAGAGTTGGGAGGTGTTAACCATGGCCGATGAAATTCTAGAAGAACTCTGGAAAGTCAAAGACGAGTTGAGCGAAAAATGCCGGGAAATGGGCTGGCAGGAATATTGCGCCTATTTGAACCGTACTGTCTCCGTGGACGGATTCAAGGTGGCTGATCGCTCCCGTCCGCCGGAAATGATGGTTGCCGAAGACTCTGCGGAATATAAAACCCGGACAGACCCTAAATAATGCTATCAGCGGGTGAAGATTTGAATGTTGCGGATGCACGGCCGCTTGGCGGGCGCCGGTTGGAGATATCATTTTCTGACCGGCATGTTCAGATAATTGATTTTAATCCGTTTTTGCAACAGGCGCATCCCGAACTCCGGAAATATCTGGATGAAAAAGAGTTTGGCGAGTTTGTCATTGAACACGGAAATCTGGTCTGGAATGACTATGAAATGTGTTTTCCAATCGAAGCGCTCTACACAGGGAGTCTTATGGCGTCCGAATCTGAGATGCTGAAGGTTGCAGAATCCTCCGTAGAGTATAATGCGGGCTAAAAGACAATTTTATGGACGACAAAATTATTTTTGAAAAGCTGAAACCCAAAGCGCAACGGCTGCCGCAGTGGATGCGGCGGCCGATTGCGACGGATCAAAGCTATCCGGATGTGAGCAAACTGCTGGAAAGTCTTCAGCTGAATACGGTTTGCGCCAGCGCGAAGTGTCCGAACCGGCACGAGTGCTGGAACCGCGGTACGGCGACGGTGATGATTCTGGGTAATACCTGCACGCGCAACTGCCGCTTCTGCAATGTGAATACCGGACGGCCTGATCCGGTTGATGCCGGTGAACCGGCGCGGGTTGCCGAAGCCGCTAAAAAACTGAATCTGAAACACATTGTGATCACCAGCGTGACACGCGACGACCTGCCTGACGGCGGCGCGGGTGCTTTCGCGACGACGATCCGTGCCGTGAAAGAAGCCATGCCGGAAGCGTCGGTTGAAGTGCTGACGCCGGATTTCGTCGAGCATCTCGATACCGTGCTGGACGCCAAGCCGGATGTATTTAACCACAATCTCGAAACGGTCAAGCGGCTGCAGGCGGTAATCCGTCCGCAGGCGAGCTATGAAAAATCGCTGGCGACACTGCGCAAGGCGGCGGAGCGGGGCGGCGTGATGGTGAAGTCCGGACTGATGCTTGGTCTCGGCGAAACCGATGAGGAAATTTTCCAATGTCTGGAAGATCTGTATGCCGCCGGCGTCCGCCTGCTGACGCTGGGACAGTATCTGGCTCCGACGCGCGAGCATTATCCGGTTGAGCGCTTTGTTTCTCCGGAACACTTTGAGAAACTGGCTGAGCAAGCCCGTAAGATCGGGTTTGAAGGTGTAGCGGCGGGGCCGCTGGTTCGTTCTTCATACCGGGCCGACGAGCTGGCGCATGACAGGTGCAATTGCTGATGGCAACCATCTCACAATATAAAGAAGTTGAGAAAATCGCGGTACTGATTCCCGCTTTTTGCGAAGAGCGGACTGTCGGCGACGTGGTGACTCAGGCCTTGGTGTGCGTGCCGGATGTGATCGTGGTGGACGATAACTCGAAGGATGAAACCGCCGTACGCGCCGCAGCCGCCGGGGCAACGGTGATTCGCCGTAAAGTGAATGGCGGCAAAGGGGCCGCGCTGACTGAAGGGTTCAAGTATGTTCTGGCTCATGGCTTCGACGCCGTGATCGCTTTGGATGCCGACGGCTTTCATGATCCGGCTGAAATTTCAAAATTCATAGAAACCTATTACCGGACGCATCTGCCGGTACTGATCGGGAACCGTATGGCCGATGTGCGGCGCATTCCGGTGGTGCGGCGCTGGACGATCCGGATGATGAGTTTCTGGCTCGACCGTCTGCTGGGCGTTTATGTATCCGATCCGCCGTGCGGATTCCGGTTTTACCGTTGTGATGTGTTGCCGTTCATTCTCGAAGAGAAGTCGTCGCTTCCGTCCGAATTTGAAACACTGCTCAATATTGCCTCCCGCCGCATCCGTGTCGGTTCGGTGCGCATTACCAAACTGCCTAAACGCCACAAGAGTCTGATTGCCCCGTTCCGTGATTTGATCCGCTTTGCCCGGGTGCTCCGGAAATATCATAAGAAGGTATGCAAGTCTCAGAAAACCGTCCGGCCGGTTGATGAGAAGCTGTAGAGAACATGATGTTTGCCAACCGCAGGACAATGAATTACGTTTTATTTAATGAGAGGATATAAATCATGAATGACACAGAGATACTTGAAGCGGTAGAAAGAATTATGAACGAGGAAGTGAATCCGGCGCTGGCGGGTCACGGCGGCGGCGCGAAAATCACAACCGTCAAAGACGGCAAAGTTTATGTGGAGCTGCAGGGCGGATGCCGCGGCTGCATGGGCGCACGCATGACAATGAAGAACGGCATCGAACGTCTGCTCAAAGAAAAAATTCCTGCCGTTCTGGAAGTCATTGACGCTACCAACCACGGTTAAATGTGGCGCGGACACTCCTGTCCGCGCAATGAAGGACAGACAAGAGTGTCTGTCTCACCGGTTTAAATATTCTCACGGAGGCCGGTTTTGAGCTGGCATATTCTACTGACCGGGCTTTTGATTTTCTGCGCCCGCATCGTCGATGTTTCCATCGGAACGATCCGGACGATTGTCACGGTGCAGGGGCGGACGCGGCTGGCGTTCGCGCTGGGCTTTATGGAAGTCACTCTCTGGGTGACGATCATTTCCACCATCGTAAAACAGATTCACACCGCGCCGGTGCTGGCGATTTTCTACGGACTTGGATTTGCCACCGGCAACGTCGTCGGCATCGCGCTGGAACGGAAAATCGCCTTGGGTCATGTTGCGCTGCGTGCTTTTACTCGCAAAGCCGGAGGCTCAATCGCCAGACGGTTGCGCGCAGAAGGACAGATAGTAACGACCTTTGAAGGCGAGGGGCGTGACGGACCGGTCACGGAACTGCTGGTCGTCTGCCGCCGCAAAGACGTAAAATGGATTCTCGATCTCATCAAGGCGGAGGATGCCGACGCCTTCTACATCATCGAACAGGCCCGCGAAGTCAGCCATTTGCAGATGCCGGTTTACGAAGAACCGACCGGCTGGCGCGCCGTCCTTAAACGAAAGTAACCGCCCCGGTTCAGCGGCGGCACGCAGCGCCGTCCGCTGCAGCCGGCTGGTTGGGCGGCCTTGTCTAATCGACGAGCGAGCCACACGTCAGGTTGACGACAGTTCCGGTCATAGCGCCCGCCCGATCAGAGGCCAAGAACGCGGCTGTCTCCGCCACGTCAGCCAAAGTCGGTAGGCGTTTGAGCATCGTTGCCTGCGCAACGCCGCTGAGCCATTGGGAGACGGAGAGGCCGGCGGCCTTGGCCTTCGGTTCGAACAGGGTGCCGGTATAGGAGCCCGCTTCGGGAGCGTCCACGATGGCGTGAGGTCGGATGCAGAGCACCCGCACATTGCGCGGCGCGAGCTCTGCGGCCAACGCCCGCGAAAACGCCTCAATCCCGGCACAACTCACGATGTGGCCAAGGTGACCGGGCACGGCCATCTTCGCCGCAGGCGCCGTTAGCGTTAGGATTGCGCCCGGGCGCTTCTTGCCCATATGGGGTGCTACGGCCTTGCTCGTTATGAATAGCGATCGCAGAAACCTGTCGATCGGATGCATGTAGGTTTCCAGCGAGAGGTCGGTGAGCAGAGTTCCCTGATCATGCATGAAGCTCACGGCGTTCAGCGCGATATCGATCCCGCCGGCGGTCGCGGCGACTGCGCCTGCATGATTCTCGACGGCCCGTTCATCCAGCACGTCGAACTGCGCCGTCTCGATGATCCCACCCTCGGCGGCGATGTCTCTTGCTACAGCATCGAGCTTGGCTTGTGTTCGCCCCGCGATGAAGACTTTTGCGCCTTCCCTTGCGAAGACCCGCGCAACTGCACCCCCGATCGCGCCACCGCCCCCGTAAATTACAGCGTTCTTGTTTTCAAGCAGCATAATTGTTCTCCTTGTCTAATCGGTGTGGTATTGCGTGAGGCATTGAACGCCTAACGTCAGTGCTGAGGATCGGCGAGCTTTCGAGCCGTATCCTCCTGCACTTTGTTCGGGACTTTCTCCATCTTTGTAAACGGCAAAAGGTCTATGTGGTAATAGGACCCGTCTCTGTGTCCCATAGGGGGCATTGGGGTGTCTGTCCGAGGTGCTATCCAGAAGAAAAATGTGGCCGTGTCGAGATCGGATCGCAGGATCGTGAATGTATAGGTAACCTTTTGTCCGTCTTTCTTTGGGGCCGGTCGGGAGTAGTCTTTGTTCCTTTCTTGAACTCGCACCGAGGCCGAGTATGCATCAGGCAAGGATACATTTGTCGTTCCCGAAATTGTGATGATGAACTGGACAGTGTTACTACTCGATTCAGAACTGATCTCGAAATCCAAACGTTGTTTACTGACATTCTCTGGCGTGACATGAGACACTGAGGCTCTGGCCCAGCAAACCGAACTGGCGACGGTTAGAAGTGCTGCGATTGTTGCCCATCTTTTCATTTCATTGTCTTCCCGAACAGTGTTATTAGCCTTACTTCAGTTTTCAACGGGTTAAATTTGCCGATGCCGGGAATGTAGTGTTGCAGTTCAATGGTGGCAATGCCGAACTGCTTCATTCTGAATTTGTTAAGAAATGTTCATTCTTTTGTAGCCGCGATCCATGATCGCGGAATAATCCGAGGTCATGGACCTCGGCTACAAACTTTGTCATCCGGCATTTGCCATTCTGGCGCTATTCGGTGTTTGAACTCCGGCGTTGCTGTGGTACAAATTGTCCCGGTTTAAGCGGAGACTTTCCCTGTGAAATCGAAGTTTTTGGATAAATTGATTGATCGTCTTGAGCGGATGGACGCCGACAGCGTTCAGGCGCAATTTTTGCATCTGGCCCGCGAAAAAGGGTTGATGGAAACCATTTTCCAGGCGATTCAGGAAGGCGTTATTGTCGTCGGGCGCGGCGCGCGTATCCGCTATGCCAACCGTACGGCGGAAGCGCTTTTCGGCTTCAAGCTCGAAAGCGCGGAAGGCCAGCCGATTACCCGTTATATCCGCGATATTGACTGGGAAAAGGTGCTCAGTCTGGACGGCGACGAGTGGGAAAAGCTGGTTCGCCGTGAAATCGAAGTGACGTATCCGGATCACCGCTTTGTCGAATTTTATGTGGTGCCGCTTGCGGCCATTGAAGAGCGCGAGCAGGGCGCGGTGGTGATTTTCCGTGACGTGACGCGGGAACGGGCGACGACGGCGGAGTCAATCGAGTCCGAGAGGCTGAAGGCGCTGACGCTGCTGGCGGCGGGCGTGGCGCACGAAATCGGTAATCCGCTCAACGCGGTGACGATTCATCTGCAACTGATGGAGCGCGAGCTGGCGGAACTATCCGATTCCGAAGCACGTGAAAGTTTAAAGGAGCTGGTGGAGGTTTCAAAACGCGAGGTACACCGCCTCGACCGGATTATCACGCAGTTTCTGCGGGCGATTCGTCCGTCGATGCCTGACCGTAAACCGGTGCAGATGGAGCGGATGCTGGACGAAACGCTGGAGCTGATGCGTCACGAAATCGGAAACCGCCGTATTCTGGTGGAGCGCGAGCAACCGGAGAAGATTCCGTCGGTTCCGGCGGATGAAACGCAGGTGAAGCAGGCTTTTTTTAATCTGATTAAAAACGCGATTCAGGCGATGGAGGACGGCGGTATTCTGAAGATCGGCATCGAAGTGTCGCCGCGCTTCGTGAGCATTTGTTTTGCCGACAACGGCCCGGGTATTACGCCGGAGAATCTCGGCGCGATTTATGAAGCCTACCACACAACCAAGGCTACCGGTTCCGGGCTTGGCCTGATGATTGTGCAGAGAATCCTGCGCGACCACGGCGGCGAAATCGAAATTTGCAGTACGCCGGAGCGCGGCACCGCTTTTACGCTGCATTTCCCGCGCGACGATGTGCGGCTTTCGCTTCTCGAAGCACCGAAGAAGGGTGAGGGATAGTTTCTCGCAAAGCCGCGAAGACGCAAAGCGTGCGGAGAGTGCTCTGTAGAACTTGGCGATTTTGCGCCTTTGCGAGAGAAATTGTTAGATAGGGAGTGCTGAAAAATGAAACCGGTAATTTTAATTGTGGATGACGAAAAGAATACGCGCGAAGGGCTGGCGCGGGCACTGCGCCGTTCGTACGACGTGCTGATTGCGGAAAGCGGATCGACGGCGCTGAATATTCTCAGCGAGCGGCCGGTCGATGTGATGCTGAGCGACCTGCGGATGCCCGGTATGGACGGGATGACGCTGATGCAGCGTGCACTGGCCGGTTCGCCGCAGTTGATCTGTATTCTGCTGACCGCCTACGGAAATATTGAAACGGCGGTGGAGGCCATGCGTCACGGCGCGACCGATTTCCTGACCAAGCCGGTGAATCTTGAACAGCTTGAACTGGTGCTGCAGCGCGTATTGCGTTCGCGCCGGGCCGAGACCGAAAACGTGCAGCTGCGTCAGCAACTGGACAGTAAGTTCGGCATCGAAAATATCATCGGCAATTCGCCGGAGATGCAGCAGGTTTTCGATACGGTGCGGCAGGTGGCGGCGTCGCGGGCGACGGTGCTGATTCAGGGCGAGAGCGGAACCGGGAAGGAGCTGGTCGCCAAGGCGATTCACCGGCTGAGTCCGCGGAAGAACGGAGCTTTTGTGCCGGTACATTGCGCGGCGCTTTCATCGACGCTGCTGGAAAGTGAACTGTTCGGCCACGAGAAGGGCTCGTTTACCGGAGCGGCAGAGCGGCGCAAAGGGCGGTTTGAACTGGCGGACGGCGGCTCGCTGTTTCTGGATGAAATCGGCGAGGTGGACGCCAGCGTACAGGTTAAAATTCTGCGTGCGCTGGAGGAGCGGCGCTTCGAGCGCGTCGGCGGGCAGGAATCCATTGATGTGGACACACGCCTGATTGCGGCGACGAACCGTGATCTCAAGAAGATGGTGGCGGAAGGTAAATTCCGCGAGGATCTCTATTACCGGCTTTATGTGGTGGTGATTCATCTGCCGGCGCTGCGCGAGCGGAAAAGCGATATCCCGCTGCTGCTGAAGCATTATCTGGATGCATTTAATCAGGAAAACGGCCGGGCGATTGAAGGGTTTTCTCCGGATGCAGTCGATCTGCTGTCGGCTTACCGCTGGCCGGGCAATGTGCGCGAGCTGCGCAACGTGGTGGAGCAGATCGTGGTGCTGTCCCGCTCACAAAGGATCGGGGTGCGCGATTTACCGGCGCATATTCGCGAAACGGGCAGTTCAGCCAGCTCACTTCAGATTGAGGGTCGTACGCTGGAAGAGATGGAAAAACAGGCCATTCTGCAGGCACTGAAGGAATCAGGCGACAACCGTACACGTGCGGCTGAAAAGCTGGGCATCAGCCGCCGCACGCTGCACCGCAAGATTGCGGAATACGGCGTTACCGAAGTTAAATGAGTTTAATATTGAAGAAGCAGGGGTGTTCAAGGATGCTTCGGGACGTATTGCGTAGTGAGTATTACGTAACTGGAATGACTGATTCAGGAATACGGAATACGCGGTACGGAATACATTATGCGGATGGAGTCCAGCCCCGCAGGAAAACGGTTTCTGGAAAGAATATTTCGGAGTAAGGCCTATGGCGAAGCAACAGCAGCAACCCTTTGAGTCAACCCTGCAGGATCTCGTGTACAGCGTGGATGCCGGGCTGGGACTGAAGATTATCCGCACGACCCTTTTTTGTCTTTTTATTCTCGGGTTGATTATTATTTTCACCGCCCGGCAGTTCCGCGGATTTGACACCGAGGCGGCGATGGACTATGCGCAGCTCGGACGCAATCTGGCCCAGTCCCACCGCTATGTCACGCAGTGTATCCGTCCCGTAAGTATCGCGCAGGTTTCGGCTCACAGTTTCGACGGTGATGCGCGGATTGACCGCCACCCGGAACTCACCAAACCGCCGCTTTATCCGGCGATTCTCGCGGCAAACTTCAAGTTCTTCAACCTTGTCGGTATTGACCTGTTCCCGATCAGTACGGCTTTTCAGGGTATCCGTATCTATCCTGCCGAACAGTGGGTGATTGTTCCTTTACATCATTTTTTCACGGTGCTTTCCGGCCTGCTTCTTTACCTGCTGGGACGGAAAATGTTTTCACATAAAATCGGCCTGCTGAGTGTGCTGACCTACTTTCTCAGTGAAATGGTCTGGATGGACAGTATCCACGGCACGGGTATCCCCATACTCATGTTCTTTGTGCTCGGGGCCACCTATTTTGCTCTGCTGGCGATGATCAACCGCCGGGAACGGAAATCTCTTTGGAACTGGATGGCGTTTTTCTGCCTATCTATCATTTTCTCGGCGGCGGCATTTCTGACGAATTACGCGGCACTTGCGGTAATTCCGGGGCTGACCTTGTTTATCTGGATGATGGGTTCACGGACACAGCGCGGCGGCCATCTGGCCTTTTTTTACGCGGCACTGATCTTTCTGATCGTGTCTCCGTGGCTGCTGCGCAACTACCAGCTTTCCGGGTCGCCGCTTGGTCTCGCTCCGCACACGGCACTGATTGATTCCGCCAAGTATCCCGGCGACTCACTGATGCGCACGTTGAAGCCGAACTTCAATCTCATGCCTGACATCCGGGTGGCAAAAGAAAAATGGGCGAAAAATTTCAATACGCTCTACGAAAACGGATTCACTTCAATGGGCGGCGGATTGCTGATTGCATTTTTTATGGTGACATTTTTCTACCGCTTCGTGCGTGTACCGGTGCATAACCTGCGCTGGGGTATCGGATTGTCGATGGTCTTGTTTTTTATCGGTGCCGGTTTTTTCGGCAGCGAAACACTGCGGCTTTATCACATCTTCTGGCCGTTTGTAATCCTCTATGGTCTGGCCTTTTTCTCGATCCTGCTCGACCGGCTGGATCTGAGCATTCAGCTTTATAAAATGGGTTTGACTGCACTGGTGATCGGGATGACAGCATTGCCTCTGCTGGTCACGATCTTCCTGTCGTCCTCGCCGGGACTTCCATATCCGCCGTATTACGCCCCGTTTGTTATGCGCGTAAGCGAACTGCTTAAACCCAATGAGGTGATATGCACCGACATGCCGTGGGCGACCGCCTGGTATGGAAAGCGCATTTCCATCCTTCTGCCGAAAACACTCGATGACTATTATGAAATCAACGACTACCGCAAATACATCAGCGGTCTTTACATCACCACGCTGACCAAAGACCGTCCGTTTGTTTCGTCGCTGCTCGAAGGGTCGGAAAAAACCTGGCTTCCCATAACCATGGGCCGTCTGCCGCCGAACTTCCCGTTGAAACAGGGGTTTGCGCTCAATAAACAGGATCAGTTGTTTTTGACTGATACCGTTCGTTGGGGTGCCGACCAGGTGCAGAAACCTGCGGGCGGCGAGCAGGGCGGGAAATAATCCGGAGCGGTTCCATGCGTGTGGCTTTTTTTGGATCGGCGGCGATAGGTTTGCCTCTGCTGGAAGCATTGCTGGCGAGTGCGCAGGATGAAGTGGTTGCCGTGATCACTCAGCCGGACCGGCCGGCCGGCCGGAACCAGCAGTTGACGCCATGTCCGGTAAAATCCTTTGCGCAGGAACGCGGTCTTTTGGTTCTTTCACCGGAAAAAGTCAGTGCCAGCCTGCATGAGCTGAGTATATTGAATGCCGATCTTTTTGTCGTGGTGGCCTACGGCCAGTACATTCCGCAATCTGCATTGCTGCTCCCGAAGTATGGCGCTATCAATTTACATCCCTCACTGCTTCCGAAATACCGCGGTTCATCGCCAATCCAATGGGCGGTGGCCAATGGCGATACGGTCACGGGGGTAACTATTCTCTATGTCAGTGAAAAAATGGATGCGGGCGACATTATTCTTCAGCGTGAAATTCCGATTGGACCGGATGACACATCGGCCACGCTCGAACCGGTGCTGGCGGCGGCAGGCGCGGAGCTGCTGATGGAAGCGGTTGAGCAGATCAGGAACGGCACCGCACCACGTCATCCGCAGGACGATACCGCTGCGACTGAAGTTCGCAAGCTGGCCAAAGAAGACGGGCGGCTCGACTGGACTCTTTCCGCGGAAATTCTTCGCAACCGGATTCGCGGGTTTACTCCGTGGCCCGGCTGTTTCTGTGAAATGCCGGACGGGCAGCGACTGAAAGTCATGAGTGCCGCCGTTGAAGACCGTACAGGAGTTCCCGGTGAAATAATCTCGGACGGCGGAGCAGGGCCTTTGGTGGCTGCGGGCAGGGGGGCTTTGCGACTGCTTGAAGTTCAGCCGTCCGGCAGGCGCGCTATGGACGGGGCGTCGTATTTGCGGGGCTATCCGCTGACGCCGGGCGTTCGTCTGGCTTGAAACCATTTGCTTCGAGCCGGTTAATCAACTGTTTAGAATCCGGGGCAAGCTCCAGCGCTTTTTTCCAGTGTTCAACCGCCGCATCGCGGTTTCCGATCTTAATATAAATATCGCCCAGATGTTCCCAGATGGAAGGGTCGTCTTCGATCAGCCCCTTGGCTTTTTTTAATTCCTTCAGTGCTTCGGTATAGCGGCCCTGCATGTAATAGATCCATCCGAGTGTGTCGAGAAAGGCTCCGTTTCCGGGATCTGCGGCAAGAGCTTTTTGAATCAGTTCAAACCCCATGTCCAGTTTTTCGCCGCGCTCCGCCCACATGTAGGCAATGTAGTTCTGTGCTGCGGCAGTGAATTCTCCGCCCATCTCAATTACTTTTAAAAAAAGCTTTTCAGCAGATTCAGGCTGACCTGTGCGTTCATATAATGACGCATATTGATAATAAAACTGCGCGCTGAGCAGGTTTGTTTCGCCGCTTTTCTGTACAAGCGTTTCAAACTGCTTTGCCGTCTCGACGGCTTTTTCATATTGCTTCTGCTCTGCCTGCAACGCCATCAGGTAGTAGATTGCTTCGGCAGCTTCGGGACTCAATCTGTGGAAAACCGTCAGCAAGTCGATGGCACTTTGAGTTGAGATCGGCGTTTGTCCGGTGAGCAGTGACTGCATGTATTGGTTTAGAATTGCCGGGTTGTCATTATATGTGACGGACAAAGTTTTGGCGGCTTCTTCCAGATGCCCGCTTTTTTGCGCGGAAACCAGAAAATTGAAAAGGAAAAACGGGTTGGCCGACCATTCCGCTTCCGGCGACTTTGTGCGCACACATTCAAACTCGGCGTATGCATCGTCGTAGCGTTCCTGCTGCAGGTGCAGGTAGCCCAGCACAATGCGCAGACGGTTGTCATCGGGATACAATTCAAGCGCTTTCAGAAGGACGGTCTCAGCCTCCTGGTTTTTGTGCGCGCCGATATAAAGGGCGCCGAGCTGTGCGTAGAGGAAAACCGGAGGCTGCGGCTGCAATCTGATTTGCTTTTCTAAATGATCTATCAGCCGGTTCTGAGCTTCTTTCGGCAGCTTTTCGGCAATATACTGAAGCCATGGCTCAGAATTGGTTCCGGTTTCTTCGGCCAGTTTCTCATAGGCAGCCATGGCCTCATCAACCTTCCCTGTCGCGATCAACAGATCCAGTATCTGACGGGCTGTAAGCAGATCGCCGGGAGCATAACGGCGTGCCGTTTCAAAAGCATTCAGAGCGGCTTCCGGCTTTTGCACTGCTTGCAGAGCAAAGCCAAGCTGCTGCCAGCAAAGCGGGGCTTCCGGAGTGATTTCGAGCGCTTTTTGGAAAAAATCGATTCCTTCCTGAATAGTCTCTTTTGCGTGCGGCGTGTCTCCCATGTCGCGGGCATTGTCTATGCAGAGTGTCCCGAGAAGGCGCAGCAATTCGTCATTTTTGCTTTGCGCCGCTGCGGCGGCGCGAAGCGTTTCGAGCGCATCGGTGCGCCGCTTTTGCGAGAGATAGAATCTTGCCAGCAGAACAGGAGCCTCCGGATTTTCGGGAAACTTGACGATGGATTTCCGGAACAGCACTTCGGCCTGACCAGGGTGTTCGGTTAGCGCATAAACTCTGGCGAGCAGAATCATTGGCCCTGCAGAGTCTGCCCGGCGCTTTGCCAGCTCGCTTGCCAGCCGCACAGCATCGTCCGGACGCTTAAGCTTAAGCGCAATCGCTACAGCCGGGGTGTAAAGCTTCTCTTCATTCGGATCCAGCCGGATGGCGGATTCAAGATGCTCGAATGCAGCGGTGGAGTCGCCGCCCGACTCGGCCAGCAGGCCGAGACTGAAGTGACACAAAGCCTCAGCTTGAGCATTTGCGCTAAGCTGAGGCTTCGATAAAAATGCACAACCGCTGAAAAAGAACAGAGCACCGAGCAGTAATGCTTCGGCAATCCGGACTTTGCGGGAGATGCACATAACAACCCCTCTTTTCAGAGAGAAATTATTTCTTTTTATGCCGGACTTCACGGCGGCGTTTGCGCCGTTTGTGTTTCGACATTTTGGTCTTACGCCATTTTTTAATGGTACCCATGTATCTTTTTCCTTTGCGCGCTTATGCTACAACTTTATTTAAGCCGATTTCAATGATCCCCTCGGCACCGGCCGCTTTCAGTTCGGGAATAATTTCTCTCACCACCGACTCGTTCACCACGGTTTCGACGGCATACCAGCCGGTGTCAGACAGACTGCTCACGGTCGGTGCATGCAATGCCGGCAGCAGTTGTTTAACTTTCGAGAGATTCTGTTCGCTCACGTTCATTTTGATGAGCACTTTATCGGAGGCGTTGAGTGCGGACGACAGCAGCAGGGCGACTTTTTCAAGCTTTGAGCGTTTCCATCCGTCGGCCCATGAAGCTTTGTTTGCAAAAAATTTGGTGTAAGACTCCATCAGCGTATCCACGATACGCAGATTGTGCGCCCGCAGCGAAGAGCCTGTTTCGGTGATATCCACAATGGCATCAGCGAATTCAGGCACTTTAACTTCTGTGGCACCCCAAGAGAACTCCACATTGGCCTTTACGCCGTTTTTGGCGAGCCAGCGCTCGACGATGCCGACACCTTCGGTGGCGATTCTCTTGCCCTCGAGATCCTTGACCGACTGAATCGGCGAATTTTCCGGAACAGCCAATACCCAGCGCACGGGACGTTTGGTCTGTTTGGAATAAACCAGACTGCACACATCCTGCACATCTGAGCCGTTGGCTTCAATCCAGTCCAGTCCGGCGATGCCGGCATCCAGCATGCCGTTTTCAACATAACGGCTCATTTCCTGAGGGCGGAGCAGGCGAAGTTCAATTTCCTTGTCGTCAATGGAAGGAAAGTAGGAGCGCGAACTGCCCGAGATGTTAAATCCGGCTTTTGCGAACAGAGCGTAGGTGGAGTCCTGCAAACTGCCCTTCGGTAATCCTATAATCAGTTTATTCATTCTGTGAAAATATCTTCTCTTTCTCAAATATGAGCGGGGGACTATACGTAAACCTGCCATGGTCGTCCACCGTTATTTGCCACTTTTCAAAAGATCGGAACCGGACATGGATGGGTTCAGTTTGTTTAATTGATAAAACGTGTCGCACTTGTATTGACAATTGGTGCCATTAGAAGTTTTCTTTCCGGTGTTTGGAAATCAGGATTGAAAATCCCGTCAGTTGTGGCACGGTCACTGCTGAAACGATAAGGCGGATGAATAACAATTTTACGGAGACATGAATAATGAAAAAAACGACAACTTATCTGATCCGGTTTTTGCTGTTTGCCGGCTCGGTCTTGTATGTTCAGGCTGAAGCGTTGGCGCAAGAACGGTGGATTAATGCAACTTACGTTAAGAACGGCATGGTCGATACAGGTAATTCTTCGGTGAAGCTTGCCGTTCGCTCCGGTCCCGGCTTGAATTACAGTCAGGTTGATTCGCTTTCCTCCGGTCAAAAAGTAACCGCCAGTAAAAGCAAAGACGGCTGGATTCGTCTTTCTTCAACCGGGACTTCAGTGGAGGCCTCCTCAACCGGTTCCTCCGCTGACACCCAAGAACGCTGGATTAATGCGGCTTATGTCAAAAACGGTGTTGTGGATACAGGGAGCTCTTCTGCCAAACTCGCGGTTCGTTCGGGCCCGGGCATGAATTTCGGTCAGATTGATACCATTTCTTTCGGAGAGAAAGTGACTTCAAATGAGAGCAAAAACGGCTGGATCCGTATTGCTTCGTCTGGTGCCATACCTGTGGCGGCGGCACCGAAACGAGAGCCTGCACGCGCAAAACGGAACTCAGAGCCAGCGTCTGTTGCCAGACAGGCACCTGTACCGGAACCGGTGGCGGTTCCTCCGGTACAGCCTCGTCCCGTTCCGGCTCCCGTTCGTCCGCCGGTCGGGAATCTTATTTTAAGCGGTGACTTTTCGGGCGCGGCACTGGCCCTGCCTTCCACAGCAGGCGATACCACGGCCGAACTGAGCGGACGCTGGCTTCGCTCGGTTATTTCTGCGTGGGAGATATCTCCGTACGGCGGCAATCTGGGGGCGTATGTTCGCGCGGCAGCTTCCCGCGAAGCTGGTCGCCTGCTTTATGTTGTCAATGATGCCAAGCGAAGCACAGGCAGTTATGTCCTCCGGTTCGACTATATTCTTGCGGATCCGTCGGATGTGCTCGGTGTGAAGGTTTTTGTATCCGACTCTGACATTACGGTGGGTACTGACGGCGGTAACTTCCGGATGAATAACTCTCAGCGTCCAGCCGATATGGTCATGTTGCCGGCAAGCGCATCATGGTCTACCTACTATCTGCCGGTTGAGCTGGGTGGCGGCTACAATTATGTGTATGTGCTGGCTGTTGGCAGCGGAGCCGGAAATACCGGTATTGATAACGTTTCGCTCTCTCCTCAGCGGCGCTGAACGGCCGGTTCATAAAAAAGGAAAAGCCCCGGCGTAAAGTGTACGGGGCTTTTTGTCTGCTGAATTCAACGGATACGGATCTACATCAGCGCACCGGGATGCGGAAGGGACTTTTTATAATAGTTCAGGTGTTGCGGCAGTTCGCGTAAGCAGTCGGCGTTGTGTTCCTGTTTGGCCAGTTGCAACGCATCTTTAACCGTTTCCATTGCGGCTTTGAAATCTCTGCTTTCCGCCTGGGCCGCCGCAAGAATCATAAAGGATTCGGCATTATGCTCTCCTAAAATAATGGCTCGCTGAACCAGTTCCGTGGCCTTGATGCCGTCGCGTGCCTGCGAATTGCGGTCAGTTGCCAGTTTCCATGCTCTTTTTTTGAGGATAGAAGGCGAGTTCATATCGGCGCTGGCCATTTCCAGTGTTCCGTCCGCGTTCACTTTTCCGATATCTGTGGCCGATTTATCCAGCGAGATTCCTGACGACGCGAGTTTTTGTTCAAGCGAGATTTTATCAACGGCTTGCAAATAGGCCTCGCGCGGAGTGATGATACCGTCTTTTACCAGATTGAATAGACTGTCGGTAAAGGTGCGCATACCGACGGAATGTCCGGTTTGGATAGCGGTGGGCATCTGATATGTTTTTCCGTCTCGAATGTTAGCCCGCACCGCTGATGTGGCTAGCAGCAGTTCAGCTGCAACAGCGCGTCCTCCGTCTATTCTCCTGCAAAGGGTTTGGGCGATGACGCCGATGAGCGTATTAGCCAGCAGGGTGCGTATCTGGTTCTGTCGATCCCCCGGGAATTTGTCAATGATACGGTCTATAGTGGAGGTGGCTGTATTTGTATGCATTGTTGCCAGCACCAAATGACCGGTTTCGGCTGTTTCCAAAGCAATTTCGGTTGTTTCCAGGTCGCGCATTTCGCCGAGCAGGATAATATCCGGGTCTTCGCGGAGCGCTGCACGCAGTGCCGCCGAAAAAGTGCGGGTATGATTATGCACTTCGCGCTGGTTGATCAGGCAACCCTTGGACTGATGTACAAATTCAATCGGGTCTTCAATGGTGATGATGTGATCTTTGCGAGTCCGGTTGATTAGATCAAGCATCGCGGCAAGAGTGGTGGATTTTCCGCTGCCGGTCGGGCCGGTAACAATGACAAGTCCTTTCGTGTGCATGCACAGGTCTCTCAATGTTCCGGAAAAGCTGAGTCCTAGATCTTCCAGAGCCGGCACCTGCTCTGGAATGGCTCGGAATACGCCGCCGGTTCCGTAGATGTCTTTGAATGCATTGACACGGAAGTTTCCGGTACCATCCAGTTTGTAGGCGAAGTCGGTGTCCCAGAGCTTTGTAAATTCGTTTTTATTGTGATCCGGCATGATAGACAGCAGTAACGCTTCGTTTTCGCCGGGAGTCAGGATGGGAAGTTCCCTCAGAAAGTGCATTTCGCCATCGATGCGGATGCAAGGGCAGAAGTTGGCGGAAAGGTGCAGATCGCTGGCACCTCGTTCTACGGTAAGTTTCAACAGTTCATCAAGTCGGTTCACGGTGTGCTCCTGATTTTGAATGGAAAATCCAGATGTAATGGTTCGTAAAATAGCAGGATGCATTCCAAAACAATATTAAAAACTGCCGCTTTTAAAGCAGGTAAAACCTTGACGGGATAGCCTCTTTGCTGATTAATGCATGCCTTTCGCGTATAATGGGATTGTTGTATCTTCCTCAGGAATTGGAGAGTTGCATGATTAAAAAGAAGTCAGCCGTTGTAAAGAAGCAGGCTAAGAAAAAAACGGCCCCGGCCGTTAAAAAGGTTGCAGCCAAAAAAGCTCCAGCCAAAAAAGAGCCGGTCAGGAAAGAGCCGGCTGAGAAAGTGTCTGCCAAACCTGTTGCGAAGAAGTTTCCGGTGGAGCCTCCGGCTCCGGCTAAGAAGATGCGTCTGCCGGCGATATCGATTCCGAATGAAGATTCCCAGGAAAGTCCCGATCTCGACTCTATGGAGGCACCGCCGCTCGGGGACGCCCCTGTTTCAGTGATGCTTCGTGAAGAGCGTAATGAAAAAATCAAAGAACTGATTGCCCTTGCCTCCGAGCACGGGTTTCTGACGCATGAGGATATTGAAGAGGCCCTGCCTGAGGATCTCGTTGTCCCGGAAGATGCCGAAAAAGTCGTCGCCCTGCTGAGGAGCATGGAAGTAGAGATTATCCGCGCAGACGATGTTGAAGAGTTTAAAGCACGCATGGAAAAAGAAGAGCGCGAAAAGCAGAGTGCCCGCAGCGACGTGCTCGACGACCCGGTTCGTATGTATCTTAAGCAGATGGGGCAGGTGCCGTTGCTTACTCGTGAGCAGGAAGTGGAGATTTCCAAGCGCATCGAAGAAGCAGAGCTCAACACCACCGGTTTGTTTAACCGGATTGGTTGCGCGACCGAAGCTTATCTGGGCGTTATCGAGAAAATTGAAACCGGCAAACAGCGCTTCGACCGTATCGTCAGTGACAAACATGTGGAGTGCCGCGAAGACTATTTCGGTGCATTGCCGAAAGTGCTCCAGGGTATCCATCGTAATCAGGAACTGGCCAGTAAATATTTTCTCGAATCGGTTCACGCCAAGAGCAAGGCCGACCGGGAGAAGAGCCAGAAACTGTTCGAAGGTGCACAGGCGCGTCTTTCCGAGTACTTTAGCCAGTTGCACTTCAAACAGAAAGCCATTGAAGATATTGTTCCGCTGGTCGATCCGTTCTACAAAGAAGTCCGCGAGTTGCTGGCCGAACTGGGTAAGCTTGACAAGAGCCGTTCTAAACACGCCGACGAAAAAATGCGCGAAGTCCGTAAACGGTTGCGCGAGCTCGAAGAAATGCTTCACATGGAGGCGGAACCCTTTGTTGAGTACTATCGCCTGCTGAAAACCTGGCTGCGCAAAGGGATTCAGGCTAAGACCGAAATGATCGAGGCCAACCTGCGGCTTGTTATCAGTATCGCCAAAAAGTACACCAATCGCGGGCTTTCCTTTCTTGATCTGATTCAGGAAGGCAATATGGGGCTGATGAAGGCGGTTGAAAAATTCGAGTACCGCCGCGGCTACAAATTCAGCACCTACGCCACATGGTGGATTCGTCAGGCTATTACCCGTTCCATTGCTGACCAGGCACGTACCATCCGCATTCCGGTGCATATGATTGAAACCATCAACAAACTGCTGCGCGTCCAGAAAACGCTGTTGCAGGAATTCGGTCGCGAAGCCGCGCCGGAAGAGCTGGCCGATGAAATGGAGCTGCCCGTCGAGCGTGTGCGCGCCATTCTTAAAATCGCCCAGCAGCCGATTTCCTTGCAGGCACCGATCGGCGACAGCGATGACACCAGCTTTGGCGACTTTATCGAAGATAAGTCGGCAGAAAATCCGTCCGAAATGACGGCCTTCAGTCTGCTGCGCGAAAAAATCGGTGACGTGCTTGAAACGCTCACCGCCCGCGAACAGGAAGTGCTCACCTTGCGTTTCGGCCTCGTTGACGGCTATCCGCGCACTCTTGAAGAAGTCGGTCGCCAGTTTAACGTGACCCGCGAACGCATCCGGCAGATCGAAGCCAAAGCTCTGCGTAAAATGCGTCACCCGACCCGTATCCGGAAGCTCGAAGGCTTCCTCGAACGGGGGCGGTGAGGTTGGCGGCCGGATGACGAGTGAGGTTGATTCAGAAATACATTCGGCATCATCGTGAGGGGAAGTAAGGAGCTATGCAGCCCGATTTAGAGCTGCGTTAAAGATACCCCGTGGCTTGCCACGGGGAGTTTCACTTAAACTCTCAAAACTGTTCATTGTCATTGAGGTAGCGCCACTGGCCGGGCGGAAGGTTTCCGAGCATTACCTTGCCGATCCGGACGCGTTTCAGACCGACGACTTTGAGACCGACGAGTTCGCACATGCGGCGGATCTGCCGCTTTTTTCCTTCATGCAGTACGAAGCAAAGCTGATCGTCGTTCTGCCAATTTACCTGCGCAGGCTTTAGTTTTTTGCTGTCAAGACTGAGCCCGTGATTAAGCAGCTTGAGTCCGTCGGCAGAAATTTTTCCGGTGACGCGAACAAGATATTCTTTGTCGACGCGGGAATCTTCGCCGATGATTTTACGGGCGACGCGTCCGTCCTGCGTGAGAACGAGCAATCCGTTGGAATCAATGTCGAGCCGGCCGGCCGGTTCGAGCCCTTTGAGCTGATTCTGGTTGAAACAACGGGTCGATTTATCGCTTTTCCAGCGACTGGAAGCCGAGATCAAATCAACGGCGGGCTTGTAGCCGTCTTCCGGCTGACCGGAAACGTAGCCAACGGGCTTGTTTAGAAGGATTGTGACCTGGGTGGACTGGCGCGCGAGCCCTTCTTTAGAGAGTTCGATCTTCTGATCGGGGTAAATTTTGGTGCCGAGTTCGATGATGCGCACGCCGTCGACGAAGACGAGTCCGCTTTCGATATAGCGGTCGGCTTCGCGGCGGGAACAGAGTCCACGCTGCGCCATGATTTTTGAGAGTCGTTCTTGCATAGGAATTGTTTAGCACAAAGGGAGAAAGGGGCAAAGATACAGAGACAGAATAAAAAGCGGTATCAAGCTGCCGCAGTTCAAAACAAAAAGACATTTACGGTTTAGATCGATCAAATCACTAAGTGCGACGATAACGCCACGCTCGAAAAGTTCTATCAGGGAGTTGTCAGACGCAAAGAGAAGCCGGAAAACGTCCTGCACGTCTGCTTGCGCCGCAGGAAGGGCGAAGTTTTGTTTTTGGGTGGTTACGACATCGGTTTCAGTTTTCGTATCCTGACTCACGGCATTTTCTCCTCTGATTTAGAAATAATTGCTCGTTATTGAGATGCTCGCGTAACCGCTCATAAATTGGCGCAATATAACAAACTTGCGAAACGCGGAAAGATAAAAGTAGGTGTGAATAAGAAGCGGCGTCCTGCCGCCGGTCAGACATTGAAAGCCTCTTCCACCTGAATTGTTCCCATTTCGTTTATTTTGTGTTTTTTGTGGCAGATTTTTCCGTATTCTTTGCCCGATGAAATTTGAACTTTATAAAACGGACGGCGCGGCGCGGCGCGGAAAGATCACGACGGCGCACGGCGACATTGATACGCCCGCCTTCATGCCGGTCGGCACGGCGGCGACGGTCAAAGGGATGCGCCCCGAACAGGTGGCGGACACCGGCGCGCAGATTCTGCTCGGCAACACCTATCACCTGATGCTGCGCCCCGGCGCGGAGCGCGTCGCGTCGCTCGGCGGTCTGCATAAATTTATGAACTGGGACAAGCCGATCCTGACCGACTCCGGCGGCTTTCAGGTGATGTCGCTTTCAAAACTTCGGAAGATCACCGAAAAGGGCGTGACGTTCCAGTCGCACATTGACGGCAGCCGCTACGAGCTGTCGCCGGAGCGCTCGATTGAAATCCAGCATCTGCTCGACGCCGATATTTCGATGGCGTTCGATGAATGCACGCCGTTTCCTTCCGATGAAAAAACCGCCGCCGAATCCATGCGTCTTTCCATGCGCTGGGCGCAGCGTTCCAAAGATGCGTTCAGGCACCGCGCCGGTTACGGCCTTTTCGGCATCGTGCAGGGCAGTATTTATCCGGCGCTGCGCGCCGAGTCGGCGGAAGCCCTCAAGCAGATCGGCTTTGACGGCTACGCCATCGGCGGCCTCGCGGTTGGCGAAGGTCAGGAACTGATGTTCCAAACGTTGGAAACCACTGTGCCGCACCTGCCGGAAGACCGTCCGCGCTATCTGATGGGCGTCGGCAAGCCGTCGGATATCGTCGGCGCGGTGCTGCGCGGTGTCGATATGTTCGACTGCGTTCTGCCGACCCGTTCGGGCCGCACGGCGCAAGCCTTTACCCGGCGCGGCACGCTCAATTTCATGAACGCGCGCCACGCCGCCGATCCGCGTCCGCTCGACGCCGACTGCACCTGCTACACCTGCCGCCACTACAGCCGCGCCTATATTCATCATCTGCTGCGCTGCGAGGAAATGCTCGGCCCGATGCTTCTGACCCAGCACAATCTGCACTATTATCAGGAACTGATGGCCGGTCTGCGCGGCGCGATTGAGGCGGGGACTCTGGTGGCCTTTGCAGAGAAGTTCCATGTCGATTACGCCAGTGGAGACATCGAAGAATTTTAGCCACGAAAAACATAAAAAGGATCGTTGTGGGAAAACCAATAACCAATAACGAATATCCAATACCGAAGAAGATTCTCCTGCACACCTGCTGTGCGCCGTGCGCCGCGCCGTCTGCCGAGCGGCTGGTGCTCGACGGGCATGAAGTGGTACTTTATTTCAGCAATTTTAATATTCATCCGGAAGCCGAATATCTGAAACGGCTTGAAACCGCGCGTACGCTGGCCAAGGTGATGAATCTGGTGATCGAGGAAGATCAGTACGATCACGATGTGTGGCTGAAGCACATTCAGGGACTGGAAAACGAGCCGGAGAAGGGCGCACGCTGCCGGAAATGTTTTGAGTTCAGTCTGGCGCGCACCAGCCAGATGGCCGAACGGCTCGGTATTCCGGCCTTCGCCACGACGCTCACACTCAGTCCGCACAAGGTTTCTCGCATCATCTTTGAAGTCGGCTCGCAGTTTCCGCGTTTCGTGCCGATCGACTTCAAAAAGCAGGGCGGCTTTCTGCGCAGCGTTGAACTAACTGCTGAATATGACCTTTACCGCCAAAGCTACTGCGGCTGCGAGTTTAGTAAACGGTAAAGATCTGCTGTTTTTCCGGGTTATTATTAAAAACATTGCCAGAACAATTTTTTACGGGTTCCATATAAGCAGTATGAACTGGAACAGTAAAATAACGATCCGTTTTACCTTACCGATACTGTGCATGGTACTCGCCGGATGCGATTGGAACTTGAACAGATTGTTCACAGCCAAATCTTCCAAACCCGATGAGGTTTCAGGAACGAATAAATACGATTCATCGGAAGAGATTCAAATCAACGGGAATGTGCCGGCTGTGTTAACAGTGCCGGCGTCAGGTGAACATGATTTAAAAAAAGAAGCGCTCATCACGAATGGTATGAAGAAAAGTGACGTGTTGGCAGTTTTGGGCGAGCCTAAAGGCGCGATGGTTGCCGGTAATCACACCATGCTCGTTTATGACGGCGGGCATATTGAATTAGCCGGCGGTCTTGTGACAAATTTGGAAATCGGGATTGTGACGGATATCCAGATCGCACAGAAAAAGGTGTCGAAACAGGCTGATAATGAGGCTCAGCAGCGCACCAAGGGGCTGGTCTTATTTGAAGGGAGGTGGATCCCTTTGGGCGAAAGAGACCGCCTTATCGCTCTCAAGCAGGAGCAGGAAGATGTGGAAAGAATACGTCGCGCTACTCGCAAACGCGAATGTGAACAGGAGGAACGGCACAAAAAAGAAGTTCTTGAAAAATTCTACAATTCGCTGGTGGTTTGTGACGTAAACGGAGAACCGATAGATCACAGCGATCTGATTGCAAAAGGAAAGATAACCGTTGTCGTTTTTTATCTTCCTTGGTGTGATCCTTGGCGACAGCTTTCTAAACCCCTTGAAGTTTTGGTCAAAAGTAATCGCGATGTCATCTTAAAGAAAGTCGACATTGGGCATTGGGGTTCTCTTGCTTCCAAAAAATACAATGCGAAATCTGTTCCCGATGTCCGGGTGTTTGATCGTCAAGGTCGGATTGTCGGGCCTCCGGACAGTTCAATTTCAAAGATCAAAAAGTATATAGAGGATGCAAAAAGCCGGGTGTATTGATGTATGTCATTTTAAATGACTTGATCGGTCCAGATTTCGACGTTTGGATGATCAGCCAATGCAACACCCGCCGGAATGGTGTCCGGTTTTTTGAGCAGGGTTTGGATTATCGCTTTTTTCTCCGCGCCGGTGGCGAGGAGGATGATTTTTTCAATCCGGTAGAGCAGGGCTGGCGTCACGCTGATGCGGTCAGGCTTTTCAGCTTTAATCACCGGAATGGCGAACCGCCCGTCGCGCAGCGCGGTATCTTTCAGATTAAAAAGCGAGGCGGTATGGCCGTCCGCGCCGAGGCCGAGCAGTCCGAGCGGAATATTTATAAGCTGGTTCAAATCTGCATCAAACGCCCGCGCCGCTTTTTCGATCGGCAGTTCGGTTTTTACTTTTATAAAGTAGGACAGGCTTCCAGCCTGTCCAGACAGGCAGGATGCCTGTCCTACGTTGAACAACGGAGAGATGGTTCCGTAGTTGCTGTGCGGATCGGTGACGGGAACGCAGCGTTCGTCGCTCAAAAAAAGTTTTCCTTTAGTCGAGATGCCTTCGACGGCGGCGCGGCGGTAGATTTCGAGCGGCGTACGGCCACCGGCGAGCATCACACCGTCGGAAGTTCCAAGGGTTGGAAGAACCTGCCGTAACGTTTTCAGACATTGGAAAATCAGCTCTTCCGTCGTCTGGAATGTGCGTAATTTAGTCACACGGAAACTTTATGCTGTATGTTTGCGGCTTGTAAAGCCGGTGTTCATAAATCCAAGGCAACCGGGACGGTTGCGATACGTACCGCAACCGTCCCGGTTGCCTTGGAAACGGCGGAAAACTTATACCAGCAGTTTATTGATGGCGGCGGCGGCGCGGCGGCCTTCGCCCATGGCGAGAATGACGGTGGCGGCGCCGAGTACGATGTCGCCGCCGGCAAAGACACGGTCGAGCGAGGTTTTGCCGGTGTCGTCCACAATCAGCGTGCCCCATTTGCTGGTTTCAAGGCCGGGCGTAGTCTGGCGGATGAGCGGATTGGACTCGTTGCCGATGGCGACGATGACGGTATCCACGTCCATTTCAAATTCGCTGCCCTTAATTTCGACCGGGCGGCGGCGGCCCGAGCTGTCGGGCTCGCCGAGTTCGTAGCGGAGCACCTGCATGCCGGAAACCCAGCCGCGTTCGTCGGAACGGATTCTGACCGGATTCTGCAGCAGGTGAAAGATGACGCCTTCTTCTTTGGCGTGGGCGACTTCTTCGACACGGGCCGGCATTTCGGCCTCCGTGCGGCGGTAGATCAGGTGGACTTCTTCCGCGCCGAGGCGGATGGCGCTGCGGGCGGCGTCCATGGCGACGTTGCCGCCGCCGAGCACGGCGACTTTTTTCGACGGGAAAATCGGTGTGGCGGCGCGGTTATCGTAGCCTTTCATCAGATTGGCGCGGGTCAGGTATTCGTTGGCGGAAAAGACGCCGACGAGATTTTCGCCTTCGATATTCATAAACTTCGGCAGACCGGCACCGGTGCCGATGAAAAGGGCATCGTAGCCGTCTTTTTCGAGCAGGTCGGTCAGGCGGCGGGTGCGGCCGATCACAAAGTCGGTTTTGATTTCAACGCCCATGGATTTGAGGCTGCTGATTTCCTGATCGACGATCGCTTTGGGCAGGCGGAATTCGGGAATGCCGTAAAGAAGCACGCCGCCGGGGCGGTGGAACGCTTCAAACACGGTAACCTCATGGCCTTCGCGGCGGACATCGGCGGCGACGGTGATGCTTGCCGGACCGCTGCCGATGATGCCGACTTTTTTGCCGGTGGCCGGTTTAACGGCCGGCGGCTGGATCAATCCGTTTTCGCGCTCCCAGTCGGCGACGTAGCGTTCGAGGCGGCCGATGGCGACGGCTTTGTCGATCGACTTGAGCGCTTTGCCGACGGTACACGGTTCCTGGCACTGGCTTTCCTGCGGGCAGACGCGGCCGCAGACGGCGGGAAGCAGGCTGCTTTCACGGATGATGCCGATGGCGGCTTTATAGTCGCCGTCGGCGATTTTCTGAATGAAGGCGGGAATCTCGATGCCGACCGGACAGCCCTTGATGCAAGGCTTGGTAGGGCATTGCAGACAGCGCTCGGCTTCAAGTTTGGCCTGTTCTTCGGAATAGCCCAGCGCGACTTCCTGCATATTGCCGCGCCGTACGGCGGGGTCTTGCGCGGGCATTTCCTGCGCCGGAATCGCCAGCCGCTGTTTCGGCGAAAGCGGTTTGGTCAAACCGGCCAGCGCGGTGCGGGCTTCGGCGGCCAGATATTCAGGTGTTTGGTGATTCATAATTAAAAGACCTTTAACTACAGGCTTCAGGCTTCCGCTTTTTCAATAGCTTCTTCCAGATGGCAACGGTGGTGGTCGGCATCTTCGCGGGGTTTATAGGCTTTCAGGCGGCTGATCATGTTGTCGAAGTCCACCAGATGGCCGTCAAATTCCGGACCGTCCACACAGACGAATTTGGTCTCTTTGCCGACGGTTACGCGGCAGCCTCCGCACATACCGGTTCCGTCTACCATGATCGTGTTGAGCGAAACCATGGTGTGTACGCCGTAAGGGCGGGTGGTTTCGGCGCAGAACTTCATCATGACCGGCGGGCCGATGGCGACGGCCAGCGCCGGTTTCGGATCAGCTTCGCAAAGTTCTTTGAGCGGCGCGGTGACCAGCGCTTTGCGGCCATAAGATCCGTCATCGGTGCAGATAATCAGTTCGTCAGCGATGGCGCGCATCTCCGCTTCAAGAATCAGCAGCTCCTTGTTGCGGGCACCAATGATGATGATGACTTCGTTGCCGGCAGCTTTCATGGCCTGCGCAATCGGGTGGAGCGGGGCGACGCCGATTCCGCCGCCGACGCAGATCACGCGGCCGAATTTTTCAATATGGGTCGGCTGGCCGAGCGGACCGACCAGATGTTCGACCGTGTCGCCGACGTTTTTCAGCGCCAGCAGGTGGGTGGTGCGTCCGACCGCCTGAAAGATGATGGTGATGGAGCCTTCGACCGGATCGGCATCGGCAATCGTCAGTGGGATGCGTTCGCCGAAGTGGCTGTTGAGCTGGAGGATGACGAACTGTCCGGCGCGCCGCTCGCGGGCGATCAGCGGGGCTTCAATGCGCATCTGGAACACTTCGCCGGATAACTGCTTTTTAAAAAGTATGCGGTTCATAGGAGCCGGATTCTAGGGATGAAATCTGAAAAGCGAAACCTGAAACCTGAAAAAATATGAACCGTGCTGAAATTCACAGACGGAGCTGGAAAAACGGAGAGCCGGTTGTTAAAGCAATTTTTGCAGATCGGTTTGTGACAGGTCGCAATCTTTCATTATTTTTGCGAGCAATCCGCGTCCGATGGTTTCTCCTTGGTGAACCGGGACGACGGTGCAACGTCCATCGGGATGCTGGAGAAAGTGATGGCTCCCCTTAATCCGTAAAACATTAAAGCCCGATTTTCTCAAGGCTTTGATCAGTTTTGAGCCGGTGATGGATGGGAACGTACTCATGCAGGGACAGCGATCCTTTGTACGCCAATGAATTCCGCTGTCGCCGGATGTTGCTCGACCTCAAGACACAGCTCAATGGCTTCCCGGATGCGCTTCATCAGGGTGTCCAGTGATTTCGCCTGAGTATGACAACCGTTCAGCTCGGGAACCGAGGCGACGAACCAGCCATCCGCATCCTTTTCAATAACCACGTTGAATTCTTTTTTCATGGATTTAACTGTAATGGTTTCTCTGTACGGAAACAAGGGTGAAGAATTGACGGTCATTGTGGTAATTAAATTCCGCAGACGGAGCTGGAAAAACGGATGGCCGGTGCGTATGGTGCCCCGTTTTCAGACTGGATGTCCGGGCCGAATCAAGGTATCTTCTAAGGCCGATTGAGCAGGACGAGGGGAAGAGACGATGACGATAACAATGCTGAAGTCCAAAATTCACATGGCGACGCTGACCGGTACCGAGCTGTACTATGAAGGCAGTATCTCCATCGATCAGGATTTGCTGGATGCCGCCGGAATACTGGTCGGCGAGCAGGTGCATGTCGTCAATCTGAATAACGGCAGCCGCCTGGTCACCTACACCATTCCCGGCAAGCGCGGTTCCGGCATTGTTGAGCTGAACGGCCCGGCGGCCCGCCTCGGCTATGTTGGCGACAAAGTGGTCATTATCACCTACGCCCAGATGGAAGAAGCCGAAGCTCGCACCCGCAAACCGACAGTTATTCTGGTTGATGATAAGAACGCGATCCGGAAAATGTAGGCAAGGCCGGATCCACGCCGCGTACGGCTTATTTTGTTTCCGATATGGTTGCAGTTAAGATGTTTATCAAAAAAAAGCGGTTTTCATCATCCATTTATTTATATTGATATTTAATGACGTAATCATTATTTTTCAATCATGTATAAACAGAGAGCGTTGTCGGGAAAAATAAAGCAACTAGCGGAAAACTTTCCGGCGGTGGTTGTTTCGGGAGCCAGACAGGTTGGCAAAAGCACGTTGATCCAGCATCTGTTCTCCGGCTATGAGATTGTCGTATTCGATCCGGCCAAAGATGTCGGTAACGCCCGGAAAGATCCCGATCTTTTTTTAGACAATCATCCGCCGCCGCTGGTGCTGGATGAAATTCAATACGCTCCGGAACTGGTCTCTGCACTCAAACGCCGGATTGATAGAAACCGGATTCCCGGCGCGTATATTCTGACGGGAAGCCAGCAGTGGTCGGTTTTAAAAACCATTTCTGAAAGTCTGGCCGGCCGGTGCGTTTTTGCCGATATGGAGGGCTTTTCTCTGGCTGAAATCGCGGAAGACATACCCGGAAAATCCTGGTTGAACCGCTGGTTGACGGCTCCGGATGATTTTATCAACGAAGAAGCCCGTCTGTATAAAACGGGCCGCTCACTGTACGAACAGCTCTGGCGGGGCTGGTTGCCGGAAGCCGACCGGTTGCCTCTGGAGTTGCTTCCCGATTTCCATGAGGCATATTTCCGAACCTACATTGAGCGCGATGTCCGGCTACTCGCCGATGTCGATGATTGGCAGCAGTTCGGACGGTTTGTCCAGTTTTCGGCCGCGATGAACGCCCGTGAAATCAATCATTCTCAGTTAGGGCGGGATATCGGGGTCACTCCGCAGACGGCCCGGCGCTGGCTGGCCTTGTTGCAGGCCACCTTCCAGTGGCATGAAGTGCCTGCATACAGCGGGAATGCCGTGAAGAGGATCTCAGGGAAGGCCAAAGGATATTTTTCCGACAGTGGATTAGCCTGCCACCTGCAGCAGATTTCATCCCCGAAGGCGCTGGGCGGCAACCCGCAGGTCGGCGCGCTTTTTGAGTCGGCCGTCATGGCAGAAGTCCGGAAAATGGCGGCCCTGGAACCGGTTCAGCCGGCCATTTATCACTGGCGGACGCATGCCGGCGCCGAGATCGATATTCTTCTTGAGCGCGACGGCTGTTTTTTTCCGATTGAAGTAAAGCTCACGACCGGCCCTTCACGGAAAGATACCAGCGGGTTCCGGGCGTTTCGTGAGACCTATCCCGGCCTTAAGACAGCGCCCGGACTGGTGATTACGCCCGGTCATGCCGAGACAGGGGAGGCGCTTATGAAAATTTCGGAAAATGACTACGCGCTTTCCTGGCAGATTGTTTGATGCCAAATGCGTATGAGGTTCGGTGCTTATGGCAAGGCCGCCGGCCTGTGGTGAGCCTGTCGAACCGGACGGCGGCGGTACGTATCGCAGGCATCCTGCCTGCCTTGTACATCCAGCTGCCGCGAAATTTCCAAACACTGGATAATTCGTTTGTAGTCCACGCTTCAGCGTGCAGAAGTTGCCGGATCTACGGGCGGATCGCCCTAAGTTCCGGCCGTACTGTCTTCTGTGGTAAAGCCGGAACCTCTTTCGTTCGTAGTCCACGCTTCAGCGTGCTCTTCGTGCGGACAGCCTTAAGGCTGGACTACATACCTCGAAATGTGTGCCCAACGCGGGGAAATTGTTCGTAGTCCACGCTTCAGCGTGCAGAAGTTGCCGGATCTACGGGCGGATCGCCCTAAGTTCCGGCCGTACTGTCTTCTGTGGTAAAGCCGGAACCTCTTTCGTTCGTAGTCCACGCTTCAGCGTGCTCT
>JBAZTQ010000010.1:0-4901 GCA_041661845.1 Kiritimatiellales bacterium | reverse complement strand
GTAGTCCACGCTTCAGCGTGCAGAAGTTGCCGGATCTACGGGCGGATCGCCCTAAGTTCCGGCCGTACTGTCTTCTGTGGTAAAGCCGGAACCTCTTTCGTTCGTAGTCCACGCTTCAGCGTGCTCTTCGTGCGGACAGCCTTAAGGCTGGACTACATACCTCGAAATGTGTGCCCAACGCGGGGAAATTGTTCGTAGTCCACGCTTCAGCGTGCTCTTTCGGACGGATCGCCGTTTCTTAAGCACTGAGAAGCTTCTCCCGTCTATTTTTCGAATGCGGAACGGGAGATCTGCGACTGCCGGATAATCGAAAGCAAGGTGCCTTTGCGCAATTCGTGATGGTCAGGAACGGGGACGGTTATTGTTGACGGGCCGGGAATCTGTTTTTGCATGACACAATATGACTGCCGCGCTGCCGAACTGCTGAGAAGCCGTTCTTTTCGAGAATACGGCAGACCGCTTTACCGGAGAGTGGCGGAATCTTAGGCAACCGCAACCTCCAGATTGCCGATGTAAACCTCACTGTGCCGCCGATCAGAAATTTCAGCCGGCGACGCGGTTTCGAAGAAGAGTTCGACCGCTTCTTTCAGGTTGGCGCGAGCCTCTGCAATCGTATCGCCCTGACTGGCTACATCAATTTCAGGACAGAAAGCCACATAACCGTCGCCTTCACGTTCGATAACCATCGTCATGTTTCTTGTCATAATGCGGCTCCTTAAAACCAGAAGGATTAAACCAGAACGCATTCCGATTGTCCAGCGGGGTACAAGCTCCGGCAGTACTTGTTTGGCAGTAAGCCGGAACTCAGAGTGAAGCTCGTGGATCCGGCGTCGGGAGTTGCCAATATGGCGTCCAGCTGCGCCCATTCCGAAGAGAACGAAGGCTGCTGACTCAGCACAGTTGCTTCATCGGATTTGACGGGAGCGGCTGAATTTCGCAGAACCTTTTCCGTCCCAGGCAACGTCGGAGGCGCGCAGCGCGGACAGCCAGTTCCCAAAAATTTTCCGTGCAGCCGATACCAGTGCAACCTCTTGCTCTGAGCCTTTCAGCAGTTCATCGGAAACCAGTGAGAGTCCTTTTTTGCCGCGCCGTTTGATTTCCCGAAGAATCAGGTCTTCCAGGACAGGCCGCATCGCAATGCGCTCGGGTTCCGTCCCCTGTGTCCAGGCAATGAGCAGAGCGTAGACCCATTGGCCGAACTCTTTTTGTCCTGCTATATATGATCCCGGCAATCATTTTTTTGCAGTGCTCTGGCATTGACGGGCTTCCCATCTTTCACGCGCGCAATGACAGCTTGAACAACAAGTTCTTTTGTCAGGTAACGGTTTCCCTTGGCGATTTTCCAGTAATCAAATCCGGCGGCCTCAATGGCATTTTGCCAGCTCCCGAAGTATTTCATCCCCTGCTGGTAGAGGCTTCCGTCCCGAAAGTCTCCTTTTACAACCGCTCCGCAGTTAATCGCGATATTTTCGCTTTTTCGGCGTTTGATCTCTATAAGGACGGATTCATTTGTCGGGTAGCGCGAGAAAGAGGGGATCGTTTTTCTTGTGAGTTTCGGATATTCCAAACCCGCCGCTTGCAAGGCGTTCGACCATCGCCCGAAAAAGAACAGTCCCCGCCGGTAGAGGCTGTAATTCACAAACTCACCCCCTCCGACGGCGAGCGCATTAATTGGGATGCCCGTTTTTTCCCGGTGCCGAATTTCTGTGATGACCGCCTCTTTCGTTTGATAGGGCGATTCCGGACCACGACGAATTTCCGTGGATTCCACTCCTGCGGCCTCAAGGGTCTTTGTCCAGGTTCCGAAAAGTTTTATTCCGCGATAAAGCAGGGCGGCTGTTCGGCGTCCTTCACGTCTCAATCTGTTCCCGTGGAGAGGAAGCCCTTTTTTCCTTCGGCACTGGATTTCCTGAATAACAGTTTCTTTGGTTGGATAAGATGTTGGCCGGTGCCAGATAATTTCTGCGTAATCCAGTCCTGCCGCTTCAACTGCATCCCGCCAGCTTCCAAAAAGCCTTTTTCCCTGCTGGTAGAGTCCGTAATCCGTAAACTGAGTTCCCTTTGTTAACGCATTTGAATAGAGCGGAAGTCCTTTACTTTTTCGTCGACGAATCTCCTCGCAAACCGATTCTCTGGTCGGGAGGCGTGCGGGGATTCCTTTTCGAACTTCCGGACATTTCAGACCTGCCTGTTGTATGGCGTTCGGCCAGCTTCCAAAATATTTAACTCCTTGCTGGTAGAGAGCAAAATCAACAAATTTTCCTTTTTGAACTGCTCCGGAGTGGATCGGAATATTTCTGTTGCTTCGGCGTCTGAGTTCGTTCACGACTGTCTCGTGCGTCGGATAGCGTGAGAGACTTTTCCTTTTAATCTTTGGATAATCGATACCCGCCTTTTTTACGCTGACTTTCCAACTTCCGAAGAACTTTACTCCCTGCTTATAGAGACTGCTGTCTTGAAACTTTCCGGTTTGAACGGATTTGGAATAAATCGGGATATTGCTGCTGTTCCGGCGTTTGATTTCCCGGATGACCGATTCTTTGGTCGGGTAGCGAGACCGGCTCACGGTCTTTTTCTCAGCAGAGCACTCTGTTTTCTGACGGAACATGCGGTGATTTTTAGATTGATTCTGTATCAAAGTCTAAATGTTTTATGATCCACGGCATTGGTTTCGTTGGACAGCCTTCCCCCTTCGCTCTTCGAGCTTCGGCGGACAGAGAAAGGCTGGACATACCTATTATTCCCTTTTGTTCGTAGTCCACGCTTCAGCGTGCAGGAGTTGCCGGTGCGGCGGCCAAGCGTTGTGCCGAAGAGAATTCAAAAAAGATGTAACCATTTTTCCAAGGCAGGCAGGATGCCTGCGGTACGTATCGCAGGCATCCTGCCTGCCTTGTACGTCCAGTTGCCGCGAAATTTCCAGACGTTGGAAATTCGTTTGTAGTCCACGCTTCAGCGTGCAGAACTACGGGCGGATCGCCCTAAGTTCCGGCCGTACTGGTTGGCAGTAGAGCCGGAACCTCTTTCGCTTGTAGTCCACGCTTTAGCGTGCTGACCGCCTTCCTCCTTCGCTCTTCGAGCTTCGGCGGACAGAGAAAGGCTGGACTACATACAAATGTGCGCCCAACGCTGGGAAATTGTTCGTAGTCCACGCTTCAGCGTGCTGACCGCCTTCCTCCTTCGCTCTTCGAGCTTCGGCGGACAGAGAAAGGCTGGACTACATACCTCGAAATGTGTGCCCAACACTGGGAAATTGTTTGTAGTCCACGCTTCAGCGTGCTGTGGGGCAGACGCCCACGGTTGCCATTATTTCCGCAGGCGAGGACGCCTGTGCCACAAAGATCCGGACAACAAAAAACCCCGGTGAAGACCGGGGTTTTCGGGTTAAAGGTTTTATCCTTTATACGGTGAGGCGGTTGCGGCGGCGAACCATCCAGGCACCCATTCCGCCCATTCCGAAGAGCAGGAATGTAGCCGGTTCAGGAACGACCTGCCAGTCACCAGCAACTGTTCCGCCAGCGTCATAATCGAAACCGGTAGGACCGTAGTTTACGATGGTGGTGCTGTCATCAATCACAGCCCAACGTGTTGCAGTTGCGAAACTACTGCTATTAAAAATAACGGAATACGTTTTGTCGTTTTGAAGCAATCCATAAGTCGTATCGCCACCCGGCGTTACTACATACGCAAAACCATCAACACCTACACCGCCCCAGTTGAACTCGATTCCTGTCCATGTATCATCTCCTGTGGGAACGAGGTTAGCGAAGTTGATCGTGCTATTCGTGCTTTCATAAAGGCGAACAATCCATGAGTTAGCATCAGTTACCCCATTTCCGAGCCAGTCTACGACATCTGTATTATTTCCCCATACTATATCTTGTTGTGCCATGACGGGTGTACATGCGATAGCTAATACAGCAAACATTGCCATAAGTGATTTCATTCGACTCTCTCCCTTGTTGTTTTTTTATTCCAAAGTATACGTTTTCGCTTCAACCCAATTAAAAGCATTTGTAGTCTGATACCAGAAGCCTTGACCTGGCTGAATAATAATAACCGGCTCAACAACCGCTGAGAAATTTGTGGAGTAATACCACTTGTTTGCGGGCGTTTTCAGGGCAAGTCGCACATATTGTTGTGCGGACGAATCCCATATCATAATTTTATCTGCGCGTGTAGGCAGGAAACTTCCTTTGGCCCCATCATTGGTATTTATTAGAGAGTTGATGTTTACTTCAACGGGATATGGGTTGGCGATAAAACTCAAAGGATTTCCAGCGTTTCCAGCAATTGAATTGGTGTAAGAGCTATCGTTCGGGACATCGCCCGAAATGTAAATAACGCGACTAGTCGGAGCATAAGCTGCTGCGGGTGCTTGAAGCCATAATGCCTGCCCGCGTGTGATTGTTGGATTTACAGCGGAACCTGTGAAGTTGGTAGAAAAATAGAACAGAGAATTAGTTTTTTGAACATACCGTACATATCGTTGCTGAACAACATCCCATGTTATGACTTGATCGCAACGAGTCGGCAGGAAACTTTGCCGCAATTGGTTGGTTCCAAAAATATCGAGAAGGGTTGAGACAGTTCCCGTTCCAGAATTGAATGGAGCTGAAATAAGCACCAACCGATTAGATGCCGGGTCAACTACCTGAATGTAACCGACCACATTGGCGGAAGAGACGGTATTGGTTTGCGCGTAAGATGCGGCTGAAAAAGCGGCACCGGCGATTAAAATTGCGACCATTCTTTTCATCTGAAGACCCTCCTGTTTGGGAACCAAGTGCATTTAACGGAGACAATATACTTAATCGAACCGTTTCCATCCAGTTATTTTTAATAAATTCTCATCTCTGAAAATGAAAACGGAGGGGATCAGGGATGAATTGGCGAGTGCGCGG
>JBAZTQ010000009.1:0-42141 GCA_041661845.1 Kiritimatiellales bacterium | reverse complement strand
CCGATATCCGCCGACAGTTTAATGTCCGGCATATCGTCCGGCAGTTCGTTCTGCGAAAAAATGCGGGCGAATTCATCGGAAGCTTTCTGTCCTTCGCCGGCACCGACAAAACGATCCACCACACAACGGCCCAATTCGTCTTTGACAGCGCGCGGATGGAGTTCGCCGGAGGCGACTTTGGTCTGCATCGCTTTGATTTCCGCCGGAGCGCGGCAAAGGATGTGCAGGAAATATTTCCACATCAGTTCGTCGCTGACGCTCATCAGTTTGCCGAACATTTCCTTGGAGGGTTCGTTGATGCCGACATAGTTGCCGAGGCTCTTGCTCATTTTCTGCACGCCGTCGAGTCCTTCGATCAGCGGAAGCGTCATGACGACCTGCGGATACTGTCCGTAGATTTTCTGCAGTTCACGGCCGAGCAGCAAATTGAAAAGCTGGTCGGTGCCGCCGAGTTCGACGTCGGCCTGCACCATGACGGAGTCGTAGGCCTGCACCAGCGGATAGAGAAATTCGACCAGCGAGATCGGCTGGTTGGAGCCGTAGCGCTTGGAAAAGTCGTCGCGCGCCAACAGCTGGGCGACGGTGACGTGCGCGGAGAGACGGATGACGTCTTCAAACTTCATGCCGCCGAGCCATTCGGAGTTGAAGCGGACTTCGGTTTTGGCCGGATCGAGTACTTTGAAAATCTGCCGCTTATAGCTTTCAGCATTGGCGGCCACCTGTTCACGCGACAACGCCGGGCGGGTCGCCGACTTGCCGGACGGGTCGCCGATCATGCCGGTAAAGTCACCGATGATGAAAACTACAGTGTGTCCCGCATCCTGAAATTCACGGAGTTTGTTCAGACCGACGACATGGCCGAGGTGAATATCCGGCGCGGACGGATCGGCACCGTACTTGATGCGCAGGCCGCGCTTTTCTTTGGCTGCGATTTCGAGTTTTTTCTTCAGCTCCTCCGCGGAAAAGAGATCCACACGGCGGGCGGTGAGGAAGTTAAGCTGTTCGTCTGTATTCATAATGCGCCGGAGCATAAAAAAACCCGCAGGCGTTTACAACCTGCGGGTTCGAAAAACGGAGATTAATTCTCCGCTTTATCAGCCTTTTTGGCCGGGGTGCCATTCTTCATTGCCGGTCAACAGATTGTCGAACGCAGAAGAAAGGTCAACGAGCTCTTCACCCGGACGCAAACCGGTGAGCAGTTCGTCACTGATCTCGAAGTCTTCATCCGCGATCTTGGCCGCTTTAATGCTCAGACCGATACGGTGTTCGACCGGATCAATCTTAACGATGCGGGCTTCGATCTGGTCACCGATATTGAGAACATCTTTGACTTTTTCGATGTGTGCATCGCTGATCTGGCTGATGTGCACCAGGCCATCGATACCGTCTTCGAGTTCAACAAATGCGCCAAAGTTGGTGAGCTTGGTGACTTTGCCGGTGATCTTCTGGCCTTCTTTGTAGGTGTCGGTGATGCGCGCCCACGGATCTTCCTGTGCCTGTTTGAGGCCGAGGGAAATGCGCTGGTTGACCGCATCGATTTCGAGCACGATCGTTTCGACTTCTTCGCCCTTCTTGAGGACTTCGGAAGGATGGTTGATTTTGCGAGTCCAGGACATATCGGACACATGAATCATGCCGTCTACGCCTTCTTCGATTTCGATGAAAGCGCCGTAAGAGGTGAAGTTACGCACCTTGCCCTTGACCAGCGAACCGATCGGGTATTTGTGCGCGGCAACTTCCCACGGATTTTCTTCGGTCTGGCGCATGCCCAGCGAGATCTTCTTGTCGTCGGTGTTGATCGAAAGAACAACCGCGTCGACTTCGTCGCCGACTTTGAGGACGTCGGAAGCGCGCTGAATGCGTTTGGTCCATGAAATTTCGGAAACGTGAACGAGACCTTCCACGCCTTCTTCGACTTCAACGAAGGCACCGTACGGAGCGAGGCTGACGACCTTACCATGAACGCGGGTGCCGATCGGGTATTTGGCGTCGATGTCCTGCCACGGATTGGAAAGCGTCTGCTTCAGGCCGAGTGAAATGCGTTCTTTGTCGAGGTTGATATCGAGAATCATCACTTCGATTTCGTCGCCGACTTTGACCATTTCGGTCGGGTGATTGATGCGGCCCCAGCTCATGTCGGTGACATGCAGCAGACCGTCGATACCGTCGAGATCCACGAACGCACCGAAATCGGTGATGTTCTTGACCGTGCCCTTGCGGAGCTGGCCGACCTTGATTTCGCCGAGCAGTTTGAGTTTCTGTTCGCGGCGGCTTTCTTCGATGATTTCGCGGCGGGAAACAACAATGTTTTTGCGCTCTTTGTTGATTTTGATGATCTTGACCTGAAGCGTCCGGCCGATGTAGTCGTCGAGGTTGCGGACCGGAACGACATCCACCTGGGAGCCGGGAAGGAAGGCATCGGCGCCGATGTCGACAATGAAGCCGCCTTTGATGGCGCGGGTGATCGTACCTTCAACCAGGCTGCCTTCTTCGCAGTCATTGACGATGTGATCCCATTTGCGCTGCTGTTCAGCGCGTTTCTTGCTGAGAACGACCATGCCGTAGTCGTTTTCGAGGCTTTCGAGAAAAACTTCGATTGTATCGCCGACCTTGACAGCGTCGACGTCTTCGAATTCGTCGCCGTCCACAATGCCTTCAGACTTGTAGCCGATATCGACGAGCACTTCGTCATCCAGAACGCGAAGTACTTTACCGGGCACGATAGAGCCGACAGCGAAGTCCTTGAGGGTGTTATTATACATTGCATCAATAGCAGCGGCGTCGAGGCCGATTGAGAAGCTATCGGTTTTGAGTGTCTGTTCCATGGTTTTTATTTTCTGTTCGATCCGGCGGCGTCCGCAACGGTCTTACACCGTGTGCCCCGTCCCGGGGTTGTTTCCTTTTCCCGCTGAATGTTCACGGCCACCCGGCCGGTTAGCTCACAAACTGCGGTTTGTAAAAGAGCGGAAATCATAGTGAGCCGGCCTGTAAAGACAAGGCTCAAATGCGTTTTAAAGCTTCCGATATTTGGAAGGATTCCTGCTGTTTTCTCCATACATTGGAGAATCACGGAACCGTAAGAATTTCGGGGGCCGTTACGCCGACCGCGACGGTATGCTCAAAGTGCGCCGACGCACTCCCGTCACAGGTAACGGCCGTCCAGTTATCGTCCAGCACCTTCCCCTTCGGGCTGCCAATATTGACCATCGGCTCGATGGCCAGCGTCATACCGGCTTTCAACTTCGGCCCGTGCCCGGGTTTCCCAAAGTTAGGAATCTGCGGATCTTCGTGCATATCGCGGCCGATACCGTGGCCGACAAATTCGCGCACGACCGAAAAACCCGCCGCTTCCACGACCGTTTGAATGGCGTACGAAATATCGCCGAGCCGGTTACCGGCCACCGCCTTGGAAATTCCGGCGTCGAGAGCGGCTTTGGTTACCGCAAGCAGTCTCTTTTTTTCATCATCAATTTCGCCGGCCGCCACCGTGACAGCCGTGTCGCCGATAAAGCCGCCAAAAGTAATGCCGGCATCGATACTCACGACGTCACCCTCTTTGATGACGCGGCGACCGGGTATGCCGTGCACAACTTCTTCGTTGATAGAGACACAAATCTGCCCGGGGAAACCGTGGTAGCCGTGAAAAGCACTGACCCCGCCCAGTTTGCGGATAAGTTCAAAAGCGGCATTGCCCAGATCGAGCGTGGTAATTCCCGGACGAACCATTGCGGCCAGTTCATCACGGACGCGGGCGGTCATACGGTTGACCCGGCGCATCGCCTCAAGTTCAGTCGGGGTCTTAATAACAATCATCAGCGCCCTTACGCGTTAAGCACGCCGAGAACGAACGCGGTGGTTGCATCGGCATGTCCTCCGGCTTCGATGTCGCGGATAAGCCGCTGCCGCCGGTAATAGGCGATAAGCGGAGCAGTCTGCTTTCCGTAAACTTCAAGGCGGTTGAGAATGGTGGCTTCACTGTCATCCGTACGCTGATACAGCTCGCCGCCGTCAACATCACATACGCCTTCTTTTGCAGGAGGCCGCCTGGTCAAGTGATACACCGCGCCGCAGGATTTGCAGACGCGGCGGCCTGTAAGACGCCGGAGCAAAACATCACGCTGAACTTCCAGATTAAAAACGCGGGTGATGACACCGCCGTATTTATTCAACAGCCTGTCGAGGCCTTCCGCCTGATCAATGGTGCGCGGAAATCCGTCAAACATGAAGCAGGCTGCAGAGGGCTCTTTGGCAATACGTTCTTCGATGATACGAAGAATAACCGAATCCGGAACCAGCTCACCGGCTTCCATAAAGGCTTTGGCTTCGAGTCCGACCGGACTTCCGGATTTGAGCGCCGCACGAAGCATGTCGCCGGTAGAAACGTGGATGCAGGCCGTCCGTTGTTTAAGATCTTCAGCCAAGGTTCCCTTGCCCGCACCGGGCCCGCCGAGGAGAATGATTGCTTCCATCGCCTACCTTCTTCCGGATTTAAGTTTTCCTTTTTTCAGAAATCCGTCGTAGTGGCGCATCAGCAGGTGGGACTCGATCTGGCGCATGGTGTCGAGCATAACCCCGACGATAATGAGCAGGCTGGTTCCGCCGAAGAAAGAGGCGATCATCTGAGGGATGCCGAACTGGCCGCCTAAAACGGTCGGCAGCACGGCGATCAGCGTCAGAAATACGGCTCCGGCCAGCGTAATGCGGGTCATGGTGCGATCAAGGAATTCGGCCGTGGATTTGCCGGGGCGGATACCGGGGATGTACCCGCCGTATTTTTTCAGATCATCAGCAATCTGCACGGGATTGAACTGCGTAGCCACCCAGAAATAGGAAAAGAAAAGGATCATAAGGCTGAAGCTGATCATGTAAGACAAAGATCCGTAGCTGAGCGCCGCACCAATCTGTTTGGCTCCGGCCCAAGGCAACTTATTAAAGATCCAGATCGGAACCATCAAAATAGACTGTGCAAAAATGATTGGCATGACACCGGCATAATTAACGCGCAAAGGCATAAAAGTATGCTGTCCGCCGTAGACTTTTTGACCGACAACGCGCTTGGCGTACTGAACCGGAATTTTCTGCTGAGCCTGCGTCACCGCAACCACCAGCGCAATAACCGCCAGCGCCATAATCAGCATAACGGCGGCCATGAAAGGTGAATGCCTCACAACGCCGTCAACCGGCTTGAACATGCTGATCATCGCGCTTACCGCTGCCGGCATACGGCTGACAATGCCGATGGTAATAATCATGGAAATACCATTACCGATGCCGCGCTCTGTGATCTGTTCGCCAAGCCACATGAGCAAAAGCGTACCGGTGACCAGCGTCATCGTGGTAAGCAGTTCGAATCCAAACCCCGGAATCCGGACAACATCCGCCGGAAAATAGAGCTGCCCGGCTTCAAGAGCCCGCGCCATCAGAAACCCCTGAAAAACGCAAAGTGCGACAGTCAGATAACGGGTATACTGAGTTATCTTGGCTCGTCCGACTTCGCCTTCGCGAGCCAGTTTCCCGAGCGCCGGCACTACTGCTGTCATCAGCTGAATGATAATGGAAGCACTGATGTAAGGCATGATGCCAAGCGCACCAATGGCGCAGTTGAGAACGGCACCCCCGCTGAACAGGTTAAACATGTCAAGCAGGCCGGAGCCGCCCTGCCCGCCGGCAGAAGCTTTGATGCTGCTGCTGATGATACTGAAGTCCACACCGGCAAGCGGAAAGTTGGAAATCAGACGGCACAAAAAAATCACGCCTAAGGTGAAAAGTATCCGCTGGCGTAATTCCTGAATCTTAAAGCTGTTGACGAAGGCGGAAAGCATCGTTTACCCCGCTTAAATTTATTGGTCAGACTATTTCGCAATTGCCACCGGCGGCTTCAATCTTCTCTTTGGCCGAGGCGCTGAAGGCACTGGCTTTAACTGCGATTTTTTTCGATATTTCGCCGTTGCCCAGCACTTTGATACCGTCCCATTGGCCGTTGACAAAACCGGCCTGACGCAACAGTTCCAGCGTTACTTCGGTGCCGGCTTCAAAAGCGTTCAGTGCAGCAACATTTACCGGAGCAAATACTTTGCGGTTATAGTTGCTGAATCCGCGCTTAGGAATACGGCGCGCCATGGGCATCTGGCCCCCTTCAAAAAGCGGCTTGTGCTTGTGGCCGGAGCGGGCGTATGCGCCTTTGTGTCCGCGTCCTGAGGTTTTTCCTTTTCCGGAAGCCCGGCCGCGACCGACGCGCATTTTCCTGTGTGTAGAACCTTTTGCAGGCTGTAGTGAATGGAGTTCCATTTTAAAAAACCTTTATTTTATTTTCCGCGAGCCGCAAGCGCCGCTTCGCGTGTATGCAGAGTGGCAAGAGCAGCCAGAGTGGCTTTGGTTACGTTCAATTTATTGCTGCTGCCGAGCGATTTGGCGAGCACATCGCGCACACCGGCAAGTTCGAGCACGGCACGGCAGGAACCGCCGGCAATTACGCCGGTACCTTCGGAAGCCGGACGCAAGAGAACCTGCGCGCCGCCGAATTTGCCCGTCGCTTCATGCGGAATCGTGGTGCCGCGCATGGTGATCGGCGTCATGGCGCGTTTGGCAGCCTCTCCGCCTTTCCGAATTGCATCGGCCACTTCGTTGGCTTTACCGAGGCCGTAACCGACCCGTCCGGCTCCGTCGCCGACAACAACCAGTGCGCCGAAGCTGAAACGGCGTCCACCCTTGACCACTTTTGAATTGCGGTTGATGTGAACTACGCGTTCTTCAAACTCCGACTTCACTTTTTTTTCTGCTGATTTTTCAATCACTTCGAGCAACTCCTCATTTACATAAAACTAAAACTGAAGGCCGGCTTCGCGGGCACTGTCGGCCAGCGCACGCAGACGCGATCCGTAGGCAAAACCGCCGCGGTCGAAAACAACCCTGGACACACCCTGAGCTCTGGCCGCTTCGGCCGCTTTGGCTCCGAGCGCTTTGGCTGTATCGACGGTGCATTTGTCGCCCAGCGATGACGCCGAGCAGATGGTTTTCTGCGCCGCGTCGTCGATGACCTGCACGTAAATATAACGGTTGGAAACATACACAGCCATGCGCGGGCGCTCGGCAGTTCCCTGAACCTTGTTCCGCAAACGGAGATGTCTGCGCTTCCGATAATCTGATTTGTTTTTGACCTTCATGATTAAGCCACTGCCTTACCTTCTTTACGCCGAACCTGCTCACCTTTGTAACGCACCCCTTTACCCTTGTAGGGTTCAGCGGGAGCGAATGCGCGGATGCGCGAGGCGACCAAACCGACCAGAGCCTTTTCAAACCCTGAAACTTTCACATCGGTTGCCCCGGCGACTTCGACTTTGATGCCTTCGGGGATTTCATATTTAATTTCGTGCGAGAAGCCGAGCGAAAGAACCAGAAATTTCCCCTGCAACTGCGCTTTGTAACCGACGCCCTGAATTTCGAGTTCCTTCATGTAGCCGTTCTGTACGCCGAAAATCATGTTGTTGAGCGTATTGCGAATGGTTCCATGCAAAGCACGGGATTCTTTGGTTTCATCTTTGCGCCCGACAGTCACCCGTCCGGCGTCAACCGTCACAGTGATCTGCGCGGGAATCTTCAGGGTGCTCTGCCCTTTGGCACCTTTAACCGTGGCAACATTCCCGCTAAACGTCACTTCCGCTCCGGCTGGAATCGTTACAGGCAATCTTCCTATTCTAGACATCGTTACAACCTCGATTTGAAATTACCAAACATAACAAAGCACTTCGCCGCCCACATGGGCTTTGCGAGCATCTCTATCGCTGAGCATACCGGACGAGGTGCTGAGAACCGCCGTACCGATGCCGCCCAAAACACGCGGGACATCGTCTGCACCCACGTAGTGGTGACAACTCGGGCGGCTGACACGCCGCAGACCCTGAATAACCGGTTTCTGGTCATCCTGATATTTAAGATAAAGAACCAGCGTTGGTTTGCCTTCCACTTTTTCAGTGGTGTAGTCCTTGATGTATCCTTCCTGTTTAAGGATACGTGCCAGCTCACTCTTCATCTTGGAGTGCGGCATTTGCACTTTGGTGTGCGCAGCCATGTTGGCATTGCGGATACGAGTCAGCATGTCAGAAATAGGATCGCTCAATATCATTGCTGTTCACCTTTGTTTTTGGCTGTTTCAAACGGCATCCCCATAAGGCGGAGCAGTTCGTAGGCCTCGGTATCGGTCGCGGCCGTCGTGACAAATGTCACATCCATGCCGTGCACCTTGCGGACATGATCCGGATTAATTTCCGGGAAAATGGTCTGTTCCTTGAGGCCGAGAGAATAGTTCCCGAATCCATCAAAGGATTTCGGAGGAATGCCGCGGAAGTCACGGATGCGCGGCAGGGCCGTATTGATCAGCCGATCCAGAAACTCATACATCCGGGCTCCGCGCAAAGTCACTTTGCCTGCCAGCGAAACACCTTCGCGCAGCTTGAAGTTCGACACGCTCTTCCGGGCCTTGATCGTTACGGGACGCTGGCCGGTTATTTTGCTCAGGTCATCAAGAACGGCCTGCAAGGCGTCACGGTCATGCTGCATGCCGACGGACACGTTAATGGCGATTTTTGAAAGCGCCGGTATCTGCATGCGGTTGCTGTATTTGAACTTCTTCTGAAGCTCAGGCACCACCTGCTCACGATATTTTGTTTTCATTGTCGGTATCATGGATACCCCCTCTAAATAGATTAATCAGTTATTCTGCTTTTTTCAGATTCGACATGTGAATCGAAGCTTCTTTTTCAACCACGCCGCCTTGCGGATTGTCCTGCGTCTTGCGCATGTGCTTCTTCACAAAATTCAAGCCTTCCACCAGTGCCCGCCCGGTGCCCGGAAGCACCTGAAGAACCTTGCCGGTCTTGCCCTTGTCATCGCCGCAGACGGCTTTGACCAAATCACCTTTTTTTATCGCTGCCATAAAATGTTCCCTCTCCTTAAAGCACTTCCGGCGCGAGCGAAACCACTTTCATGAAGTTGCCGTCGCGCAGTTCGCGGGCCACCGGGCCGAAAATGCGTGTTCCGCGCGGATTTTTTGCCGCATCGATAATGACAGCAGCATTATGGTCGAAGCGCAAAACAGAGCCGTCACGGCGGCGGATCGCCGATTTGGTCCGCACAACAACCGCTTCGCAAACTTCGCCTTTTTTGACGATGCCGCCCGGCTGGGCTTCTTTGACAGCCACTTTAATAATCTCGCCAACCTTCGCATAATTGCGCTTGGTTTTCAGAACCCGGATGCACTGCACACTCCGTGCCCCTGTGTTATCCGCGACGTCTAATCTGGTCTGTACTAAAATCATTGTTACCTGCCTTATTTCGAAATAATTTCGATAAGCCGCCAGTTTTTCAGCCGGCTGATAGGGCGTGTTTCCATCACCTTCACTACCTGACCCACCTTAGCTTCGTTATTTTCATCGTGCGCATGAATTTTCTTCGTCACACGCAGTTCCTTGCCCAGCAACGGATGCCGAACCCGGCGCTCAATGAGCACAGCGATGGTTTTATTACCCGCCACACTGCAAACGCGACCTTCGCGCACTTTTCGATGACCTCTTAACTCCATCTTTTACCCCTCGGCTCTCGCCGCCTGATTCATAACCGTTTTGATGCGAGCCACTGCGCGGCGCGTAGCACGGATACGCAGCGGATTTTCCAGCTGCCCCGAAACCTGCTGAAGGCGCAACGTAAACAGCTCCTTCTTCGCATCCTCAAGCTGCTGTTGCAGCTCGACCGTTGTCATATCTGTAAGTTCTTTTACTTTTTTCATTCGATACTCTCATCTGAAATCAGCGGGCTGCGTGGCGTGTAACAAACTGCACCCGGATAGGCAGCTTGGTGGCGGCCAGCCGCATCGCGATGCGGGCCTGCTGGTCAGTCACACCGTCGAGTTCAAAAAGCATCCGGCCCGGACGTACCACAGATACCCACCCTTCGACGCCGCCTTTACCTTTACCCATGCGGACTTCCAGCGGTTTTTTGGTGAAAGGCTTGTCCGGGAAAATCCGGATCCAGAGCTTTCCTTTGCGCTTCAGGTTACGGTTGATTGCCACGCGGCAGGCCTCAATCTGAATGTTAGTGATCCATGCACGCTCCATCGCCTGCAGACCGTATTCACCGAAGGCCAGCGTGGTGCCGGCTTTGGCCATACCGCGGCGGGAGCCCTTTTGGACTTTCCGATATTTAACTCGTTTTGGCATTAAAGGCATTGGTCAATACTCCTAAGCTTGCGCCTTTTCATCCTTCTTACAGATCCACACCTTGATGCCGATGGCACCGGCTACGGTCCGGGAAGTTGCCGTTCCGTAGTCTATGTCAGCCCTCAGCGTATGAAGCGGAATCTTGCCTTCTTTATAACTCTCCGAACGGGAGATTTCGGCACCGCCCAGACGTCCGGAAGCCAGCACTTTAATGCCGTCTGCACCGACATCCATCGCCATTTGAATGGCGCGCTTCATCGCGCGGCGGTACGAAACACGGCGCTCCAGCTGCAACGCAATGCTTTCAGCCACCAGCTTGGCGTCGATGTCAGGTTTCTTTACTTCATCAATTTCGATGTAGACTTCTTTTTTAGTCATTTTGCCGAGCTGCTCACGCAGTTTTTCGACATCCTCGCCCTTGCGGCCGATCACCAGCCCCGGACGGGCGGTGCGGATGGTAACGCGAACACGGTTGGCATAACGTTCAATAAAAACGTTGGAAATCGCGGCTTCTTTCAGACGCATCTGTACAGCTTCGCGGATACGGATATCCTCCTGAAGCAGATTAGCAAATTCCTTTTTGCCGGCGAACCAGCGCGAGCGCCAGTTTCTGTTTACGGCAATCCGGAATCCAATAGGATTTACTTTCTGTCCCAAAACGATTCCCTTTCCTTATTTACGATCCGTTAAAATCACAGTGATATGCGTTGTGCGCTTGCGAATGGCGCTCGCTGAACCGCGGGCGCGGGGCCGGAACCGCTTAAGTACCGGGCCGCCGTCAACGTAAGCATCCTTCACAAACAGACTGTCAACAGAGACCCCTTCGTTGCTCTGCGCATTGGCAACGGCAGACTTAAGCGTTTTGCCGATTTCAGTTGCCGCTTTCATTGCGTTAAAGCTTGTAATACGAAGGGCTTCTGCAACTGAAAGTCCTCTGATTTCAGACGCCATGTAGCGCGCTTTGATCGGCGACATTCTCACATATTTAGTTGTTGCTGAAACTTCCATGTTTTTCTCTCTCATCCGTGCCGGTTTTTACGCAAAGGCGGCAACTATACGTCATTCCATTTTCAAATCCAGAACTTCTACAAAAAAAATGTTTATTTCGCTACGGTCTTGTCCGTCGCAACACCATGCTGCTTAAATGCACGGGTCGCAGCAAACTCGCCGAAGCGGTGTCCAACCATGTTTTCCGTTACAAATACTGCAACAAACACCTTGCCGTTATGAACGGAAAAGTTATGACCGACGAACTCAGGCACAATCATCGAAGCGCGCGCCCATGTCTTGATTGGCTTCTTTCTGCCAGAGACTTCCATCTGATCAACTTTCTTGAGCAGCTTTCCGTCTACGTAAGGACCTTTTTTCAGTGAACGAGCCATAGCTTACTTCTTTCTCCGTTCGATAATGTACTTATTCGAAGCCAGTTTGTGTTTGCGGGTGCGCTTGCCTTTAGCCAGCGTGCCCCACGGCGACTGCGGGTGACCGCCGCCGGAAGTACGGCCTTCACCGCCACCCATCGGATGGTCGACCGGGTTCATCGCCACACCGCGAACGGTCGGGCGAACACCCAGCCAGCGTTTGCGTCCGGCTTTACCGCTGGAAATATTTTCGTGGTCGGCATTGCCGACCTGACCAACCGTAGCGTAGCAGTCGGTGCGCACACGGCGGATTTCGCCTGACGGCATCTTCAGATTGGCAAAAGCACCTTCGCGGGACATCAGCTGTGCGCTGGTGCCTGCAGAACGGGCAATCTGTCCGCCGCCGCCGGCTTTCAGTTCAATGTTATGAACGGTCATGCCGAGCGGAATTTTTTCGAGCGGCAGGGCATTCCCGACAGCCGGTTCTGCGTCCGGACCGGACAGCACCACGGTGCCGACCTGAAGACCGACCGGCGCAATCATGTAACGCTTTTCGCCGTCCACATAATTCAGCAGCGCGATACGGGCCGAACGGTTCGGGTCGTATTCGATCGTGGCAACGACCGCCGGAATACCATATTTGTTGCGTTTAAAGTCAATAAGACGGTAACGCTGTTTGTGTCCGCCGCCGCGATGACGCGTTGAAATGCGCCCGGCACTGTTGCGTCCGCCGGTGCTCTTCTTTGCACGGATCAAAGACCGTTCGGGCGTCGATTTTGTGATTTCTTCAAACGCGGACGTCACCGTATGACGGCGGCTCGGCGTGGTCGGTTTATATGTTTTTAAAGCCATGACTCGAACTCCTTACACCAAATCAATTTTGCTGCCTTCGGCCAGCGTTACTACGGCACGTTTCGTTCCGGCTGTCCGGCCGGCACTGGCGGTGCGTTCACGTTTGTTTTTGCCCTGGCGTTTCATTGTATTAACCGCACTGACCTTCACTTTGAAGAGTTCTTCCACCGCCTGCTTGATCTCTGCCTTGTTGGCATCGGGGCGGACACCGAAGATGTATTTATTTTCTGCTTCGGAAAGGCGGGTGCCCTTCTCTGTCAGCACGACTTTTTGTATTACCTTGTATACGTCTTTCATTGCAAATCCCTTCCTAAGCCAGGCGCTGTTCAAGTTTTTCCACGCCCGCCTTGGTGATAACAATCTGCGGATAGCGGACGATCTGATAGGTGTTCACATTTTCGGCGCAGACCACTTCGACATCCTGAAGGTTGCGGGCCGCCAGCAGAACCGTGTTGTCCATCGCTGTCAAAATCAGCAAGGTCTTGCCTTTGATTTCAAGAGCCTGCAACAACGAGCAGATTTCCTTGGTGCGAGGTGTGGCGAGTTTGATGTCGTCGACAACCATCACCTGACCGGAGGCAGCTTTTTCACCGAAAGCGCAGGCGAAAGCCAAACGGCTCACCTTGCGCGGAACCTGTTTGCGGACTTTGTGCGGGTGCGGACCGAAAGCCACACCGCCGCCGCGCCATACAGGCGACTGACGGTAACCGGCACGGGCACGGCCGAGGCCTTTCTGCTTCCAGGGCTTCTTGCCGGAACCGGCAACTTCGCCCTTGCGCTGCGTGTTGGCGGAACCTTGGTGCTGATGCGCCTGATGGGTTGTGACGGCCTGAAAAACAGCCTGGGCACCCTTGTCGGCGACAGTAAATTTATCGCTGAGGGTCACTTCGCCCAGCTTCTTTCCCTTGCAATCTTTAAGCGGCAATGTACTCATGATCGTCCTCTCAAATTACTTTCTTTTGAGTGCTTCGCGAAGCACCAGCGTCGTGCCGTTTGCGCCGGGTACCTGACCTTTAACCAGAATCAGGTTTTCGGCAGCGCGCACCTGGATCACTTTGACATTCTGGACGGTGACATCCGTATTGCCCATCTGACCCGCCATTTTTTTACCTTTGAAAACGCGGCCCGGTTTTTCTTTCATACCGATCGAACCGGTCGTCCGGTGAAAGTGCGAGCCGTGGGTTGCACGTCCGCCGCCGAAGTTGTGCCGCTTCATTACGCCCTGAAAGCCTTTACCTTTGGTAACGCCCAGCACGTCGAGAAAGTTGACTCCTTCAAAAATAGCCGCAGTCAAAGTGTCGCCCGCTTTGGCAGAATCAGCGGCATCCACACGGACTTCGCGCAATTCGCGCATCGTGCCGACACCGGCTTTTTTAAAGTGCCCGGCCAGCGGCTTGGCAACCCGCTCCGGCTTCTGTGCGCCGAAACCGAGCTGAACCGCTTCATAACCGTCCGTAGCGGCGGTCTTGCGCTGAACTACACTGCAAGGTCCGGCTTCGATAACCGTAACTGGAACCCGCCGTCCTTCTTCGTCGAAGATCTGGGTCATGCCCAGTTTTTTTCCTATTAGACTCTTCATGATTTCACTCAGATTTTAATGGTGATGTCCACGCCCGCCGGCAGATTGAGCTTTTTGAGCTCGTCCACTGTTTTGATCGTCGGGTTAATAATGTCGAGCAGACGCTTGTGCGTTCTGATTTCAAACTGTTCCATCGATTTTTTGTTCACGAACGGGCTGCGGTTGACGGTGAAACGTTCGATGCGGGTAGGCATCGGAATGGGCCCTGCCACGCGGGCACCGGTGCGTTTCGCGGTCTCGACAATTTCCTTTGACGAGGCGTCCAGCACCCGGTGGTCAAAAGATTTTAAACGTATACGTATGCGCTGATTATTCATAATTTATCTCTACTACCGGTTTAAGATGGTCTCCTGTATGGAATCCGGTACCGCCTCAAAGCAATGCGGCTCCATCGTGTAACTGGCCCGGCCCTTAGTCAATGAGCGCAATGTGGTGGAATAGCCGAACATTTCTGCCAGCGGTACATCCACATGTACAATCTGCACTGCCTCGCGAGCCTCGATCTCGCGGATCCGTCCGCGACGACCGTTTAAATCATTCATCACATCGCCCAGATGCTCTCCCGGGGCGACAACCTCAAGCTTCATGATCGGTTCCAGCAACGTCGGCGAAGAGTTGCCGACCGCCGCGCGCAGAGCCATCACAGCCGCCGTGCGGAAAGCCATCTCAGAAGAATCCACAGGATGGGAACTGCCGCCTGTAACCGTCACGTCCACATCGACCAGCGGATAATTACCAAGCACACCGGTCATCAGCGCATCGCTGAGACCTTCATTAATGGCGTCATGAAATTCCGCCGGGATCACTTCATTGGAAACCTTAATCGCAATGTGATTCCCTGAGCTGCGTTCGCGCGGAGCGACTTGAACAATAACATGGCCGAAATGACCGCGTCCGCCGATTTCGCGGGAGAAAGTAAACTCACCGGAAGCAGCTTTTTGCGCGCTTTCACGATACGCCACAACCGGCTTGCCGGCATTGGCCTGCACTTTGAATTCGCGGAAAATACGATCCTTGATAATCTCAAGATGAAGTTCGCCCATACCGTTGATGATGGTCTGTCCGGTATCTTCATTCATCGTCACGCGGAATGTCGGGTCTTCTTCGGTCAGAGAAACAAGCGCTTCTTTAAGTGCATCGCGATCCGCCTGAGTCTTCGGTTCAATCGCCATCGCAATAACCGGTTCCGGGAATACAATGCGCTCCAGAACAATCGGATCGTTTTCGGCGCAAAGCGTGTCGCCAGTGGTGAAGTTTTTCAGACCGGAGATCGCACCGATCTCGCCGGTGTACAGCACTTCGATATCTTCGCGGCTGTTTGCGTGCAGACGGAGCAGGCGTCCAATCTTTTCACGTTTTTTAGTGCGCGGATTAAAGACGTTCTGTCGTTTCTCAAGCTTGCCGGAATAAACACGGACAAACACCAGCTTGCCGACAAACGGATCGTTTGCCATTTTGAACGCCAGTGCACTGAGCGGTTCGAAGTCGCCCGCTTCACGGTAAAGCACTTCTTCCGTTTTGGGATGAATCCCGTGCACGGACGGAACATCCAGAGGTGACGGCAGGTAATTAACTACCGCATCAAGCAAAGGCTGGACACCCTTGTTCTTGAGTGAAGAACCGCAAAGCACAGGAACAATCTGGCCGGAAATCGTGGTGCGGCGCAACGCGGCAATCAGCTGATCCGCCGGCACGTCAGGATTTTCCAGATAGACATCAATCAGCTGTTCGTCGGCTTCAGAGACGCGCTCAATCAGTTCTGCGCGGGCTTTTTCAGCTTCAACAGCCATTGACTCAGGAATAGCTATCGCCTGAACTTCACTGCCTAGATTTTCCTCATTAAACAAAAATGCGCGCATCGTAATGAGATCGATTACGCCCTTAAAGGAATCTTCAGAGCCCAGCGGAAGCTGAACCGGAACCGCCGGAGCGGCCAATTTTTCACGGATTTGCTCCACGATCGCCACAAAATCGGCCCCCTTGCGATCCATCTTGTTCACAAAGGCCAGGCAGGGAACATGATATTTCTTCGCCTGACGCCAGACAGTTTCTGACTGCGGCTGAACGCCCCCTACTCCGCAAAACACACCGATGGCACCGTCAAGCACACGCAAAGAACGCTCAACTTCGACGGTGAAGTCAACATGACCGGGAGTGTCGATGAGGTTGATCTGATGATCTTTCCAGAAACAGGTAGTGGCGGCGCTGGTAATTGTGATGCCGCGCTCCTGCTCCTGCTCCATCCAGTCCATGACGGCGGTGCCTTCATGCACCTCGCCCATCTTGTAAACACGTCCGGTATAATAAAGGATGCGCTCGGAAGTCGTGGTTTTGCCAGCATCAATGTGCGCTACGATTCCGATGTTGCGGATCGAGGACAGACTGCGTCCGCGCTCTGCATCTTCCCGGCGGGAAGGCGCAGAACTCTTCGCATTTTTTCCATCCTGTTTCACAGCAAACTTCATTTCGAATCCCGGTAACTACCACTTGTAGTGAGCAAAAGCTTTGTTGGCCTGAGCCATCTTGTGCGTATCATCGCGCTTCTTGACGGCCGAACCCTGATTGTTGTAGGCATCCAGCACTTCCATCGCCAATGCACGGCGCATAGGCTGACCGCGGCGGGTTTTGGCGTACTGAATCAGCCAGCGGCTGGCCAGTGCGGTCTGACGCTTCGGGCTGACTTCGAGCGGAACCTGATACGTGGCACCGCCGACGCGCTTGGATTTGACTTCCAGCTTCGGCTTGATGTTTTCCATCGCACGGCCGAACACAACCAGCGGATCTTCTTCTTTAAGTTTTGTCTGAATATCTTCCAGTGCGCCGTAAACAATGGCGGCGGCGGTTGATTTCTTCCCGTGTCCCATGATGCTGTTGATCATGTAAGCCACCAGCTCGCTGTTAAAGCGCGGATCTGCTGTGACCGTACGTTTTTCTGCTCTGCGTCTTCTTGCCATGGTTTAAAAACTTTCTTTAAGATGCTTTCGGTTTCTTGGCGCCGTATTTAGAGCGGCCCCGGCGGCGCGATGTCACACCGAGACAATCGAGAGTTCCGCGCACGATGTGATAGCGAACCCCCGGCAAGTCCTTCACCCTTCCGCCGCGAACCAGCACCATGCTGTGTTCCTGCAGATTGTGACCTTCACCGGGAATATAGGCGTTGATTTCGCGACCGTTGGTCAGCCGCACGCGGGCGATTTTACGCAACGCGGAGTTCGGCTTTTTCGGGGTCATGGTCTTCACGAGAAGACAAACGCCGCGACGCTGCGGGCAGTTCATCAGTGCAGGCGATTTACTCTTTTTCAGCAGCGGTTTACGCGGTTTTTTAATCAACTGGTTAATTGTCGGCATAAGTTCCTTCCATCAAAAAAAACGAGCGGCAGATAATAGGAGCCGGCCGCTCATCCCGCAAGCATTAAGATTTAACTTTCTGCGGTTTTTTCATCTTGTCCAAGCAACGGGTTCGAACCCAGCGCATCCTCTACGCTGATTTCCTCGCCCAGCTTGACCGGACGAATGTTTTTGTAAAGCGGGAATCCGCTTCCGGCAGGAATCAGATGGCCCATAATTACGTTTTCTTTAAAGCCGCGCAACTGGTCGATACGGCCCAGTGTCGCAGCCTGTGTCAATACACGGGTGGTATCCTGAAATGAGGCCGCCGAGATGAAGCTTTCGGTGGCCAAGGCCGCCTTGGTAATCCCCAGCAGAACCGGAGAAGCTTCCGCCGGACGGCGTCCTTCTTCCATAGCCCGCTGATTGACTTCCTGAAACTTCTGCTTCTCAACCTGCTCACCCCATAGAAATTCGGTGTCGCCGGGATCGGTGATTTTAACTTTGCGCAGCATCTGACGCACAATCACTTCGATGTGCTTGTCGTTGATTTCCACGCCCTGCAGACGGTAAACCGCCTGCACTTCATTCACCAGATACTCCTGCAATTCCTGCGGACCGCAAACTTCGAGCAGTTCCTGCGGAACGATCGGACCTTCTGTGAGCTGCTGCCCTTTCTGAACCACATCGCCGGAGTAAACGATAACGTGTTTACCCATCGGAATAAGATGCTCTTCTTCCGTTCCGGTAGCCGGGTCGCGAATGATCAGCTGGCGTTTTCCTTTGGCGATACCGCCCAGTTCAACGACCCCGTCAATCTTCGCAATTTCAGCGGCTTCCTTCGGACGGCGTGCTTCGACCAGTTCGGCTACACGCGGCAGACCCCCGGTGATGTCCTTAGTACGGGACTGTTTACGCGGCGTCTTGGCCAGCGTGGCACCGGCAACAATCTTCATGCCTTTGGTCACCATCACATGGGCGGCAGCCGGAATCGAGTAATAAGCAATGGCTTTGCCGGACGCGTCCTTAACAACGATCTGCGGATGCAAATCTTCTTTATGCTCCAGCACAACCAAGCCTTCGATGCCGGTCGTTGCATCTTCGGCCTTCTGAACCGTGACGCCTTCAATAAAGTCATGGAAGTCGATCTTACCGTCCTGCTCCGAAAGAATCGGGACGCTGTACGGATCCCAGCTCACAAACGTATCGCCGCGTTTGACACGGCCACCGTCTTCGACGGTGATCACGGCGCCGACTACTGATGAATAGCGCTCCAGTTCGCGTCCGTCTTCGTCATACGTCACGATATTGCCGTTTTTATTAAGAATGACGTTGCCGGTCTCCACCTTAACGGTACGGAGATTTTCGTAGCGAACCACCGAGTTTTCTTTAGCCGTAATTTTGGGCTGTTTAAAGACCGAACTGGCGGTACCACCGATGTGGAACGTACGCATGGTAAGCTGCGTGCCGGGCTCACCGATCGACTGGGCCGCAATAATGCCGACGGGCTCACCCAAACGGGCTTCCCGTCCGGACGCCAGATTACGTCCGTAGCACTTGGCGCAAACACCGCGGCGCGACTCACAGGTCAGTACGCTGCGAATGCGCACTTTTTCAACGCCGACACGCTCAATCTTTTTGGCGGCGTATTCGTCGATAATTTCATTTGCCGCAACAATCACTTCGTTCGTGTTGTACGGATCAAAGATGTCGTCACAGGTCGTACGTCCGATAATACGCTGAGCCAGTGATACGAGCTCATCGTCACCATCGGTAATCGCACTGACTTCAATGCCGTTAAGCGTATGGCAATCTTCTTCCATGATGATGATATCATGGGCGACATCAACGAGTTTGCGGGTCAGGTAACCGGAGTCCGCAGTTTTAAGCGCAGTGTCGGCCAAACCTTTGCGGGCGCCGTGCGTTGAAATGAAGTATTCCAGCACGCTCAGCCCTTCGCGGAAGTTCGCCAAAATCGGACGTTCAATAATTTCACCGGACGGTTTAGCCATCAAGCCGCGCATACCGGCCAGCTGACGAATCTGCTGACGGCTGCCGCGCGCTCCGGAATCCACCATGATAAAGACAGGATTAAGGTCTTTGGATGAATCTTTGTTGGCCGGATCGTCGTTGCGTTCCAGAGCGACAAACAGTTTGCCGGTCAGCTTATCGTTGGCGTCGGTCCACTGGTCAATGACCATGTTGTAACGCTCACCGTCGGTAATAAGACCTTTTTTGTATTTGTCTTCCACCGTGCTGATGATTTTACGCGCTGCGGCAATGATTTCGGCCTTTTCGGGGGGAATGATCATGTCAGAAAGACCAATCGAAATACCGGCAGCGGTCGCCTGAGCAAATCCAAGATTTTTGAGACGGTCGAGAACCTGAACGGTTTCACCGTGGCCTGCCACTTCGTAGCAATGCTCAATGAGTTTGCCGAGCAGCTTCTTACTGACACGTTCATTCACAAAACCGATACTGTCCGGCCATACTTCATTGAAAAACACCCGCCCGACTGTTGTAATAATAGCCGACTTAAGCTGATCGCCGAACTTGGTTTCACGCTGATAATCCGGATTGCGGTAGCGGATCCGGTCGTGCAGACGAAGCGCACCTTCATCAAACGCGGTATGCACTTCATTGATGTCCGCCAAAAGCGGCAGCCGTTCCTGCACCTCTTTGCCGGCATTTTTACGCGACTCAAGGACGAACGTCTGGGAGAAACTGGTCAAGAAGTAAGTTCCGAGCGCAATATCCTGCGTCGGGGTCATTACCGGCTTTCCGCTGGACGGCGAAAAAATATTATTCGGCGCAAGCATCAGACACTTTGACTCGATCTGTGCTTCGATCGAAAGCGGAACGTGAACGGCCATCTGGTCACCGTCGAAGTCCGCATTGTATGCCGTACAGACCAGCGGATGAACCTGAATAGCCTCCCCTTCGATCAAAACCGGCTCGAACGACTGGATACTGAGACGATGCAGCGTCGGCGCACGGTTAAGCATGACGGTGTGACCCTTGGTCACTTCGTCGAGAATATCCCACACCACTTCTTCTTCGCGCTCGATCATCTTCTTGGCGCTGCGCACCGTGTGAACAATGCCGCGCTCTTTGAGCTTGCGGATAATGAACGGTTCGAAGAGAACGAGTGCCATTTTTTTCGGGAGACCGCACTGGTTCAGTTTAAGGTTCGGTCCGACCACAATTACGGAACGTCCGGAGTAGTCCACGCGCTTGCCGAGCAGATTCTGCCGGAAGCGGCCCTGCTTGCCCTTGAGCATATCGCTCAGTGATTTGAGAGGACGGTTGCCCGGACCGCTGACGGCACGACCATGACGACCGTTGTCAAACAGCGAGTCGACGGCCTGCTGCAACATCCGTTTTTCATTACGAATAATCACTTCCGGCGTTTTGAGCGCCAGCAGTGTTTTCAAACGATTATTGCGGTTGATAACGCGCCGGTAGAGGTCGTTAAGGTCGGATGTTGCGAACCGTCCGCCTTCGAGAGGAACCAGCGGACGCAGATCCGGCGGGATTACCGGCAATACTTCAAAAATCATCCATTCGGGGCGCGACTCGCTCTTGATAAGCCCTTCAATGACCTTCATCTGGCTGACCAGTTTTTTGCGGGTCTGCTTGCTGCGGGTGCTGGCCAATGCATCTTCGAGTTCGACCAGTTTTTCCGGCAGATTTATTTTTTTGAGCAACTCACGAAGCCCTTCGGCACCGATACGTGCATCAAAATTGCCATCACCGTAGTTATCCAGCGCTTCGCGATATTCAAGTTCGGTCAGCAACTGCTTTTCTTTAAGCGGCGTGTCGCCTGGATCAATAACGACATAGTCATCGTAGTAAATAACGTGCTCGAGACTGCGCAGCGTCATGTCCAATAGCAGCCCCATGCGGCTCGGCGTGGCTTTAAAGAACCAGATATGTGACACCGGAACGGCCAGCTCAATATGCGCCATGCGCTCGCGGCGCACCCGCGACAGCGTCACTTCAACGCCGCACCGGTCGCAAATAACACCTTTGTGCTTAATACGTTTGTACTTTCCGCAACTGCACTCCCAGTCCTTGGACGGACCGAAAATGCGTTCACAGAAAAGACCGCCCTTCTCAGGCTTGAACGTCCGGTAATTGATGGTCTCCGGGTTTTTAACTTCCCCGAAGCTCCAGGAACGAATGTTCTCAGGCGAAGCTAGCTTGATGCTGGCCACTTCGCTGATCGCCTCTGTCTCTACGCCGAGTATATCTGCTGCGTTGCGTGTATCCACCGGTGTTCTCCTATCAAATATTAAAGATGCCCTGTGAAAGAAACATTGTCTGTGTTCGGCTTTTTCACTTCAAAATTCAAGCCGAGCCCCTGCAGTTCCTTGATCAGTACGTTGAACGACTCCGGACGTCCGGCATCGAGCACGTTCTCACCCTTCACAATGGACTCATAAATTCGGGTACGGCCCGAGAGGTCATCGCTCTTAACGGTGAGAACCTCTTGCAACGCGTACGCCGCGCCGTAAGCTTCCAGCGCCCACACTTCCATTTCCCCGAAGCGCTGTCCGCCGTATTGCGCCTTACCGCCCAGCGGCTGCTGGGTGACAAGAGAGTACGGACCAACGGCACGGGCATGGATCTTTTCCGTAACGAGGTGGTGCAGCTTGAGCATGTAAATCGTTCCGACCACGACGCGCTGTTCGAAGGCTTCGCCGGTACGTCCGTCATAAAGCACGGTTTTACCGTCTTTCGGCAGACCGGCCTCTTCGAGCATCTCGCGGATTTCTTTTTCTGAAATCCCGTCGAAAATCGGTGTCGCGGCAAAAATGCCAAGATGTTTGCAGGCCCATCCGAGATGGGTTTCGAGAACCTGTCCGACGTTCATACGTGAAGGCACGCCGAGCGGATTAAGCACGATTTCCACCGGTGTACCGTCCGGCAGGAAAGGCATGTCTTCTTCGGGCAGAATGCGCGAAATAACACCTTTGTTACCGTGACGTCCGGCCATCTTGTCACCGACCGACAGTTTCTTTTTGCAGGCCACATACACTTTGACCTGTTTGACGATACCTTCATCGACCTCTTCGCCGCTTCCGGCACGGTCGAGTGAACGCTGTTTGTCTGCTTCGGCTTCAGCAAATTTATTACGGAAGTTATCGATGATGCTCATGATCTTAATCCGGATCGGACTTGGATCGATCTCGATATGCTCGTAATTGGCCGCCAGCTTGCGCAACAGTGTCTTGGTAATCTTGCGGTTGGCCGGGATGATGACATCACCGGTCTGGGCGTTCATCACGTCGAGCGGAATCTTTTCGCCCAACAGGATGTTACTGAGAGCTTCCGTCAAATCTTCGGTCAGCTCATACACCGAACTCTTATAGCGCTCTTCGATATCTTTCTGGCGCTTGCGCATATCGGCGGCCGGCTTGGCTTTCGGTTCTTCCTTGGCGTTCTTGTTTTTCGCCGAAACTTTGACATCCATCACGATACCGTAAGTACCGCTGGGAGCACGCAGTGACGTGTCACGCACATCGGCTGCTTTTTCGCCGAAAATAGCGCGCAACAGACGTTCTTCGGGTGCCAGCTCCGTTTCAACTTTCGGTGTGATTTTTCCGACAAGAATATCTCCGGGCTTCACTTCCGCGCCGATCTGAATAATCCCTTCGTGCGTCAGGTTCTTAAGAGCCTCTTCGCCGACGTTGGGAATATCGCGGGTGATTTCTTCCGGACCCAGCTTGGTGTCGCGGGCACCGCACTCGAATTCTTCGATATGAATTGAGGTATAGACGTCTTCTTTGACGATCTTCTGACTGATCAGAATAGCGTCTTCAAAGTTATATCCGCACCACGGCATGAATGCGACCGTCACATTACGGCCCAGTGCGAGTTCGCCCTGATCGGTGGCTGGACCGTCGGCCAGCACCTGCCCTTTTTTAACTTTGTCACCGCGGGCAACAATCGGACGCTGATTGAGACACGTGCCTGCATTCGAGCGCATGAATTTACGCAGATCGTATTCCTGATAGTCTTCTTTAGGCGTTTTCTTTTTGACCGGAACTTCACCGTCTTTGGAGACAATGATCTTATCGGCCGAAACGTAAGCCACTTTACCGGATTCTTCCGCCACGATCAGAACGCGCGAGTCGCGGGCAATACGGCCTTCGATGCCGGTGGCCACAAACGGCCGTTCGGACACCATCAGCGGAACTGCCTGGCGCTGCATGTTAGAACCCATCAACGCGCGGTTGGCGTCGTCGTGTTCCAAGAACGGAATCAAACCGGCGGCGATACTCACCACCTGCTTGGGCGACACGTCCATGTACTGCACTTCGGCCGGGGCAACTTCTTTAAAGTCGCCGCGCACACGAACCATCACGCGATCGTTCTGGAATGTGCCGTTCTCGTTGAGCGGCGCATTCGCCTGCGCAATAACGAAATTTTCTTCTTCATCCGCCGTCAGCGATTCGACCTTGTCGGAAACACGGCCTTTTTCCACCTTGCGGTAAGGCGAAATGATGAAGCCGTACTCGTTGATGCGTGCAAAAGTACTCAGCGAGGAGATCAAACCGATATTCGGACCTTCCGGTGTTTCAATCGGGCAGATACGTCCATAGTGCGAACTGTGAACGTCGCGCACTTCGAAACCGGCGCGGTCGCGATTCAACCCGCCCGGGCCGAGCGCGGAAAGACGGCGTTTGTGAGTCAGCTCGGACAGAGGATTGGTCTGATCCATAAACTGGCTGAGCTGCGAGCGGCCGAAGAAATCCTTGATGACAGCGGAAAGTGCTTTGGGATTAATCAGCTTTTGCGAAGTCAGACGATCAACAGTTGTATCAAAGATCGTCATACGTTCTTTAACCAGACGCTGAATACGGGCCAACCCGACGCGGCACTGCCCTTCGAGCAGTTCACCGACCGTGCGGATACGGCGGCTTCCGAGATGGTCAATATCATCCAGTGTGCCGGTGCCCACGCGGATATTAATGAGGTAGCGGATAGCTTCCACCACATCTTCTTTATCCAGTGTCAGCGAAGTCGCTTTGGTTTTCAGCTTCTGCTGAATTTTATAGCGTCCGACACGGCTCAGGCTGAAGCGGGTTTCGTCAAAGAAAAGGCGCTTGAGCATCTGGCGTGCAGAGGCGGTGGTCGGCGGATCGCCGGGCCGCAACTTTTGATACAGATCTTTAAGAGCTTCGTCTACGGAACGGGTCGTGTCCTTCTGAATGGTCTTCATGAAAAGACCTTCGTCCCAAGAAACGTTGACGACTTCGACGTTTTTGTAGCCGGCGAGCTTCATGCGCTGAATCATGTCCAGCGTGAGCGCGTCATAACGACGACCGATGACCGACTGTGAGTCGCTGTCAACCGCGTCGTCCTTGAGCACCAAATTGGAAAGTTCCGATTCGTCGCCGATCCGTTTACTCAGCGGGAAACTTTCAATCGTGTAATAGAGATTAATGATTTCTTCGTCCGTGCCGTAACCGAGCGCGCGCAGGAACGTTGACGCAAGAAATTTCCTGCGGCGGCGTTTGCGATCCAGATAGACGTACAGCAGTTCGGAGGTGTCAAACTGGGTTTCAACCCAGGAGCCATGATCCGGAATAATGCGGAAGGAATAGAGAAGAGAACCGTTCGCATGCGTAGTCTGCTCGAAGCAGATACCCGGCGAGCGGTGCAACTGGCTGACGATAACGCGTTCTGCACCGTTAACGACAAAGCTTCCGCGGTCTGTCATCAGCGGAATTTCGCCCATAAACAGCGTGTCTTCACGGACATCTTCGTTTTCGCGCAGACGGAACGTGACATAGAGCGGTGCCGCAAAGGTCTCGCCCTCTTTAACGGATTCAACATATGACATATTCGGCTCTTTGATTTCGTAGCTTACGAAATCAAGAGCGATCTGCCCGTCATAGCTTTCAACCGGAAACGCCTCGCTTAAAACCGCCTGCAACCCGATTTTTTTACGGCGCGACGGAGCGACTCCCTGCTGGAGAAACTCCGCATAAGAATTGGTCTGAAGCTCAATTAGATCCGGAGCTTCAATTACGTCTGTCAGTTTACCAAAGTTTTTTCTCTCGACCATTCCATCACCTTCCGGCTCTTATTGGACGTTTACTCCGGGACTCTTTTCAGAGCACCCCGGAGATACGAAATACAAACATTATCGAAAAGCGACCGAACCGGCTGCGCTGGGCCGCCGGAACGGAACGCGTATCGCATCATTACTTGATTTCGACAGTAGCGCCAACGCCTTCGAGTTTCGCTTTGATGGTTGCGGCTTCTTCTTTAGAGACGCCTTCTTTGATCGTCTTAGGAGCACCGTCAACCAAATCCTTGGCTTCTTTAAGACCCAGCGCAGTTACGCCGCGGAGCTCTTTAATAACCTGAATCTTCTGTGCACCGGCCTGTGTCAGCACAACAGTAAATTCAGTCTTTTCAGCGACCGCTTCTGCGGCTACCGCGCCGCCCGCTGCCGCTACTGCGACCGGTGCTGCTGCGGAAACGCCCAGACGGGTTTCCAGCGCTTTTACGAGTTTCGAAAGTTCGAGCACCGAAATACCTTCGATCCAATCAACGAACTCGGCCATCTTGCCTTCGAGTTTTACTTCTACAGTTTCTTCAGCCATTTTATTTTCCTCCCTACAGTGAATTGAATCCAACCAACCTAATTAAAATTTATTACGCTACCTGTTCTTTTTTCTCACGCACGGCATTCAGCACGTACAGCAGACTGCAAACCTTCTGGTTCATCACGCCGACCACCTGAGTCATCGGAGCAGCCAGAGTACCGACAAGTTTCGCCTGAAGTTCTTTTTTGCCCGGCAATTTAGCCAGCTCGAACACATCGTTCGCAGAAAGAACTGAACCTTCCAGTACGCCGCCTTTTACAGTCGGCTTTTGCTTGTCACCCGAGAATTTCTTCAGGATTTTCGCTACTTCGACCACATCGCCGGAACCGAAAATCATCGTGGTCGGGCCGCTCAGGTTCTCAAAACCTTTACAACCCATCTCGCTGCTGATGCGGCCGAACATGCTGTTCTTGACCACTTTCACCCGGGCATTGGCACCGCGCAGAAGTTTTTTAAATTCATCAGTCTCGGGCATGGTCATGCCCTTGTAATCGGCCAGCAGCATGTAGAGCGCCCCGGAAACGCTTTCCTGAACCTCTTTGTACATGGCCTGCTTCTCAGGTCTGATTTTTTTATTTTCGTTACTCATGACTGTAGCCCCGTTCTTACAAATTAAGCCGCTGCTGAATCTTTGACATCAAGGTGCAATCCCGGCCCCATCGTGCTGGAGACCGTGCACCGTTTGATATAAATACCTTTGGTCGAAGCCGGTTTTGAAGCCAGAATCGCGTCATACACCGCACGAAAGTTCTCAGCTAATGCTTCAACAGCAAAAGAGAGTTTGCCGAAAGGAACAATGATGTTTCCGTTCTTGTCCATACGGAACTCAACACGTCCGGCTTTGAACTGCTTGACAGCAGTCGCGGTGTCATCAGTAACGGTGCCGGTTTTCGGATTGGGCATCAGGCCGCGCGGGCCGAGCACTTTACCGAGCTTACGGACTTCTTTCATCGCATCCGGAGTGGAAACGACAATGTCAAAGTCCATCCAGCCGCCGGTTACTTTGGCCAGCAGGTCTTCGAACCCGGCTTCAACAGCACCTGCAGCACGGGCGGCTTCGGCAGCGGAACCGGTGGCGAACACGATCACGCGGACATCTTTACCGCTTCCGTTCGGAAGCGCCACGGTGGAGCGAATCGCCTGATCAGATTTGGTCGGGTCGACACCCATACGCAAGGCCACTTCGACCGTTTCGTCAAATTTTGCGGTCGGATTATTTTTGATGAACTGCAACGCTTCTTCAACAGAATACAGCTTCTCGACCTGAACCTTCTTCTTTACTGCGGTATATTTTTTTCCGTGCTTAGCCATGGCTATACAACCTCAATTCCCATACTGCGGGCTGTGCCGGCGATGATGCGGCAAGCCGCACCCAAATCACTGGCGTTTAAATCAGCCTCTTTGATTTTGGCGATCTCTTCAACCTGCGCGCGGGTCACTTTACCCACTTTATCGCGATTCGGGACACCCGATCCCTTAGCTACAGCAGCCGCTTTCTTCAGCAGCGCGGAAGCCGGCGGACTCTTGGTGATAAAGCTGAATGAGCGATCCTGATAAACGGTGATCACCACCGGAATAATCATACCCGCTTCTTTCTGCGTAGCGGCATTGAACGCTTTGCAGAACTCCATGATGTTTACACCGTGCTGACCCAGCGCCGGACCAACCGGCGGTGCCGGATTGGCTTGTCCTGCCGGAATCTGCAGTTTGATTAATCCTTTTTCTTTCTTTGCCATAAAAAAACTCCGCTCAAATTAAGCTTTGTCCGCCTGCCAGTATTCAAGTTCAACCGGAGCCGACCGTCCGAAAATAGAAACTGAAACCGTCAGTTTGCCGCGACTCGGATCCACCTCTTCGATCACCCCGTTAAAATTAAGGAAAGGTCCGTCGGTAATTTTGATGGTCTCTCCCGGCTCAAAATTAATCTTCGGCGTAACTGTTTCTTTCTTTTCTTCCACCTGATTGATAATCCGGTTCACTTCGTCAGCGCGCAACGGAACCGGAGACTCTCCCCCGACAAATCCGATCACGCCGGGCGTGTTCTGGATAAAATACCACGTTTCTTCTACTAAACTTTTGTTCTCGCCGTATAACGCCAGATTCGCCAGCACATAACCGGGGAAAAACTTTCGCGAAACCGTCGTTTTTTTGCCCTGCTTTACTTCCGAAACCTTTTCAGTAGGAATCAGAACATCACCAATAAATTCACCAAGCTCCTCTTGCTTCACACGGCGCATGATGCTGTTCTGCACCTTGTGCTCGTGCCCGGAGAGCGTATGTAAAACAAACCACTGTTTTTCCATTTTTTCTTTCTCTCCGTTACCGAAGAACCGCCCGCAGCAGGCCCATCAGCACCGTATCACTCAACCCGACAAAAACGCCGATAATCAATACAGAGATCACCACAACCATCGTCGAACCAAGCAGCTCCTGCCGCGTCGGCCAGGTGCATTTTTTGAGTTCGATCTTCACCTCACTCAGGAACGTTTTCAGTGCTTTTAACAGTTCAACTATTTTTTTCATCTCATTTTCCCGAAGAACTGGCAGGCCAGGAGGGAATTGAACCCCCAACCTGCGGTTTTGGAGACCGCCGCTCTGCCAATTGAGCTACTGGCCTACACCGAATAAAATTATTTTGTTTCCCTGTGCAACGTATGACTGCGGTCATGCGGGCAGAACTTCTTCACTTCAAGCCGACCCGTCGAAAGCTTTTTGTTTTTCGTCGTCGTATAATTGCGGCGCTTACATTCTGTGCAGGCCAATGTAATAATATCTCGCATGATTTCTTCCCCCGGCAGCTTTTGCTCGCAAGTGATGTACCCTTCGACAGGTACATCACTCCGGCAATTTACTGACCGATTATTTTACAACTTCGATCACGCGACCGGCACCGACTGTACGTCCGCCTTCGCGGATTGCAAAGCGCATGTGCTGCTCCATTGCAATCGGAGTGATCAGAACAACTTCCATCGTCACATTGTCGCCCGGCATCACCATCTCAACACCTTCCGGCAGAGTAATGTCGCCGGTCACGTCAGTGGTACGGAAATAAAACTGCGGACGGTAGCCTTTGAAGAACGGGGTATGACGGCCGCCTTCTTCTTTGCTCAGAACATAAACTTCAGCCTTGAAATGGGTGTGGGGAAGAATCGAACCCGGCTTGGCCAGAACCTGACCGCGCTCAACATCTTCCTTCTTGGTGCTGCGAAGCAGACAGCCGACATTGTCACCAGCCTGACCCTGATCAAGAATCTTGCGGAACATTTCAACACCTGTGCAGGTCGTCTTAACGGTCGGTTTCAATCCGACGATTTCAACATCGTCGCCAGTGTGGATGATACCACGCTCAACACGGCCAGTAACTACAGTACCGCGGCCTTCGATCGAGAACACGTCTTCGATCGGCAGCAGGAAAGCCTGATCGGTAACACGCACCGGTTCTTTAATGTAGCTGTCGAGAGCATCCATCAGCTCCTGAATGCAGGCAGCACCCGGTCCGGACGGATCTTTGATCGCGCCGGTTGCGGAACCGCGGATGACCGGAATGTCATCGCCCGGAAATTCGTACTTGCTGAGCAGCTCGCGGATTTCCATTTCGACGAGGTCGAGAAGTTCGGAATCATCCACCAGGTCGCACTTATTCATGAATACAACGACAGCCGGAACGCCGACCTGACGGGCGAGAAGAATGTGCTCGCGGGTCTGAGGCATCGGTCCGTCGCAAGCGCTTACCACCAGAATAGCTCCGTCCATCTGAGCAGCACCGGTGATCATGTTTTTGACGTAGTCGGCATGGCCGGGACAGTCAACGTGTGCATAGTGGCGGTTGGCAGTGGAATATTCGACGTGCGAAGTGGCAATCGTCAAAATTTTTGTCGGGTCACGGCGGCCCTGTGATTCAGAAGCTTTTGCCACCTGATCATACGCGATGTACTGTGCAAGACCCTTGGAACCCTGCACACAGGTGATCGCAGCGGTCAGCGTTGTTTTACCATGGTCAACGTGGCCGATCGTACCCACGTTCACATGCGGTTTTGTCCGTTCGAATTTATCCTTAGCCATGACTTATCCTCCTGATCGTTTACTACTTACTTATATCCGTTTAACAAAATTCACTCTTCTTTTGTGGAGCCCACGAGCGGAGTCGAACCGCTGACCTCATCCTTACCAAGGATGTGCTCTACCAACTGAGCTACGTGGGCGATTTTCTCCCCCGTGCTCGCGCCATCCTCATTTAAAAATAAATAAATATAAAAAAACCCGCTTCCTGCTTTTTTACTCCAAGAAACAGACTTCTTTCTATACTCGCTTAATCCTAAATTGCCCTGCGCAAACACCAATACTGTCTTGGTCTGTCACACAAAGGGGAGCGACTTTAGCGAAAATTAATACACTGTCAACTGTTTTGGGGCATTTTTTTGCGGCGATCTGTCTTCCGCCTTTTTTTAACCGCAAAATAAAAAAATTAAAATCCTATTGATTATAAACCGCAAATACCTATCGTATTGGTCACGTTTAAAACAAGCCATCGTTATAACAGGAGAAAATTATGCTCAAGATAGGTCAACAGGTACCCGACTTCCAGATGGAAGTATTTCATAATGAAGAAATCAAAAAAATCAGACTTTCGGATTATAAAGGCAAGTGGGTTGTCCTGATATTTTATCCCGCCGACTTCACATTCGTTTGTCCGACGGAACTAAAGGAGGCAGCCCTTCTCTACCCGAAATTCCAAAAAGCCGGAGCCGAAATCATCAGCATCAGCACAGATACAGCCTACGTTCACAAAGCGTGGCATGACGAGTCCGCCGCCATCAAGACCGTCCAATACCCGATGGGGGCCGATCCGACCGGCAATATTTGCCGTGCCTTCGGAACCTACATCGAAGCTGAAGGCCTCGCCTTGCGCGGCACTTTTATCATTGATCCCGACGGCGTACTGAAAACTGTAGAAATGCACGACCTCGGAATCGGACGAAGCGCCGTTGAAGCGCTGCGCAAACTTGAAGCCGCCAAATTTGTCCGCGAACATGGCGATCAAGTCTGTCCGGCCGCGTGGCAGCCCGGCGACGAAACATTGACCCCCAATATAGGCCTTATTGGGAAAATATAAATTAAAACGCCTGCGGGAAACCCCTTCACCACCAGATCCGATATCCGCCTTCAAGCGTGAAGGCGTTTTTAATGTGCCGAATCTCGGACTTTGCGACGACGACTTCGACCACATCAAAACGGATGTGCGGGGGGTGTAATTTGTGTTTTTTCAAAAAACTTATTGCGGCGCGCGACAATTTGCGACGCTTGGCATGATTGACCGCCGCAATAGGCCTCCCGAAATCCTCATTAGTACGGGTTTTTACTTCCACAAAAACCAGTGTATCACCCTGCCTCGCGATCAGATCAAGTTCATCGCACCCCGCCCTCACGTTCCGAGCGATGATTTCGAGTCCGTTTTTTTTCAGAAACTGTTCGGCCTGCTTCTCACCACGACGCCCGGTGCGCAGGTGTGAGGCCTCTGTTCGAAACCACTGGGGAAACCACTTCACAGATTCAATTCTCTTTGATTGATTTCAGAGATTGGGCGGAAGGTTTTGCGATGATGAAGACACGGGCCGTGACGACGGATAGCCGCAAAATGATCAACGGTTCCGTAGCCTTTGTGCTGTGCAAAACCGTACTGAGGAAACTGCATGTCAAGATCGACCATCAAACGGTCGCGCGTAACCTTAGCAATGATACTGGCGGCGGCAATGGAAAGGCTTTTGGCGTCGCCCTTAACGATGCTCTGCGATTTGCACGGCAAGCCGCGCACCGGATTACCATCAACCAGAGCAAAAACGGGCACCGGGATGATCTGAGAAACAGCCTCGGCCATGGCTTTCCAGGTAGCCTGCAGAATATTCATTTCGTCGATAACATCAGGCCCGACAACAGAGCATCCGATACGGGCAAAACCGCAGGTGTGCAACCGCTCAAAGAAATCGTCGCGGCGCTTTTCGCTGAGCGCTTTGGAATCGGTGAGGCCGTCAAAAATTTCCGCACCGCCATTTTCAAGCGGCGCGCGCTCGAAGGCAACCGCGGCAGCCACGACCGGCCCGGCCAGCGGCCCGCGCCCGGCCTCATCCACGCCGGCAATAAAAAAGAGGCCTGATTGCCAGACCTCTTTCTCATAACGGAGCATGTCCATTGCAACTTATGCGCGGCGTTCTTTAATCCGCGCTTTTTTACCGGCGAGGTCACGCAGGTAATAAAGTTTTGCACGGCGGGTCTTGCCGCTGCGTACCACTTCAATCTTCGCCACATTCGGGCTTTGCATCGGGAATACACGTTCGATGCCTTCGCCGAAAGCCACGCGACGCACCGTGAAGGTTTCGGCCACGCCGGCACCTTCACGGGCGATCACGGTGCCGTTGTACAACTGAATGCGCTCCTTAGAGCCTTCTTTGATTTTGACATGCACGTTGACAGTATCACCGATGTTGAAAGCCGGAATTTCTCTTGTGCACTGCTCTTTACCTATTTTTAAGACTACGGGATTCATAATTGTTCTCTTTCTTCCAATTCCAAAAGCGAGCGTCGAATAATACCCAACTTCGCTTTTCGGTCAAGCGTCATCTCCAATTTCCGCGCCGCAACCGGAAAGCAGATCCGGACGGCGCTCCGCCGTCCGCTTCTCAGCCTGCCAACGGCGCCATTTCGCAATGGCAGCATGGTCGCCGGAAACCAGTTCTTCCGGTACTTTCATGCCACGGAACTCCGCCGGGCGGGTATATTGCGGATATTCCAGCAACGGCTCATTAAACGATTCCTGATCCGTAGCACCATCGCCGCCCAGCACGCCGGGAAGCAAGCGCACCACCGCATCAATCACCACGGCGGCAGGAAGCACGCCGTTGGTCAATACGTAGTCTCCAATTGATATCTCTTCATCAATGAGCGCCTCACGAATGCGCTCATCGACTCCTTCATAGTGGCCGCATACAAAAATCAGATGCTCTTCGTTTGAAAGCGCCTGTGCCCGCTGCTGAGTGAAAGGCCGGCCTTGCGGACACATCAGGATCACGCGGGATTTTTCTGTACGAACCGATTCTACAGCACTGTAAATAGGCTCCGGCTTCATCACCATGCCGGGGCCGCCGCCAAACGGACGATCATCGGTGGTGCGATGCTTATCCTCGGCAAAGTCGCGCAGGTTAATGCAGTTGAATGTGACACGCCCCGCTTCGGCGGCACGCTTCATCATGCTCCGGCCGAGAAACCCGTCGAGCATTTCGGGAAAAATGGTTATGACATCAATCTTCATAAAACAAAAAAGCGGCCTTTCGGCCGCTTTTGTACCACGGGGTATTTTTTTATTCCACCACTTCGAGCATCGTGCGACGACCATCGCGGGCGGCAATCGCCCCGAGAAGTGTACGCATCGCACCGACCGTTTTGCCGCTGCGGCCGATTACTTTGCCGACATCTTTTTCGTGGCAGCGCAGTTCGTAAACAACGCTTTTATCGCCTTTGATTTCGGTAATCTTGACACAGCGGGGCTGGTCAACCAGTGCGGTGACCATCTGCTTCACAAGCTTCTTCATTATTAAGCTCCCTGCTGTTCGGAAGCCTTTTTATCCGGAGCGGCACCGACCGGGAAACCCAAACCGGCCTCAGCCTTTTTCAGAAGGCTTGTGGCGGTATTGGAAATCTGTGCGCCGGTGCCGAGCCAATGCTTGACGCGTTCAACATTAACGCTGAAATTGTCACCTTTCTGCTTAGGATCGTACCAGCCGAGAATTTCGAGGAAGCGGCCAGTGGTTGCGAAGCGGGAATCGGCTACCACAATGCGGTAAAACGGCTTATTGATGGTGCCCATTCGACGTAAACGTATTTTTGTTGCCATATTTCTGTAATCTCCAGTCCAGGTTGCGGACTTCCATCCGCGGAAAAAGAGGCTACTGTGTATATCATTCGCCCCCCCTCAGCAACCTTTTTTCCGTTTTTTTAACCCTGTTGATCCTGTTGCAGTTTTTCCACCACCAGCAAGTCGGCCTTCGAATAGGCATATTTTCCAAGGGCCGGGATTTTTACCCAGACATAGTCGGCGCAGTGAATCGGAAGCGGACGGCCGGAAATAATTTTCGTAAAGTAAACGTACATGGTCATAGTGAAGTGGCTGTAAGCATGCTTAACGGTTACAAGATGGGCCCCGACCGTGGTTTTAATACCCAACTCCTCTTCCAGCTCGCGGGCAATACACTCTTCGATGGTCTCACCCGGCTCCAGCTTGCCGCCGGGAAACTCCCAAAGTCCGCCGAGCATATCATCCTGTTTGCGCTGGGCAATCAGCACCTCGCCCTTGCCGTTCGTCGTCACCGCCGCGCCAACGACAATATGCGGAACCTTTTTCTTCTTCTCCATTACTGGAAACTTTTCCGGGAATCCTCCGGCAAAAGCCGAACAAACTCTTTGCATCGGACATTCCGGACATTTCGGACTTCGCGGCAAACAAATCAGTGCGCCAAGTTCCATCATTGCTTCATTAAATTCACCGGACCGTCCTTGCACCAGCAGCACATCCGCCCACGCCTGCATCTGCTTCTTGCCGGTCGCCGACTTCGTATCGCCGCCAAAGGCAAAAAGGCGGCTCAAAACGCGAATGACATTGCCGTCAACGACCGCTGCGTCAACGTTGAAGGCCAGACTGGCAATGGCGGCGGCTGTATAATTTCCAATGCCTGGAAGCTTTTTCAGAAAAACTTCCAAAGGCTGCCCGCTTCGCTTCCAGCCTTTGGAAAGATCTCCGCCATATTCACCCGCGATCACTTTCGCGGCGGCGTGGAGATTGCGGGCACGGCTGTAATAGCCGAGCCCTTCCCACAGCTTAAGCACGTCACTTTGCGGAGATCGGGCCAGCGCTTTCCACGACGGAAAAGCCTTCATCCATCGAAGGTAATACGGAACGACCTGATCAACGCGGGTCTGCTGAAGCATAATCTCCGAAACCCAGACGCGGTACGGCGTACGGTTCCGTCGCCAAGGCAAGTCGCGCGCATTTTTCAAAAACCACGGCAACAGCTTCGCCTGAACTTCCGGCGTTATCGCTGAAAGAGCGTCTGTTTTCAAGGGTTGTGATTTGACTGCCTGCATGGTTGGTCTAGAATCCCTGCAAACAAAGGGAGTTGCAACCATGATTACCAAGAGAATGGAAAAAGCGATTAATGCGCAAATAAATAAGGAATTTTACTCCGCCTACCTCTACCTCGCGATGTCCGCGTATTGCAATAAACTCGGCATGCCTGGGTGCGAACACTGGTTCCGCATCCAGTACGACGAAGAAGTCATCCACATGACCCGGATGTTCGACTACATCATGCAGCACGGCGGCGAAGCCCGTTTGATGAAAATTGACGAGCCGCCGGCGGAGTTCGGTTCCGTGCTGGGCGCTTTCGAGGCCGGACAGAAACACGAGCGGTTTGTGACTGAGTCGATTAATGAGCTGCTGAACATCGCTGTGGAAGAAAAAGATCATGCCACTCAGGTTTTCCTGCAGTGGTTCATCACCGAACAGGTCGAAGAAGAGGCCAATGTAAAAGAAATCGTTGACCGCCTGAGAATGATCGGCGACAACGGTGCGGCTTTGATGATGATCGACGACAAGCTTAGCCTGCGGCCGCCGCCCGCACCTGCGGCCGCACAGGCTTAAACTGCCAGGAAGAGAGGTTCGAATTATGTTTAAAAAAATGATTCTATTGAGTGCCGTAATGCTATCCGCCGTTTCGCTGACAGCGCAGGCTTTCTGGCAAAGTGACATCACCATGCTGGTGATGCCGCGTGAGGTGCTTCCGATTCAGATCGCACAGGATATTTCCCGGCGCTATCCCGTTCTGCTGGTAAGCTATCAGATGGTGCAGGGCCGGCCGAAAATCCATGCCTGGAACGGCGACAGCTGGGTCTCCGTGCCAATGGAAGACTATGCGAACGGCACATTCTTCGCCAACCGGCCGAAACATGCGATTGTTGTTGAATATGACCGGTTCCGCGCACCTGCCTCGCTGATTCCGAACAGCACCTGGTGTGAGAGCGCCAACAGCATCAGCTCCGCCGACCCGCGGGTACTGATTCACCTCCTCGGCCTCTACTTTAACTTCCCGTTCCGTTACTGGGATCAGTTCGCAACGCGGTACGGTTATTCGCTCAAGGAAATCAACCCGACACTGAGCAATGTGCATTGGTGGAATACCCGCGGCGATGCACTGGCTGAAAAACAAGCGAAACGCGATTTTTCGATAGATCTGGATAAATGGCATTACCTCAAAACACTTCCGCCGCCGCCGATTGAACCCGCCGTGATGCAGGAAGAACCCAAGAGCGTTCCTGAAGTTGAAGTACCCGCTTCAGAACCGGTCAAGGTGATCAAAGTCAACGCGCCGGCAACTCCGGAAGAAAAGGCTCCGGCCGTCAAACCGGCCCCCGCCGCAACCCCCGTTCCGCCAGTTGAGCCTGCGTCCGCAGTCATTCCAACCCCGATTCCGGCCTTAACACCGGCACCGGAGATCAAACCGACCCCGTCACTTAAACCGGAACCGGTAATCGAGTCGGCCCCCGCAGTCGAACCGGAACCAGCTCCGGTTCCGGTAGTTACCCCTCCTGCTTCGACCAATGAACCGGCACAAGCGGTTATGCCGGCTCCCGCCCCTTTGATCGAACTTCCAGCTGCTTCACCGACTGCTGTTGAAGCCGACCCGTTTTCGACAGAAGAAATTCCGGCTGCTGAAATAATCGTCCCGCAGCCGCCGAAAAAACCGTGGTGGAAACTGTTCTAATGCAAAAATTACTGCCCATCCTAACCGCCATCATTCTGGCCGGGTGCTCAACAAAACCCGCGACGGTCACCTATCCTGTCTCGCCGAAAATGGCCACCGCCAGTGCCGGCGGCGAAACAACCATTACCTGGAAAGCGTCAACCAACCTGACCTACACGGTTTATTACACGGACGCTCCGCTTGGTAAACTCGCCGACTGGAAACCTCTGCCGCAGGGAACAAAACTGCGCGGAGACGGCAAACAGATTACGGTCACGGATCAGCCCGGCGCTGACTCGGCGCGGCGCTATTTACTGCTGACCGGCGATCAGAAACCTTACTGATCGACCGCACGGAATACCGCAACAACCGGACGGTGATCGGAAGCTTCGTACGTAAGCGGGTGGCGCACCACCCGCGTTTGATCGCGCACCGTTTCCGGAAGCATTCCGGCACTGACAAAAAAATAGTCAAACCGGCTGTAGCCGTCGATTGCGGCGTAAAAATAAGTCCAGGCGTCTCCGCCTGAATCAACCGGCCGCAGATCGGTCATTGCGCCGCCGCGCCGTCCGCCCGCTTCCCGCACCGGGGCGGAATTGTAATCGTCATTAAAATCGCCAGCTACCAGCAGGTTGATTTTCGGATTCTCTTCCAGAATTCCGCGAACGATTTTGTTGAGAAGCCGCGCTTCATTGCGGCGCATCTCGGTCTGACCCAGCGGATTATAAACCTTCGATTTCAGGTGCGCCGTCAGCAGCCGGAAACGGTACTGCGGACTGACCTGAATATCGACATCCAGAAAACCTCTCGCCACCGGCACTTTCGCCGCGCCGATGCTGTACCATTCGTTGGTATGGTGCTGTACCGATACAATCGGAAAGCGGCTCAGCACGGCCAGATTGATTTCCCGCTGCCCGCGCTCCAGCAATTCAGCATACGGATAATCCAACCCCGCCGTACGCAGCTCGCGGCGGAACTGAGCAAACATCGCCGCACCGCCCATCTCCTGCACAGTCAGTACATCGGGCCGCTCCCTGGCGATCAGCGCCGTCGCCGCGCGGCGCTCTTTTTCAGGCTTTGGATCATTTGGTTCACCGCCGCCATCCCGGTCTGTCAGTGCATACTGACGTAAATTGTAAGTCATCACCGAAAAAGTGTTATCCGAAGCGGGCTGAGACCGGCCATGGCCGCTCAGGACGAAAATTACGGCCAGAATTGCAGTGACATATCTCATCGAAGTTTTCTATCTGGAATCGATCCGTCTTCCGCAGCCAGCACAACGGCCAGTCGTTGAACCTCTTCTGCGGTACCCAGCACCAGCAGCTCGTCACCGGCATGCAGACATTCCCCCGGACCCGGCGTTACAATCCGCTGACCGGCCCGGCGGATAGCTGCAATCTGAACTCCTGTCCGGTGAGCAATATCCCACTCTGCCAGCGTGCGGACGGCAACGCTGACCGATTCCGGGACAACCAGCGTATCCAGCCGGATTTCATCCAGCCGCTCGGACTCTGCCATACAGGTACTGCTGAGAAAGGCGCGGGCCGCCGGGATTTGCGAAGGCTCACCGAGAAGAAGAAGCACATCCTGGGGAAAAACAGTAAACGCCGATCCCGGCGCGTCAATGACTGTGCCCTGACGGTCAATCCCCAGAACCGAACATCCAAACCGGTTCCGTAAATCCAGCTGCGCAAGAGAAAGACCCCGGCAAAGAGACGACTGCGGAATCTGAACCTCTTCGATATTCAAATCCCAGTCGCTTTCGTGACTCAAAATTAAAGCCGGTGTGCCGTCCATCCCGGATGCGACACTGTGCTGCAGCCGGTTTTCCGCCACGCTGTGCAGAAGCACCATCGGCTTCCAGAGTAACGCTGCGCTGACGGCGACGGCTGCCGCCAGTCCGATAAAAGTCCAGAATCCGCTGAGCGCAAACGGCAGCAGCATCCACAGCCAGGCAGAAAGCAGAATCAGCGAGATAATCCGCAATGCCTGTTCAATCGTATGGGCCGCGGCGTGTGTTTCCCGACGGGTGTACCGCCGGGCCGCCACCTCCGAATGCAGCATCGTCAGCACCTCTATATTGCGCCAGACAGCAACCAGCACAATCAGAACGATCAGCCCGAACGGCACCCAGAAGATCAGGTTGAACACCCAGGTCACCCAATCGCGGCCCGTTGAAAACCCGGCGGCCATGGCATGCAGTTTCGGTGAAAAAACGATCAGGCCGGTGACAAAAAGCATTTCGACTGCAATTCGCAGCAGGCATTTGCGGGATATTTTCCAGACCATATTCGACGAACGCCGGGCCGCCAGCCGGCTGAGTCCTCCCTGATAGGCAGCCAGTGCCTGGGCAGCCCAGCGAGGCTGGCACGCAACCAGACGGTCCGCCAGCCGCCCGCTCACCGGCAATATTGCCGATGCGGCCACCGTGGAAAGAATCGATACGCCGACAATTACCGCACCGAAGGATTCCGGCAATCGTCCCGCGTCGACACCGATCTGGGTCACTAGAAACGAAAGCTCCCCGATCGGAATCAGCAGAAGCCCGGTCATTACTGCATCGCGCAGATTGCGCCCGACGGCCAATTGCCCGATGGTGCAAATCGTTGAACGGCCGAACACCGCCAGTGCGGTAAAAAGCAGTACCAGCGGCCAGGCCGAGAAAATATGCCGGATATCAATCAACATGCCGATGGACACAAAAAATACGGCACCGAACAGATCGCTCAATCCGGAAAAGGCCTTTTCAATCTGCGGCCTGTCCGGCGTTCCGGCCACCGCCATTCCCAAGACAAACGCCCCGAGAGCAAACGAATATCCGGCGCTCCGGGCAATCACCGCGGTTCCGACCAGAATCGCAGCCAGAATCACATTGCGCAGTTCAGGGCTGACCTTCTGCTGAAGCAGATACAGCATGCGCGGAATAAACAGCAAAGCGAGAATCGCAATCAGCACAACAAAGGAGGCGAATGCACCCAGCTCCTGCAGTACAGGTGCAGGGGCGCTTTGCGCGTTCTGCAACTGTGAACTCAGCAGACTGAGCAGGATGATGACATTAAAATCTTCCAGCAGGGTCTGAAACATAGCCGCCTGCCCATCGGCCCGGTGGAACCTCCCCGACTCATGCAGCAGCCGTCCGATAATGACCGAACTCGATGTGATGAACAGTCCGGCAAGCAGCAGACCGCCGGTTCCATCCAGTCCAATCAGACGCCCGAGTAACCGGCAAAGCGTAAAGATCAATGCCGTGCTGATTGCTGTAGCGGCCAGTGACACCACGCCGCTGCGCCGGATCTGTTTGATTCCAAGATGCTGGCCGATCGAAAACATCAGAAAAATAAGCCCGATCTGCGAAAGCAGGCGCAGGCTCTCCGAATCAGAAACCAGTGTGATGACCCCGGCAGGCCCAAGCAGTACACCAGCCAACAGATAACCGGAGGTGACCGACAGCCGGATGCGCTGACACAGCCAGCCCGCAATACCGGCCACAGCAAGAACAGCGGCTAAATCCTGAAGGAATTTTAACTCATGCATAATTGAATTCCTGATATATCTGGCACCTTCGGCACCGCATGTGATAAACAGCACCGCAAAATATACAAACGGACACCCCTCCCTTAAAGGTTATTTCATGCGCTTGAACAAAAACGCTCTGCTGTTCGTCACCGGTCTGATAACTGTTTTTACAGCCGCCACCGCCTTTGCGGGCGTCCGCACCGTCACCTCCCGCGGCAAAATCTACGTTACTTTGCCCAATATCGCCTCGTATTACGGCATGACCGTTACCCAGCCGGCAAAAAAGCGCATCCGGTTGCAGAACAAGTATAATAAAATCGAGTTTGAGACCGAGGAGCGCAGCGTCTGGATCAACGGAACCCTCGTCGCGCTGAGCGAGCCGGTTCGCAAAGTCGGCTGGCAGTGGGCTATCGACACAACCGACTTCAACAAAACCATCGAACCGGCGGCGCGACCGTCGGAATTCCTAAAAAATGCCGGAACCCGTACGGTCGTCCTCGACCCCGGCCACGGTGGTGACGACAAAGGAACCACCAGTCCGCGCGGCATTCAGGAAAAAAAGGTCGTGCTGGATGTCGCCAACCGGGTGCGCAACCGGCTGCAAGCCCGCGGCATCAACGTCGAACTCACCCGCGAAAGCGACCGGAATCTCGATCTCGACGCCCGCTGCCGCAAGGCCGCCGCGCTCAGAGCCGATCTTTTTGTCAGCATCCACGCCAACTCCGCCGGAAAAAACCGCGACGTCCGCGGCGCCGAAACCTTCGTTCTCTCCCTGCCGGGCCGCTACAGCAGCAACTCCTACGGCGGCGGCACACTTCCCTCCGCCTCCAACACCGGGAACCGGTACGACGTCGCCAATATGGTGCTCGGCTACCGCATCCAGCAGAACCTCATCAAAGCCACCGGACAGGAAGACCGCGGCATAAAGCGCGCCCGCTTCGAAGTGCTGCGTGACGCGCCCTGCCCTGCCGCTCTCGTCGAAATGGCTTTCATGAGCAACCCGAAAGATGAAGCCATTGTAATTGATCCCGCCGGACGCGACCGGATTGCCCGCGGTATCGCCGACGGTATCGCCGCCTACCTTTCCGACGTCAGCCGCGCTAAAGCAAAGTAGTCAGACCGCCGGAACAAGCCGCACCGACTCGCCAATCAAAACCAACAGCGCCGAAACCGCCGCGCCGGGATGAAGTTTTTGAACGGCTTCTTTGTAGGCCACCAACTGCGGCGCATACCTTTCCAACACCTGCTCCGACGACTCATTCGTGAACTTATAGTCGAAAATTTTCCAGACATTGGAAAACTGCGCGAACAGATCCATCGTGCCGTCCAGCAGGACATCGCCGCGCTTCAGCACAAACGGATGCTCTGTGAAAAGCGCCGACGCATCCGCCGTCTCCTTACGCAAAAGATTCCGAGCCGCTTCGAGCTGAGGAATCAGCACATCAATTTCTACTTCGCCGAACTCCGCACTGAACAGCGCCACCAGATCCGGGATATCTCCCGCCCACCGGTTCTTCGCCAGCTCTTCCAGCACAGCGTGGCCCACTGTCCCGTAAAGGGACGGATTGGCGATTTCCGATTTTAGATTTCCGATTGCCAGCTTCTTCTCACAAAGCGAAGTTACCGCCTTGCGCTTCAATCCCTCAGGAACTTTCAGCGGCACATATCTGACTCCTACCCCCTGACTCCTGATTCCTGATTCCTGACTCCTGACCTCCGGCATTTCTGAAAAACTAAGTTTCCGCAAAACCTCCGGACTCGCGCTTTGCAAAAACCCTTCCGACTGCTTCAGCCAGCCCTTCGGCTCTTTGGTGCCCGCGCCGGAAAGAACCACCAGATCGCGGGCGCGGGTCATCGCCACATAAAAAACGTTGGTCAACTCGA
>JBAZTQ010000008.1:0-45584 GCA_041661845.1 Kiritimatiellales bacterium | reverse complement strand
GCGGCGATGAAATCAGAATCACCGCTGAAGCGTTCGCTGAAAATCAGGCTGACCACGGCTGCCGGCATGACCGCCACGACTGTCAGAATATTCCGGGCGAGTTCCTCCATCGGGATCTGTTGGAGAATCAGGATGAACAGAACCGGGGCAACGAGCAGCCGGAGCGCGGAGACAATCCAGACATGCGGATCGGTGATGGCTTTGGTTTGCAGTGTTGCAATCCGGCTTCCGGCGACAATCATGGAAAGTGCTACCGTGGCCTTGCCGACTGTTTCCGCTCCGAGATAAAGCAGTTCCAGTATGCGCTGCAGCAGGGCGCTGTCCGGCAGGTGCAGCGGTGACAGGTCGCGAACGCAGATCCAGCCGATGGAGAAGAGCAGTGTAATCAGCGGCGGGCCGAACATGATGCGCAGCCCGTCGCTTAATTTTCCGGCGCGGTTGAAAAGAAACACGCCGACGGTCCAGACGGCCAGTTCGAAACCTATGGAAGAAAAAACCAGCAGCGCGACGCCTTCCGCTCCCCACATCATCATGACGAGCGGCAGCGGCAGAAAGAGATAGTTGTTGATGGTGCTCTGGAAGAGGAACGCGCCGGCGCGTTTGCGGTCAACGCCTTTTATCCAGCGCAGAGTCAGCAGTCCGAGCACAAAACCGATTCCGGCGATGGCGAGGGTCAGGGCCGGCAGCATCCAGTTCCGGGCAAGCTGGGCGGGATGCAGCCGCGTGATGGAATAGAAAATCAGGGCCGGATAAATGATGGAGACCAGCAGGCGGGTCATTTCCGCCGTGCCGGTTTCGGTGACGATGCCGCGCCGGCGGGCCAGTCCGCCGAGCGCCATCAACGCCAGAATAAACAGAATCTGGAGCGCGTAGTTCATCGGGGCGCTTATCTGGAGCAATATTTAATCTGCAAGCCCTTCAGGAAGTTGCGCAGCAACTGGTCTTTGCAGTCGCGGTAGTGCTTATGATCCGGCTTGCGGGAAAACGCACTGAGTTCGTGTTTGCTGATCGGCATATCGGCCAGATTCATGATTTCCAGCACGTCTTCGGCCTTCAGATTCAGCGCGATCCGCAGTTTCATCAGAATCACATTGTTCGTTAAAACAGTTTCCGGCGCGGGTTGCGGCCCTTCTTTTTTGCCGCGCTTTTCGATGATGAATCCATTCAGGAAAGCCGCCAGCTGCATGTCGCTGCATTCCTGATACGCCGGATCATCCTCTTTCTTTAACCAGGCGTTGATCTGCTCCCAGACCGCCGGATAATCAGCCAAGGCAAACAGGGCCATCATTTGCGAATCCTTCAGATCGAAGGTGTAGCGGAGACGGCGCAAAATATCGTTGTTTCTCATAAGGTCGGTCCGGATTGATGGAACAATTGAACTGCCGGAGGGTGCACTAATCCGGAACATCAAAACAGCAGAAAACCATTTATTGGCATCTAAAAAAGCCTCTGCCGCATCGGAACGGAGTTGATTCCCGAACATTGGATAAATCCGGTGCCTCGGCTTCCAATGACCGGGAAAAAAAGGTAGAACTTTCCAACCTTTGGAAAAGCCGACCGGCAATTGGAGTTTTATGTCAGGTGATCAAAAACGGCAGCTGGAGCAGCAGCTTTGGAATATTGCCAACGAACTGCGCGGAAAGATGAATGCGGACGAGTTCCGCGATTACATTCTGGGGTTCATTTTCTACAAATACCTTTCGGAAAAGCAGTATCTCTACGCCAATAAGCTGCTGAAGGGCGAAAAGACGGACGATTACCGCCGGCTGACCGATCAGGAACTGCTGGCCGCCATTAAAAACGAATCACTTGAAACGCTGGGCTATTTTCTTTTGCCGGATCAGCTGTTTGATGCGCTGGCCAAGAAGGGAAACTCCAAGGAGTCCAAAGCCGGAGAAGCGGAAGCGGCTTCAAACTATATTCTCGACGAACTCGACGCTGTGCTGACGCACATTGAGCAGAGCACGATGGGCACGGAGAGCGAAGAGGAATTCACTGCGCTGTTTGAAGATATGGATTTGCAGTCCACCTGTTTTACGGAACGGGCATTCCGGACTGCATTCTTGTGCTCAAAAAGTGCCGCCAGAAAAACGACCCGATTCTCTTCATCGACGCCAGCGGCGAAGACCGCTTTGAAAAGGTTAAAAACCAGAACGTCCTGCGCGATGAAGATGTTGATTTGATTGTTGAAACCTACCGCGAACGCAAGGTGATTGATAAGTTCAGTTACGCACGATAATGGTGCGAAGAGGAGCGCTTGGGAAGAAGCGAGGGAGTATGCTCATACTGTGGAGTGTTTGGAGCTTCTTATTCCGACGTATATTCAGACGGAAATCGGTGTGCCTGAAGAGTTGAGGCAAGTGTGCCAGAACAAGTGGTTTGAAAAGATGAAGAATATTAGTTTTTTGCATGACAACAGACGCAGTGACAGACGAACCTCCTAAAAAAGACCGGTGAGGCTTTGCGTTCCTTACGATCTTTCGCGGTGAATGAATCGGCGGCTGTTTTCCAATGTTTGGACGCGGGGCTTATAAAAGAGGAGTGAGAAGGGAATGAAAAAACAGGAGCTGAACGATTTGATCCGGGTGTTTGCGCTGAAGCAGTCAAAGACGTTTGAATTTGAGAGGCTGGTGCAATACGTCGAAAAAAGGGTGCAGGGGGATGACGACGACGACCGGTTGTATGAGGCGGCCTGCGCGTCGGAGTGGCTGTTCGGGGATGACCGGGAAATGTTTACGGAGGGGTTTATGCCCCGGCATGTTTTCTTTAAAGGGGCGGAGTTCCGGGTGACTCCCTTGGACGAGGAGGTGGAGGGCGGCTTTCTGGTTCCGGGACACCGGTTCGTGCCGTTTATCTCCCGTGAAGTGTTTCCCGCTGAAGCGATCCTGAAACTGCCGGACGGTTCTGTCGCGCCGACCCGCACGGTTTCAATCCCGTATCCGATGGCGGGACGCTGTCTCCTGTTTTTCGGTCAGTACGGAACGATTGACTACCTGATTTGCGACCATGAGTCGAACGCCGAACGGCTTAAGCCGCCGGTTGAAGAACCGCTGGAATTGACGGTTTTTGATCTGCGGTCTTTTTTTGAATCAGGCGGGTTTCAGGCCGGCGATTCCCTGATGCTGAAGGTTGAAGACTGGCAGAAGGGCGTCTTTTCTGTCCGGCATGTTCCCTCACAGCAGGCTCCGTTGGACTTTGCTGCAACGCACGGTTGGGTTCAGGCTTTACGAAATGGATTCAAAGAGGCCTGTCTGGAGGCTGATTTGGGCCACGACTGCTATGAACAGACGGCCCGGATGCTCCGGCTGGCATCCGCCGATGAGGATGCCCCGCCGGTTCTTTGCGATCCGCCTCTTTCGCTGGCGGCTTTTTTCAATATGCAGAAGGATTTGAAGGTTCAAACTGCGGGACAGACCAGCTTTTTCTGGCCGGACGATGAGCCGCTGGATTCCAGAATGGTGAATTCGCTGGAAAACGGAGTCTGTGAGCCGGAGACAGAGCTGGACGCCTGTTTTGAGATGCTCGGGCTTTCGATGAATTCATCCGAGGCTGAGGCCTATATGCGCGATGCGCTTTCACGCGGCGAAAAGAATCCGGACGGGGTGCTGGCGCGGGTGATCAGCGGGCGGACTCTTTATTTTCCGACGGCGGACGATCAGCGGGAATTTTACCGGCTGTGGCAGGAGCTGTGGACCGGCATCCAAAAAACTTATGTTGCCGGAAAGGACCGTCACCGCGAAATGCGCTCGGTATTTCTAGACCTGAACGATCAATGCCTGCGGGTTTTGCGTGAACTGGATCGCGATTCGGCGGATCCTTTCGCTGTAATGATGAATCCGGCGGCGATGCAACTGCATGAACTCAGTTCGCTGATTTCTTCCGCTCTGGCGGTCTGCAACCGGGGCGAAGAGGATGCCGGAGAGTTTTCGATGCCGCTGGATGAGATGGCCGGGGATATGTCTGCAGCGATTGAGGATTTGTCGAAACAGTTGCAGGGCAAACCCGCGAAGAAAAAGAAATCTGGGAAAAAAAGAAAAAACGACTCAAGTGATTAAACGGGCTGCCGGGAAATCTCGCTGTTGCTTTTTGTGAGTTTTGGCGTTTTTTGTGACTGACCTATCTGCCGCATCCGGGTGACCGGACGGATCGGGAGGATTTGAAAGGAGAAACGTATGGCGCGGAAGAAGCTGAGACCGAGCGGGGGAGGAAGAAAAAGAATCCGGCGGAGCGGATTCCGGAAGGCCCCCAGTGCGGGAAGCCGATGGTGCTGCGCACGGCGAAAAGCGGGAAGAACGAGGGCAAGCAGTTTTGGGGCTGTACCGGCTATCCGGAGTGCAAGGGCACAGCGAAGATCTGACAGATCAGGAGGATTTGACCGATCGAAACGAAGGAAGAACATGACAACCCAACCCGAACAGATTCTTGAAGACAATCTCGTTAAGCAGCTGACCGGCATGGGTTATGAGCCGGCGGCGGTACGCGACTGGCGGAAGAAGAAGGTCTGGAGTCCGACAAGCTTGAAAAACTGGTCGGGGATTATCTGTTTACCGGCAAAAAGCCGCTCCGCAACGATGTGGTCGATGCAATGGTCAAAAAGCCCGGCTTGAAAGAGCGTGCGCCGACCGCCGGGCGGATCGTTGATAAAATCTTCCGGTTCATCGACACCTTTTTGAGCGGAGCACTAAGCGGGTAGCCTCTCGTCATCCGTTAACCCGCCCGTCAAATGTTCATCGAAGTTTTCACTTCAGCTCCGCATTGCAGATTTTTTGAGCCCCCTTGATCAGCGATTCAAAGTAGGCGGGTATCAGCGCGGTGAAGTTCATTTTCTTTTTTGAAAACGGATGCGCGATGGTGAGGGATGCCGCGTGGAGTGTCAGCTTCTTAAAGCTTTTTTCCTTCGCGCCGTACTTTGCGTCACCCGCCACCGGACAGCCTTTGTCCGCAAGATGAACCCGGATCTGATTCTTTCTGCCGGTGAACAGTTCGATTTCCAACAGACTGTGGGTCGGCGATTCTTTGAGCACGCGATATCCGGTTTCAGCCAGTTTGCCTTTGGCCGGATCAGAAACTGAATACATTTTGTGCGCACTGTTTTCGGCCAGATAGGAGGTGATGAGCCCTTCTTTCTCCGGCAACGTTCCGCAGACGATAGCATAGTACTTCTTTTGGAATTCCTGCCATTCATCCTGAAGATACTGTTTTGCTTCTTCTGACTTGGCGAAAACGAGCACTCCGGAGGTTTCGCGATCGAGGCGATGGACGATGAATATCCGGTGCTTTGATTTCGGATTCCCTTTGCGAACATAGTCGTTCAAAAGCGAGTGCGCGGTCGCAGTGCCCGGGCCTTTGCCGTCGCTCACGGTCAACAGGCCGCTCACTTTATCCACCACCAGAATATCGCGATCTTCGTAAAGAATCGTCAGCCCCTTCGGCTCGAATTTTTTATGGGGATTTTTAAAGTTCTTCTGGTTTTCCCGCATACGGCTATTTGGCGAGTCCTGAGGCTCTGCCCCTTCCTGATTTTTGAAACTGAATTTCTGCTTCTTCTGCCGCCGCTCAGAAATTATTCGTCAATATACAGCGTACGGCATTCGCCGCTGTATTCGACAACTACGTCGCTGTCATGCACTTCTTTCACGAGCACTTCACCCAGTTTTCTTCCGGCGCAGAGCATTTTTCCGTTAAGAACGGCGATGCTCTGGCTGTTGTTTTGGGCGATCCCTGTCAGTCGCAGTTCAGGCCAGACCGGTTTGATTTCCGGTGCGGGAGCTTCTTTCCTGACCGGTTCAGCAACGGTTTCAACTTTTACTGTTTCAACTGCCGGAACAGGTGCAGCCGGAACCGCTACCGGCACAGGAATAGCGGGGATGACCGCTGCCGGTGCGGCGGCGACGGGTATAACGGGGACAGGTTTTTGAATAACCGGCGGCGGAACCCGGGGTTTCGGTTTGATCAGGTAGATACCCAATCCCGTCAGAACGACAGCCAGCGCGGTAATCAGCGTGACCGTTAATTTGAGAGGAAACGGCTGGATGTTTTTTCCGTCTGCCGGCGGCCCGGGCTGTTCAACCGGTTGCACCGGCATTACCGGCGGGCGGACCACAGGTTGTTCTTCGGCTTGCCGTTTCAATGCGTCTTGAATCAAACTCATGGCCAATCTCCCTGAACTCCGATTAATGATGAAAGCTCTGCCAAAGCGTTCTCAACATCCAGCGGAGTGACCTGATGATCCTGACGGACATAGGCGGACAAAAGGGACCGGTCGCAAACGGTGTTAATCTGGCGGGGAATGCCGCCGGCCCGGGCATGAATCTGTTCGATTGCAGCACTCTGGAAAACACTAACCGGGTCAGCGGCACCGGCAACATGGAGGCGGTGCTGGATATAGAAGGCGGTTTCGGTGACGGAAAGCGGGGCGAGGTCGCAGTGAACCATAACGCGCTGCCGTAACTGGCGCAGTTCCGGACGCTGGAGGCGCTCTTTCAGCTCCGGCTGTCCGGCTAAAATGATCTGCATCAGCTTGTGCTGATCGGTTTCCAGATTGGAAAGCATCCGCACCTGTTCCATCAGTTGAGGATCAAGGTTTTGTGATTCATCGATAATGATGGCGACGTTTTCGCCTTTTTCCAGACATTGGAGAAGAAAGCGGTTGAGCTGGGCGATGTGTACCATCTTATCCTGACCTTTCGGCTCGATGTTGAGGTCGAGCAGGATGGAGCGGACAAGCTGTCTGGCGGTGATCGACGGGTTGAGGATGAGCGCCGAATGCACGGCGCCGGGGAGGTTGTTGAGCACCGAGCGGCAGACCGTGGTTTTTCCGCAGCCGACTTCGCCGGTAAGCACAATAAAACCCTTGCGGTGTTCGACGCCGTAGAGCAGCGAATCGAACGCTTCACGGTGGCGGTCCGAAAAGAAAAGGAAGCGAGGGTCGGGCGTCACGTTGAACGGAAACTCTTTAAGCTGGAAGAAATCGAGGTACATCAGCGGCCCATTATACGGAAACGGCCGAGCGCCGCTTCAAAATTCTGCTGAAATTTTTCGACCGTGTATTCGCTGCACACCTTGGCCCGCAAACCCGGCAGATCGGTTTTCCAATGGCCGGACACATATTCGACGACATCGGCGAGAGCATTGCCGTTTTCCGCTTCAAAGGTCCAGCCGGCGGGAAGCAGGTCTTTCATGCCGTCGCGGGCGCTGCCGGCCACCGGTGTTCCGCAGGCGAGCGCTTCGAGCATGACGAGCGGTACGCCTTCAAAGCGTGACGGAATGACGAGCAGGTCAAGCGCGCTATAGACGAGCGCGCTGTCTTCCTGCCACGGGACCAGCGTGATTTGCCGCCGGAGGCCGAGTCCGCCGACAAGTGCTTCAAGCCGGTTGCGGTCCGGTCCGTCACCGGCGATAACAAGATGCATGACCGGGTTGTTTTTCCAGCGTTTGGAAAAGGTGCGGACGAAAAAGTCCTGCTGTTTCTGGTTGAACTCGATGCGGCCGATCATGCCGAGGATCGTTTTATTCTCAGGCAGTCCGAGTGCGGCGCGGGCGGCGGCTTTGCCGTGCGGCGCAAAGCGTTTCATATCAATGCCGTTGCGGACGACTTCGACCGGTGCGGTTGCGCCGCGCTCTTCGAGCAGGAGTTTCATGGAGTCGCTGATGGTGATCCATCCGTCCGGTTTTTTGAAAAGCCAGGCGTTGAGCCGGTCGCGCACGGCCCCGAGTTTTGCGCCCATAAGCGCCATGCGGTGCGGGACGGGAATATAGCTGACGCATGGTGCAGCCATTTGTTCTGCGGCGCAAAGAGCAAGCGAGCCGTCTTCGATATCACCTTGAATGCAAAGAAGCAGGTCGGGATTTTCAGCTTCGAGCAGTTCGCGCAGAGCGCAGATTGTTTTTTTTGCAAAGCGGTTGCGCAGGCCCTGCAGTTTGCGGGTGGTGAAGGGCGCAGCGCGGATTTCCAGATTGCCGGTGACAGTGCGGATTTCCCGGAGCCGGTTGTTGAGCCGTACGTTTTCCGGGCTGCAAAAGAAAACGGGCCGCCACGCGGCTGAGCGGGCCAGCGATTCGACAGCAAGGCAGGCCATGACCTGATGACCGCCGTAGTCGGGGTTGTCGTCGCAGCAGACAATTTTTGTGCGGGTCGGCATAAACAGCTCCATCAGGCAGCACTTACCCGCGCCAGCCGCCGGGCTTCGCGCTCTGCGCGGCGGGTATCGCGGTCAATATACCAGGCCGCCACCACGATGCCGATCAGGATCTGGTTGAACATGTAGATGGTGGTCTGACGGTAGGAAAGCTGAAGCATATTCTGAATATGGCCGATCATACTGGCGGCAACCGCGGAGGCCGCGACGGCATAGCAAAGGGCGGTGCGGCGGCGGAAGAGGAACGGCAGGCCGATGGAGTAAAAGCGCAGCCAGTAAAAAATGAAGGCTGTCAGACCGGGATATCCCAGTTCGCCGAGCGTGAGATACCAGAGATTATGGGCGGGCGTGCCGTATTCATTGAGACCGACCGCCGAACCGTATTTGAGCCAGGAGTAAGCCGAGAAGTTTCCGAGACCGACGCCGAAGAGGTGGTCGCGCGCCATACCCCGGGCTTCTTCGTTATAAAGGCCGCGGTACTCAATGTCGGAAACGGCATCCTGCTGCACCAGAAAACGGGCCGAGAGGGTGTCGGCGGCCACAAAGAACAGTCCGAGCACGAGAAGCAATCCGACGAACAGGATGGTGAAGTTTTTTATGTTGAGATAGCGGTGAAAGAGCGAGGAAACATCCAGCCAGAGTCCCAGCACCAGAGAAAACAGCGCGCCGCGCGAAATGGTGAGCAGTACGCAAATCAGCGCCCCGGCAGTGGCTATGGCGAAAGTTCCGCTGGACATGAATGTGCTGCGGAAAAGTGTTACACCGAACATGAGGGTGCCCATCATGCCCATAAAAGTGCCGAGACTGTTCGGATGGCCGAGCGTGGCGGAGATGCGGTGGTAGCCTCTGACATAGCGGCCGACCAGCGCTTCAAAAGTGATCACAAAGGCGACGATGAGCAATGCGCCGAGCAGAGAGCGGAAATGTTCTTCATCGCGCAGAAAATTGACGACGATGAGATAGGTGAAAGCGCCGCGGATTATTTTGCTGAGTTCAAACAGCGGATAAAGACCGGTTTCAAAGCAGTCATAGAACTTGTAGCCGCCGGCGGTGTTGGCGGCGTAGACATCGGCCGGTACCGGAATGCGGCCCGGAGCCTGCATCCACGAGAGAATGACGAAGGTGATGTAGATGCCGCTGACGATTGTCAGCGGCGGGAACCAGCGGAACCGGTGCCCGCGCGGCTGAAAAACCATGATGAAAAAGAGCGCAATGGCACACACATCGAAAAGGCCGAGTTCAAAGCCGCGGGTGGCCATGCGATAGCCCTCTCGTGACATTAAGTTAATGGAGAGCTGCTCCGGATAGCAGAGCGAAAAGCACATCACCGCCATCAGGAATTTTTTGAATGGACGTATGATCAGTCCGGCCAGGATGAGTGCGGGTACCCCGAGCAGAAAAGCGATATCGAACAGGATTACTTTGGGTTCCATAAAACACGATCAGTCTAGTGGAAGCCCCGTCCGCCGACAACGGCTTTTCACTTTGATTTAAACCGCGGAAGGCGCAGGTTGCGGAAACGTGTGCGCAGCCGGATGAGCCACACTCGTTTTTCCATCCGGACGCGGAACCAGTTTGAACAGCGCATAAAGCAGATGATGGCCGCGAAGAAGAACGGAAGCTGCGGAACAACCGGCAGTAAAAGGCCGGCAATTCCGGCTGATAGAAAAAAAACACCTGCCGTCAGCCAAAGACCGCGATGGATGGTTTTGATCACGGGCAGCGTCCGGGGAAGTTGAGCCCGTGCATCGGATCAAAGCCGAACATGAGGTTCATGTTCTGCAGCGCATTGCCCGCCTGACCTTTCATCAGATTGTCGATGTGCGAGATCACCCGCAGCCGGTTGTTCCGCTCGTCCACGTCCACGATCAGGTTGCAGAAGTTGGTTCCGTTGACCTGCGCGGTGCCGATAGCGGCTTTGTTGTCAAAAATCCGCACAAACGGCTTGTCGGCATAGAATGTCTTGTAGGCTTCCATCAGCTGTGTGGCGCTCATCGTTTCGTTGAGATTTGCGTAGAGGCAGGAAAGAATACCCCGGCAGAGCGGCAGAACCTGCGCTGTCATGGTGATCCGGATCGTTTCGCCCGCCAGCGCGCTCAGTTCCTGCTCGATTTCCACCATGTGCTGGTGACCGGCCAGTTTATAGGCATTGATCTGCTCATACCGCGCCGGGTAGTGGAATGTGGCCGCCGGTTTTTTGCCTGCACCGGAAACGCCGGTTTTGCAGTCGCAGATGATGCTCTTCGGGTCGATCAGTTTTTCCGCGGCCACAGGCGCGAGGCCGAGAATACAGCTCACCGCGAAACAGCCGGGATTGCCGGCCAGTTTCTGCTCTTTGCCGAACGGATGGAGTTCCGCCAGACCGTACACCGTTTGAGTCAGCAGTTCCGGCGAGGCATGAACGGGGTTTTTGCCGATGAAATTGGCGTAGGCGCTGTACTTTTCCGGCGTGGTGAACCGGAAGTCGCCGCTGTAATCCACCACATGAGCGCCTTTGGCCAGTTCGTCCGCCGCCGTCTGCATACCGACGCCGTCGGGCGTGGAAAAAAATACCGCGTCGTAGACTTCCTGCGCCTTCGGATCGTCCGGCGTCCGGATCAGTTCGTCGCAGAAGCCTTTCAGATGAGGATAAAGGTCGCTCATTTTCATGCCGGTTTCGGTGGCCGCCACCATGCAGCCGATTTCAAATTCCGGATGCCGCAGGAGCAATTCCGTGATTCCTACGCCGCCGTAACCGCCTGCTCCGACAATCTTAACGCTCTTCATTTAAGTCTCCGCTCGCATTGGTTGAGAATCGCGTTAATATAAACCCTGCGACTTTCAGGCCAAGAACGAAAAGAGGGACACGAGTGAAAATCGGCGTCATATCCGATACACATGGGCAGGTGGATCTGGCTTTGGCCGCCGCCCGCGAATTTATTTTCAGAGCGGTTGATGTCGTTATTCATTGCGGAGATGTCGGCTCCGAAATGGTTCTAACGGAGATGTCCGCGCTTTTCCAGACTTTGGATATTCCGATTTATGCCGTGATGGGAAATTGCGATATTCATCAGAATCTGGGCAGCTTTTCGGAGGGATCCGGGGTCAATCTTATGGGCCGGGTCGCGCATCTGACACTGGCCGACCGGAAAATTGCTGTTTTGCACAGCGACGACGAGGCGCACTTTGAAGCTCTGGTTCATTCCAATATCTACGATTATATTTTTTTCGGCCATTCGCATACCCGCCGGGATGAGCGGATCGAAAAAACCCGCATCGTCAACCCCGGTTCCGCGGGGCGGGGTATGCATCCTTCCTGTGCGGTCGTGAATCTAATCGACGATGATGTCACCTTCTTCACGATTCACCGGAGCGACTGAAACTTGCCGATTGACAGCCCGCCCGGCCCGGATGAATATGCCGCAAGTTTGTACGGGTTTAATAATTATAAAAAGAGGGTGTATGAAATCGACCAAGCCATTCTCTACTGTCGTTATTAGCATGCTTCTTATCATTTCCGCTTCGGTGGTGCTGGCCGGCACCGATGATTTTAGCGACAACACCAAAGATACCGCCAAATGGAGTGCCGATATCCATCTTTCCAATCCGGGTGCAATTTTGACCGAAACCAATGGGCGTTTGGAATTTAGCGGAAACTATCCGGCTGGCGACGATGGCTCGACAGTAGTAAGACCATGGATTGGTGGCACCTGTAGCTACACCCAAAGCTGGGAAGTGGCTGTCAATTTGAATAATAATGCGGTTTTACAGGACGGTTCATGGGCCGATATGTTTCTGGTTGTGGTCGCTACAAACGCACCTGACTTTGCCAACCGCATGGTGGTTTCTTTATATCGCGAACGGTATGGCTCTTATTCCCAAGGATATGAACTGGATTGTTGGGTTTATGGAAGTGACTTTGAGAATTGGCCGAATTACGCGGATATTCCGACCGATGATGTTCAGGGGCGCGTGTACATTTCTTTTGATGCATCTACCAAGGTACTGACCGCTTATTACAATGGAAATGAGCTTGGTTTTTTGGATGTTAATCAGGCGGGAACCGGCTGGGGGATGGGGGATTCAGACTTCTTTACGATCGTGCTGGGCGGTGATATGGGAAGTGACACGGACGCTGGTTCCTACACCGGCCATGAACTCTATGCCGACAACTTTCTGATTGGTGTAACCGATAGCGATGGTGATTTCTACTACGATTCGGATGGCTCGGCGATCACCATCACGGACTACAATGGCGCTGGAGGTAATGTGATCATCCCGGAAATTATCGAGGGGCTGCCGGTCACCATTCTGGGAGACTGGGTTTTTCAAGAGAATAAGGATCTGACCGGAGTCACCATCCCGGATAGTGTTATCATGATCGGCTCTTCAACGTTTGATGAATGTACCAATCTGACCAGCATCATCATGGGTGCCGGGGTCGAAAGTTACGGGGATGATGCGCTGTCGAATCTCCGCAGTCTGGTTTCAATCAATGTGAGCGCAGCCAATTCTGTTTTCAGCAGCACAAATGGCGTTTTGTTTAATAAAAACAAAACCACGCTTCTGATGTACCCGCCGAACAAAGCCGGCAGCTTCACCATTCCAGACACGCTAGCCACTATTGAATTCGGAGCGCTCGCCCGTTGTCCTAAGTTGACCGCGCTGACGGCGAACACGGCGAACACCTCTTTCAGCACCACCAATGGAATCCTATTTAATAAAAACCGGACAGAACTTGTTTGTTTTCCGGGAGGCAAGAGCACCAACACCTACGTCGTAACCACGCCGGTTATCCGTATTGGAGTTGCGGCCTTCGCAGGATGCCCGGGAATCACCAATATCACGATTGAAAGCGGAGTCACGAACATTGGGACGTATGCGTTTGTTGGCTGTTCCAGCCTGACCGGCATCACTGTGAATGCGGCGAATATGTTCTACAGCAGCACAAATGGTGTGCTATTTAATAAGAACAGAACCGTGCTGATTCAATATCCGGGCGGAAAAACCGGGAGCTATACAACTCCGGACAGTGTAACCGGCATCGGGGAGCTTGCATTTGGGTATTGCTCCGGCCTGACCAATATTGTTGTCGGTAATGGAGTTACCAATATTGGCAGCTGTGCATTTGAAGCATGTAACCATTTGAAAAACATCTCACTTGGAGCCGGTCTCATGACTATTGGCGATTCTGCATTTTGGGATTGCTCCAGTCTGGAAAATATCACCATTCCAGACAGTGTCATCAATCTTGATGAAGGTGCATTTGGATACTGTACTAACTTGAATAGCGTCATAATCGGAAACGGCGTCGACGCGATCCAGAGCTGGACGTTTGAAGAATGCGCCAGTTTGACCAGTGTCGTAATACCGGATAACGTCACGCTAATAGGTGAGGGTGCGTTCGATTCCTGCATCAGTCTGACGAATGTTGTCATGGGTAACGGCGTAACCAGCATCGGGAATTGGGCCTTTGAAGATTGCTATGCTTTAGCCAATATAAATATTCCCGACAGTGTCAATTGGATTGGGAGCTCCGCCTTTGCTGAATGCTTTAGCTTGTCCTCTATTATGATCGCTGACGGGGTTGAAGCCATTGGGGACTATGTTTTTTATTCATGCACCGGACTGAAGACTGCAAAAACCGGGAACGGCCTGACTTCAATTGCAAGAGCCGCATTCTATCTCTGTAGCGGGCTGACCAATATTACAATCGGAAGCAGTGTTACCAACATTGAACATGTTGCATTCGGCTATTGCACGAGTCTCACATCCGTTACGATTCCAAGCGGTGTCCGTGCTTTTGGAGAATCGGCGTTTTTCGATTGCACCAGTTTGACGGGTGTTTATTTCTATGGCTCCCCCCCGGAACTGGCTAGTTTATATATATTTCCCGGGTCTGCGACGGTCTATCGCTTATCTGAAGCCACCGGCTGGCCGCCGGTTCCGGATGAATGGGCCGGTCGTCCGACCGCACTGTGGCAACCTGACTCGGATGCGGATGGAATTCCCGATTCGTGGGAACAGCAGTATTTCGGCGGCACGGGGATTAATCCGGATACCACGTTCTGCTCCAACGGTGTCAATACGGTGCGTCAGGCCTATATCGCCGGGCTTGACCCGACCGATCCTCAGTCTTATTTCGGGATCGAAAAACATTCCCGCAATACTTTGCAGTGGAGCGCAGTCTCCGGGCGTGTTTACAACGTGTACTGGACGACTAACCTGCTGACCGGTTTCCAGCCGTTGGAAACCAACTGCACCGGCGGCGCGATCACGGATCTTACCCACAGTGCCGCAGGTAAATGCTTCTACAAAATAGATGTCCGTCTCGCTCCGTAGCGCAGCAGCTCTTTTGCAATCATTTCCGCGCCGCCGGAGGCCAGATGACCGGCCGGTTCCGGCGCGGATTTGATTTTCTCCAGACTTTGTAAAAAATCCCCGGCGTAAAGCTGAGCCGACGGAATGTGGACATTGCGCAGGTGTTTTTCGATTCCTTCGACGAGATGCGGATATTCCGCAAAGTCGCCGCGGTCTGAATAAATCAGCGGCTTGCGGTTCACAATGCACTCCGACACCAGCCCGAAGCCCGGCTTGCTGATGACGATATCGCACGTGGCGAGAATATCGGAAAAGCAGATTTTGCACCGGTCGATGGCATGGATGCATGAGCCGGGGAATTCCAATGGCTGGACGCAGAAGAACTCATAGTCACCGGCTGCACTGATATTTTCAAATGCCTGCCATCCCAGTTCCAGTGAAGTGAACGACAGCAGCACCCGCGGCTTTTGAATATCTGCGCCGGTCAGCGCCGCCAGCTTTTCGCGCTGTACCGTGCCGGGCGAAGCGAGCAAAGGAATATCTTTCCGGTTTGGGAACTGCTCCATCGGCGGGGCGAAGGGCAGGCGCAGAAGCAAATCGGTTTTTGCGTAAACGGCGCGGAACTTTTCGCTGAAAAAATTCCAGCGCGGATGGTCTTCGGCGTAATCCGCATATATCCAGTCCCACGAAAAATTTCCGATAGCGACGTTCGGAATTCCTGCGCGCTGCGCGGCGGCCAGCGGAATCGCCGGAATGTCGGCGGCAACCACGGCAATGTCATTTTCCGCGATGAAGCGCCGTTCCTGCTCAATCAGTTCTTCTTCGCGGGCATAGAGCACCTCCAGTTTTTCCAGAGTTCGGAGCAGATCGCTTCGGATGGAGTCTTTCTGGGCGAGGCCGACGTCAAATGCGCCGCTCCGGAAAGTCAGGTTGGTGCGGCCGTTGAGCCGGCTGTTGAGAAAATCGCGCGGCAGGTCGGTCGTCACAATCACCGGCTGTTCCGGATGGAGCCGGTGCAGGGCGCTCAGCACATCGCAGGAGCGTGTGCCGTGTCCGTAGCCGTGGGCGGTAATGTAGTAGGCAATGGGTTTCATCTTTGCTATTTTTACAGCAGAACAAACCGCTAATGAACGCTAATTCACGCGAATATATTGGAGATGAAATTGTCTTCCGTCTCGGTTGGCGTCCATTCGCGTTTATTCGCGGTGAGGAGTATAAAAAATGAAAAATCCGCCGAAGGCCTATGAGAATATTCCGTTTTTAAACAGTGATCCGTGCCGTCCGGTGCGGCTCCAGCTTGAATATCTTCATCCGGAAGTGACGATGGAGCGGCACAATATCAAATCCACGATCGTGCTTTTCGGCAGCGCACGGGTTCCGGCTCCTGAAAATGCCGGCGCCTGTGAAAACCGGAAGCTGGCTTCGCTGACGCCGTTCTACGAAGAAGCGCGCAAGCTGGCGCGGCTCGTCAGTTCATCCTGCCAGACCAGCCACGAGTGTGAATATGTCATCATCACCGGCGGCGGCGGCGGAATTATGGAAGCAGGGAATCGCGGAGCCAAAGAGGCGGGCTGCAAATCCGTCTCGCTCAACATCACGTTGCCGCACGAACAGAAACCCAATCCGTATGTCACCGAAGATCTTTGCTTTCAATTTCACTATTTCAGCATGCGCAAAATGCACTTCATGCTGCGCGCCAAAGCGGTCTGCATTTTTCCCGGCGGCTTCGGCACCTTCGATGAACTGTTTGAAGCGCTCACCTTGATTCAGACCGGTAAGGTCAAACCGATGCCGGTCATTCTCTTCGGTTCCGAACACTGGAAACGGATCGTCGACTGGGACTACATGGCTGAATACGGACTCATCGGCCCGAACGATCTGAACCTGCTCACCTTCTGCGATACCGCTGAAGCGGCGTGGAACGCGATCACCTCATTTTATGAGGACAAATAGCAGCCAAATGCTCATGCCGAGGGTGAGGACGGTTTTCAGAAACAGTACGGCCAGTCTCGCCAGAACCGCGCCCCATGCAATATGCGCCGCCTGTCCTTGATGACGCAGGCGCAGCCACTCCACCAGAAATGCCGCAGTAAACGATCCCAGAAGCATTCCGGCAATGGTTCCGAAGATTGGAACAATTCCGGTGCCGGCTCCGGCTCCGATCAGTCCGCCAATGAGCGCGGCGAGTCCGGCGGGGCGTGAGCCGCCGCGTTTTCGTACGCCGATGAAGCCCGCGAGCAGTTCGAGCAGTTCCGCGGCAACACAGATCAGGAGGAACACGGCAAAGGTTCCGAGGGTTGGAACGCCGACGGCCAGCTTGGTGATGAGTGCGGCGGCGAGCACTAGCCAGGTGCCGGAAAAGGTCAGCGCTGAGAGCATCAGCCCGGTCAGGCAGAGCAGGGCGGCCAGAATAAGAAGGATTACTTCCATCATAGGGATAGCCTTTTCAGTAATTCGGTTTTTGAGAGTCCGGTGATGAGAACAGTTTTGTTGCGCCCGGTTTCTCCGGAAGCGACCGAGATTTGTGACCGGGAGATATCCAGCGCGTCGCTGAGGAAGCGGATGAGCGCCTGATTGGCTTTGCCTTCAACCGGCGGAGCCTGCAGGCGGACTTTCAGGGCGTCGCCGTGAACGCCCTGAATCTCGTTTTTCGAGGCGCGCGGCACCGCCCGGACGGGCAGCAGCACTCCTTTAGTTGTTTCACGAATCCATTCCATAATTGTAACCGCCGGAACATTAGGTTAAAACCCGTCATCCGTTAATCCTAAAAGGAGACTGAATGACCGCAAAGATTTTAGATGGTAAGGCGATTGCGCAGGATATCCGCGCCGAACTTAAAGCCCGTGTGACTGAACTGAAGAAGCGGGGGATTGTCCCCGGCCTCGGCGTACTGCTGGTGGGCGACGACCCCGCTTCGCGCTCCTACGTGACGGCGAAAGAGAAGGCCTGTGAGGAAACCGGGCTTTATTCCCGCGAGATCAAGCTGCCCGCCACCGCTTCCCATAAGGAAATCCTGGATGTCGTCAACGCGTTCAACGCCGACAGTCAGATCGACGGCATTCTTGTTCAGCTTCCGCTTCCGGACTCCTCGATGGAGCAGTCGGTGATTGAAGCGATTAATCCGGAGAAGGACGTGGACGGGTTTCATCCGGTCAACGTGGGCCGCATGATGCTCGGCCTGCCGGCTTTTCTGCCCTGTACGCCGCACGGCGTTCTTCAGATTCTGAAACGTTCCGGCATCAAGACCGACGGCGCGCATGTGGTGGTGATCGGCCGCAGCAATATTGTGGGCCGTCCGCTGGTCAACCTGCTCAGCCAGAAGAGCGAGCTGGGCAATGCGACGGTGACGATGTGCCATACCCGTACGAAAAATATGGCGGAGCTGACCCGGCAGGCCGATATAATCGTCGCCGCTGCCGGTCGTCCCAATACCGTAACGGCCGACATGATTAAGCCGGGCGCGGTGGTGATTGATGTCGGCGTCAACCGCGTGACGGATGCCACTGCCAAAGCCGGATTCCGGCTGAAAGGCGATGTTGATTTTGAAGCGGTGGCGCAGAAAGCGTCCGCCATTACTCCGGTGCCCGGCGGAGTCGGCCCGATGACCATTACCATGCTGCTGGCGAATACCGTCGAATCGGCGGTACGCCGCCACGGGGTGAAATAAAATTATGCGCACACTCAATCGTTATATCGTTTTTGACTATCTGGTCATCTTTCTGGCGGCACTCGGCCTGATCACCTTTGTGATGACTGTCGGCGCGCTCGTGAAGGCGGTTGATCTGATGGCGCGCGGTATTTCCGCCGCGTTGATTGTGAAGTTCTTCTTTCAGAACATCCCGTACATTCTTTCGTTCTCCATGCCGATCAGTACGCTGTTTGCCGCGCTGCTGCTGTTCGGCCGGCTTTCAATGGACAGCGAGATCAGTGCGATGAAAAGCTGCGGGATCAGTCTCTGGCGGCTGGCCGCGCCGCTGATTTTACTTTCGATTCTCTTCAGTGCCATCTGCGGATACATCAACTGCGAAGTGGCACCTGCCGCCAAGTATGCCAACCGCGAACTGTTGCGTTCTGCGGGGGTTGAAGAGCCGATTAATCTGCTCGAGGAAGGACGGTTTATCCGTGATTTTCCCGGCCTGATGATTTATGTCGGACGCAAGAACGGCAATGTGGTCAAAGATGTGGTTGCCTATGAGCTGGATAAGGAAGGCGGCGTAAAGCGCAGTGTGCGCGCCAAACAAGGCGACATTATGGCAGACAATGCCAGCCGGTTGCTGACAATAAAGCTTTACGATGTGCGCATTGAAATGCCTGACGCCAAAGATCCGCACGATGTTTCCAAAACCACTTATGTGAATGCCGAATATTATCCGATCAAACTCGATTTCCAGAAATTGCTCAAAAGCAAACCGCTTACCGTGAAGCGCGGTTTCATGCAGCTGGAGGAGCTTATCGACCGGATTCGCAACGTGGAGCGCGACTTTCCGATGTTGTCGGCATCGGACCGGCTGATTGAAAAGACGCGGCTGGTGGTGGAAGCCAATCAACGTATTTCCGTTGCCATCGGCTGTTTCAGTTTTATGCTGATCGGCATTCCGCTCGGCGTTAAATCGCACCGCAAAGAAACTTCCATCGGCATGGTAGTCAGTCTGGTAATCGTCTTTGCCTACTACCTGTTTATCGTATTCGCCAAAGCACTGGCGGATTATCCCTGGCTTCACCCCAACCTGATTCTGTGGATACCGCTGATTGTCGCGCAGTTTCTCGGTTTGTGGTTAATGAAGCGCTCCAGCTGATGCCGCGCGGAACCGCCGGCTCTGCTTTCACCCTTGCAAAACAAAAATCCCGGCCGCTGTGCGGTCGGGATTTTCTGCGTTCAGCGGAGATGCGTTAAGCAATCGCGGCCTGGGCGGCCTGAACCAGTTTGATGAATCCTGCGTCGTCGTAGATGGCGATTTCGGAGAGCATTTTGCGGTTCAGGGTGACGTTGGCTTTAATCAATCCTTCGATGAAACGGCTGTAGGTGATGCCGTTGGCTTTGCAGGCGGCGTTGACACGTACAGTCCACAGTCTGCGGAAAGTGCGCTTTTTCTGTTTGCGATGGACATAAGCCATCGCCTGGGCGCGGTCTACTGCTTCGGTGGCCTGACGGAAAAGCTTGCTGCGATGTCCATAGAACCCTTTGGCGAGGTCCAGACGGTTTTTTCTGCGGCGGCGGGATGCTGGGGCATTGGTGGCTCTTGGCATGGTTCTTACTCCTTAAAAAATTATGCGTAGGGAATAGTTTTCGAGATACGTTTCTCATCTGTGGCTGCAACCAGATTCGTGCCTCCAAGGCGGCGTTTCTGTTTACGGCTCTTGCCGGTCAGAATGTGGCTTCCACCCATGTGGGCATATTTCAGTTTGCCGGTTCCCGTTTTCTTAAAACGTTTGGCCGCAGTCTTTTTGGTTTTCATTTTCGGCATGGTTTGCTCCTCAAATCGGTACGTAAAAGCGCAGAAATATAGGTAAGCGGTCGGGGTGAGTCCAGCTTTTAAATTATTTTTTAATATCAGATTCCGAGCCCGCCCAGCAACCCCGCGTTGTCTTTGGTGCGGATGATGACGCCGGCCTCTGTTTTGGTGACAAAACTGTGCGGCGGAACACTGTCCATCAGGAAGACGTTTCCGCCGATGACCGAGTGGTGGCCGATGACGGTTTTGCCGCCCAGCACGGTCGTGTTGGCGTAGATGATGACTTTGTCTTCGACCGTCGGGTGGCGCTGGATGTGTTTGATCGGATTGCCGTGTTCATCAAGCGGGAAGCTTTTTGCACCGAGTGTGACGCCTTGATAGATTTTGACGCCTTGTCCGATTTTTGCCGTTTCGCCGATAACCACACCGGTGCCGTGGTCGATAAAAAATCCGCGGCCAATCGTAGCGCCGGGATGGATATCAATACCCGCTTTGGCGTGGGTCCATTCATTCATGATGCGCGGGATGATTGGTACATCAAGCCGGTAGAGTTCATGCGCCATGCGGTGCGAGGTGACGGCCAGTACGCCGGGGTAGGCGATCTTGACTTCAGCGTAGCTCAGTGCGGCCGGGTCACCGTTGTACGCCGCCTTTACATCATCAATCAGCATTTCGCGGACAGCGGGCAGGCGCCGCAGAAACTCATCCAGAATTCGCCGGGCCTCAGCAGGAACATCCGGAATGGCTTTGATGCCGGCGCGGCGGGCTGATTCCGACTGCCACAGGAAAGGAATGGCGCGTTCCAGTTCAGGCCGGAGTAATACGGAAACATCTTTGAGCTGTTTCCCAAAATAGGTTTCAAGCGCCTCCTCTTCAGACGGGTACATGCCGGGAAACATGACGTGGATGAGAATTTTGAGTGCCTCAACCACGCGGCCGGCGGCGGGATAATTCCACAGTACATTTTCCGGACGGTCTTCATGTCCGGTCGAATAGAGTCCGGCCAGCGCGGCGGCGGCTTTCGTTACTGATACGGAGTTCTTATGCATAATGTGAGCAGTTAAGTGGGGAATGTGTCCGGTTGCAAGATTTTACTTTGCGGGATGAATGCAATGAGGAAAAACCCCTGCAAATTGCAACTTTTCCAAGGAATCCGGAAACTGAGCGGGAGACGGGAGTCGAACCCGCGACGTCAAGCTTGGGAAGCTTGCATTCTACCACTGAATTACTCCCGCACTGAAAAGTCCGGATTGTCTGTCGGGTTCCGCTAACTTTCAAGCGTGTTTTTCCAATGTTTGCAAAAATCGGCGAAATGCCCGCTGAATCCGGAATTTTTCAAATCGGGGTGGACATCGGAATTTTTTTGGCTATGGTATCCGTTTTCTTGGCGGACAATTGGTAGGGTACCGAAGCGGTCAAACGGGGCAGACTGTAAATCTGCTGGCAATGCCTTCGAAGGTTCGAATCCTTCCCCTACCACCACTCATTAGATGACGGCGGATACATTTCGGGTGAGCATAGAGCCGTTAAGTTTGAAGTTATCCGATCCAAAACCGGAGACTTCTGCTATACTTCCCGTGTATGGAAAATAATCCACAGTTTGATTTCTGGTATGCAGTGAATAACACCGAGGTGATTTCGGTGCCGGAGCGCCGTCTGGAAACCTTCGGCACCACGATGGTGAATTACCATCTGGTGACGGAGCTGATGGATTCCGTCAGCAAGGTGCGGGTGCGCGAAGGCAAACTTAAAGCGTTCCGCCCCGAAATCATCACGCCGCAGTCGATTGCCGAAATGATGCTTGAAGGCTTCGGTAACGAAGCCCGCAGCTATGCGGACTGGCTTCATGAAAACGCGCAGGAGATGCAAATTCTCAAATACGGCTTCAAGGTGCAGAAGCTGGAAATCAACGACTACATTCTGAGCGACCCGCTTCAGACCGTTGTTGACCGTGTGAAAGACGAAGTCGCCAAACGCGGCGACCCGCTGGGCGCGGTACTGGTCGGCGTGGACCGCCCGTGGGAAGTCTGCCTGTTGAAACTGATGGTTGAACTGGTTCAGCGCTCGGTGGCCGGCAACATTCAGGATATCCGCCAGCAGCAGCGTGATTGCAAAGCACAGCTGTATCAGCAGATTGAGCAGGCATTTCTGGATGCCTCGCGGAATGCCGCCAAAATCCCGGAGCTGGCCGGCCTGCTGAAACGAAACGGTCTGTTCGGACGTTATGAAGACCGTTTTTTCGCGGCCGTACGCGCTTCGAAATAAAAACCATTCGTGCGCATTGACACACTCCGGCGAGTTCTATACTTTTTCCGTTCTCTTTTCGGGCGTTTAGCTCAGTTGGTTAGAGCGCTTCCTTGACATGGAAGAGGTCAACAGTTCGAGTCTGTTATCGCCCACCATTTCTTATACATTCCCGGCCGGCCGGGAGTTTTTTCTCATCGCGTCCGATCCGCCGGACTTCAGCGGCTCTTCCGCAAAGACGGGGGCAAGGGCGAAGTTCTTTAACCACATAAGACAATCACCCGCAACCGGTAATTGTCGAAACTCCTGAACCATAGGCTCTGCGCCGGATCATTTCCATCTTTGTACGGAATCCTTCCGTGATCCCGTTGTTTTTCGTGAACCGCCGCATCCGGGCGATTTCATCGCGCAAGGTGGCGGCCAGTGTACGCAAGGTTTCAAACGGGCTTTCCTTCAACTGCTCAATCCAGTGAATCCGTTGCGCCGCCAGCGGCCGGCGGGCCTTCTTTGTCTGATGTTTGCGGTTCCGCCGCATACACAGCTCCTCTTTTGGCCTCATAAATAATCCGGAGGGCCGGGTTGCGCCCGAAGTACTCTTCAAGCCGTTCGTGCTGCTCCGGGCGCAGCTGTTCTGCCTTGCGGCGCATCAGCGAAAGCAGCCCCCGGTTCTTACGCCCTTCAGGATCGAGTTGCTTCCAGATTTCGAGAAAGTGCTGCATCACCGCCCGAATCACATGGAACCGGTCACTGACGATCTTGGCATTCGGAAAATATCGCCGGATCAAATGCCGGTAACCTGATGAAAGATCGATGCAAACCACTCGCACCCGTTCCCGGCCTTTCATGCGCAGCAGAGCAGCGTGCAGGGCGGTCCTTGCCCCCGTCTTTGGGGAAGAGCCTAAACAATCGGTAACCTGACAGACGAGGCGGGGATGATTTCCGCGTGAGTCTGGAATTGCAGGGAAGAGGGCGCGGATACATCCGCCGGTCAGGCGAAAATCGTTCTGCCCGTTTCCGCGCGCCCGGCTCAACTGCAGTGTGCAGCAGTTCGCAATCCTGATTTGACGGACACTCAAAAAGAAACCACTGTGCGGCAGTCCGGTTTTAGAATCGGTAGTGTCCGAAAAGTTCTGTGAAAAGTCAGGCCGTTACGAATTTGCGGTGAAGACCTGCGAGGTCAGTCTTGCGAAAGGGGTTAAGTAAAGCGCGGGATTTTTACAGAATCTCTTACGAGACCGATCTCGTTTTTAGCAGTTGAAATCTGATCCCTAAAGCGGCATAAGTTGATCCATATTTTCGGCAGAAGGTCTGCCGGAATATTGAAACAAGCAATGTCGCAAGTTGTTTGCGGTGAATTTCTAATGTAATTTTTTGCGGGTTGTCTTGAGGGGCTCTTAGCTGAATCCTGTCTCCCGCTCCAGTCTTTGTGCAGAGCAGACTGCTTTTATTCAGGAAGTAAAAACATGTTTAAACCGGTTGCCAGTAAAGTTGATTTTGCGGAGATGGAAGAGGGTGTACTTGCCTTCTGGCAGGAGCATGGCACGTTTAAAAAATCGGTTGAAAACCGCGCCAAAAACTCCGAGTTTGTTTTTTACGACGGCCCGCCGTTCGCCACCGGACTCCCGCACTACGGCCATCTGCTCGCCGGAACCATCAAAGATATTGTTCCGCGTTATCAGACCATGCGCGGCCATCGTGTTGAGCGCCGGTTCGGCTGGGACTGCCACGGTCTGCCGATCGAAGCGCTGGCCCAGGAGGCGCTCGGTCTGGCCGGTGCGCCTGCCATTGTCGAAGCGGGCGTCGGCGTTTTCAATGAACAATGCCGCTCGATGGTCACCAAATATGTCGAAGAGTGGGAAAAGACGGTCACCCGCATGGGCCGCTGGGTCGATTTCCAAAACGACTATAAGACCATGGACAAAGATTTCATGGAAACCATCTGGTGGGTGTTTTCCGAACTTTGGAAACAGGGTCGCATTTACCGCGCTCACCGCATCATGCCCTACAGCTGGAAGCTCAACACGCCGCTCTCCAACTTTGAAGCCGGTCGCAACTATCAGGACGTGCAGGATCCCGCCATCACCATCCGCGTTAAGCTGAACGATTTTGAAATCGAAAATGCTTATGCATTGGTCTGGACGACGACGCCGTGGACGCTTCCGTCCAATCTCGCCATTTGCGCCGGAGCCGACATTGATTACGTTGCGGTTCGCGATGCCGAAAGCGGCGAGGTCTATGTGCTGGCCGAAGCGCGTCTCAGCGCCTACTACAAAAAGGCAGGCGAATACGAAATTATCAAAAAGCTCAAAGGGCTTGATCTGGAAGGGCTGACCTACGAACCGCTCTTCGACTATTTCAAAGACAACCCGCGCTCATTCCGTGTTCTGCTCGACGGATTCGTCAGCACCGAAGACGGAACCGGCATCGTTCATATGGCGCCGGCTTACGGCGAAGACGACTACCGCATCTGCCGCGCCGCCGGAATTCCGCTGGTCGAGCCGCTCGATGAAGACTGTAAATTCACCGCGCAGGTTCCTGATTACCAAGGGCAGTTCTGCAAAGATGCCGACAAGGCCATCATCAAACGGCTCAAAGACGAAGGAAAGCTGGTTCACCAGTCCACGATCCAGCACAGCTATCCGTTTTGTGAGCGCACCGACACGCCGCTGATCTACCGCGCTATCGACGCGTGGTACGTCCGCGTCGAAGACCTGCGCGACGAAATGCTCGCCAATAATGCGCAGGTTCACTGGATGCCGGAATACGTCGGCGAAAAACGCTTTGCCAACTGGCTGGCCGACGCCAAGGACTGGAATATCAGCCGCAACCGTTTCTGGGGTTCCTGTATTCCGGTCTGGGTCAATGTGAATGATCCGTCTGACACCATCTGCATTTCGTCAGTGGCCGAACTCGAAGAACTTTCCGGTCAGAAAGTCACCGATTTGCACAAACACATGATCGATGACATTCTGATCAAAAAAGCCGGCAAGACCTATAAACGAACGCCGGAAGTGCTCGACTGCTGGTTCGAGTCCGGTGCCATGCCGTACGCCCAGCAGCATTATCCGTTTGAAAACAAGGCGCACTTTGAAGCCAATTTTCCGGCACATTTCATCGCCGAAGGTCTTGACCAGACCCGCGGCTGGTTTTACACGCTGATGGTTCTTTCCACCGCGCTCTTCAAAAAGCCGGCGTTCCGGAACGTCGTTGTCAACGGTCTGGTGCTGGCGGAAGACGGACTCAAGATGAGCAAGCGGCTCAAGAACTATCCCGATCCGCTGCACGTTGTGCATGAATACGGTGCCGATGCGCTGCGTCTCTACATGATCAACTCGCCGGTTGTTAAAGCCGAGTCGTTACGTTTTTCGGAGGAGGGCGTCAAACACGCGTTGCGCCACCTGCTCATTCCGCTTTGGAACTCCTATAGCTTTTTCGTTACCTACGCCAACATCGATAAGTGGGAGCCCGGCAGTTCGAAGCTGGGAGACAGCACAAACCTGCTTGACCGCTGGATCGAAAGTTCACTGGCTAATCTCTGCCAGGAAGTGACGGCGGCGATGGATAACTACGATTTACAGCGTGCGGTTCGTCCATTTGTTGCTTTCATCGAAGACCTGACCAACTGGTACATCCGCCGCTCGCGCCGCCGCTTCTGGAAGAGTGAGGATGACGGTGACAAACAGCAGGCCTACGCCACGCTTTATCACGCGCTGATTGAGCTCTGCAAAATCGCCGCGCCGTTTACGCCGTTCATCGCGGAAGATATTTACCGCAACCTGCGCACGGACGATATGCCCGAGTCTGTTCACCTTTGCGATTTCCCGACTGCCGAAGGCGCGAAGCGCGATGTCGCGCTGGAAACCCAGATGCGCATCGTCATGGATGTCGTCAGCATGGGACGCCAGCTCCGTAAGGATCACGACGCCAAGGTCCGCCAGCCGCTGCGCCGGCTTGATGTCGTCAGCCGCGACAGCGGACTGCTCAATCAGGTCGGCGAACTCAAGCAGATCATCGCCGAAGAGCTCAACGTCCGGGAAGTGTTTTTTGATGACGACGAAACCGGTCTTGCGACGCTCAGCGCCAAAGCCAACTTCAAGACGCTCGGTAAAAAGTTCGGGAAGCAGGTGCAGCAGATCAATCAGGCCGTGCAGAAGCTTTCTCTCGAAGATCTTAAAATTGCCGCGGCCGGCAAGGGGATCGCGCTTCAGATCGGCGGCGAGACGTTTGAACTGGCCGGTGAAGACGTCGTGGTTGAGCGCACGCCGAAAGCCGGTCTCGCCGTGCAGGCGCAGGGTGCTCTGGTTGTGGCTCTAGACCTTGAGCTGAATGAGGATCTCATTCGCGAAGGACTGGCCCGCGAACTGGTGAACAATGTCCAGCAGATGCGCAAAGCGCACGAGTTTGAAGTGACGGACCGGATACATCTGAAACTGTCTTCTGACGAAGCCGTGTGCGCAGCAGTCGCCGCCTATACCGGCTACATTCAGTCGGAGGTTCTCGCGCTTTCCGTTCAAACTGTTGAAACGGAAGGCGAAACCGTTGATCTCAACGGCCACGCCTGCACCATCGCCATTGAAAAAGCATAAACCAAACGCCGGGGATAACCGCGGAAGATCGGCTGTATGACCGAACAGCAAAAAAACCGGAATTTGCTTTTTTTGATCTGCCTGCTGCTGATTGCACTTATCTGGGCTGTTTTCGGTCAGGCGCTGCGGTATGGTTTTATCAACTGTGATGATGATTTCTTCATCTACAATAATCCGGCTGTTCTGAGCCCGACGGCAGACGGCGCCGTCAAAGTTCTGACCCGGACGGATGAAAAGTTTTATTATCCGCTGACTGTTCTTTCGTTTATGGGCGATGTTCTGGTTCACGGTGTGCAGCCGGCCGGATTTCATCTGACCAACATTCTTTTGCATTCAGCATCCGTTCTGCTGCTGTTCTCGGTTTTGTTCAGAATGACCGCATCGGTCTGGCGCAGTGCGTTCGTTGCCGCAGTTTTTTCGGTGCATCCGTTGCGGGTGGAATCCGTGGTGTGGATTACCGAACGCAAAGACGTGCTGAGCGGACTCTTTTTCATGCTGTCACTTCACGCTTATGTCAGTTATGTGCGGCACCGTTTTTCTCTTTCGCGGTACGGCCTGTTGCTGCTGCTCTTTACAGCGGGTCTTCTGTCCAAGCCGATGGTGGTGACGCTCCCGTTTGTCCTGCTGCTGCTGGACTGGTGGCCGCTGAAACGCCTTTCTGCCGGATCCGGTTCCCGGCGGGTTTTTCTGGAGAAGCTTCCGTTGCTGCTGATTTCCGGGCTGTTCAGTCTGGTTGCGCTCACGGTTACAACTTCCGGTCCGGCTTCCACGCTTAAAGCGCCGGCGTTTAGCTGGCGGATCGGCAATGCATTTGTATCGTACGCGGTTTATATACGGCAGATGTTTTTTCCCTGCGGACTGGCTATGCCGTATCCTCAATACCGACTTACCGTCGTGAGCGTCGGAATCTCTGTGCTGCTGCTGGCGGCGGTTTCCGCCGCCGTCTTCCGGATGCGTAAAAAAAATCCGTATCTGCTGTTCGGCTGGCTCTGGTATCTGGGAATGCTTTTGCCGGTGAGCGGCGTTTTGCATTTTCTTGGTGCGGCACGGGCCGACCGGTTTACCTATCTGCCGCAAATCGGTCTGTATATTCTGATCGCATGGGCCGTTGCGGAATGGCCGTCAAAGCGGCGTTGCCGGCGCGCCGTTCTGGCCGCCGCCGCTGTCGCGGTTTTAACGGCGCTGAGCGTTGCAGCATATATTCAGGCCGGGTACTGGAAGAGCAGTCTGGCTCTGTGGACGCATACGCTGAAATACACGGCCAGCAATACGATTGCGCACAACAATATGGGGGTTGTTCTTGGCGAAAAGGGACGTTTTTCTGACGCGGCGGAACAGTTTTACAAGTCATTGGAAATTGACCGGAACGACACCGATGCATGGTTTAATCTCGGGGTTATTATGATCCGGTGCGGGCGGTTCGCCGAGGCGCAAGCCTGTTTTGAACGAACCCTTGTGATTTGTCCTGACTACGTCAAAGCGTACAAAGCGCTGGGCGGCACTCTTATTTTACAGGGAAAATACGAACCCGGTATCATGTGGACCCGGAAGTTTCTGGAGACTCATCCGGAGGATGCGGATGCCCGCAAAAATATTGCCGCCGCATTGTCTCAATCCGGGAGCGCCGGCAACCCGGGCGGAACGGCCCCGTGAAAGCTTCCGCTTTGCAACTGCCGGTGCTGGGCCTGCTGTTTCTTTTTGGAACCGGTTGCGCATCCATTCGTCCGCCGCGCGGCGTTCCGGCGCGTACCGTGACGATGGAGGCGACCGGCTACTGCGACTGCGGCTCGTGCTGCGGCTGGGAACGGGTCTGGTGGGCGCCGTGGCGGACGGTTTATTCCTCCGGCCCGAACGAGGGAAAGCCGAAGAACGTCGGCCTTACTGCATCAGGAACCAAGGCGCATAACGGCACCATTGCCGCCGACCGGCGCTATTATCCGTTCGGCACGGTCATGTATATTCCGGGTTACGGTTACGGCCGGGTAGAGGACACCGGCAGTGCTATTCAGGGGCCGGCTCGCATCGATCTTTTTTACAGCTCGCATCAGCAGGCTTTGCAATGGGGTCACCGGCGCGTGCCGGTCAGGATCTGGCGTTAGGATATGAGAATCCGGTCGAGCGTTTTTTCAAGTTGTTCGACAACCAGCGGTTTGGCAACAAACTCGTTCATTCCGGCTGACAGCGCTTCTGTCTGTTCTTCCCTCATGACGCCCGCCGACAAAGCGATGATCCAGGGTTTGTCCGGCTGGCCGGTGTGTTTACGGATCTGGCGGGTGGCATCCATTCCGTTCATGTGCGGCATCTGAATGTCCATAAGAATGACATCAAACGTGGCGTCCATCACGGCAGCTACGGCTTCTTCGCCATCGGAAACCATCACGACTTTTTCGCAGCCGATCCGCTGAAGCATCATCTGCGCAATCCGCTGGTTGATGGGGTTGTCTTCGGCTACGAGAACACGCAAGTTGCGGAACTTTTTCGGCTGGATTTGGGTTCCGGATATTTCTTTTACGCCGGATTCAGTTTTCTGTTCAGCCAGCGCCCGCAGCATCTGTGTGCAGAGTTTGCTGACTTTGACCGGTTTGGAAAGCCGCGCGCTGATAGATGGATCGGCAGGGATATGTTCGTACGAACTGCTCAGAATGATGACCGGAATATGCGGATCGTTTTTGATCCGGTAAATCTGTTTTGCCAGATCGCTGCCGTCCATGCCGGGCATCTGGAAGTCGATCAGAGCGAGATCGTAATGGTGGCCGTCCTTCAGATGCTGAAGCGCCTTTTCCGGTTCCTCAAAAGTTTCCGAGAGCACACCCCATTGCGCCAGCTGGTCACTGAGAAGCCAGCGGTTGGTTTCGTTGTCATCCACGATCAGCGCACGCCTGCCGCGCAAGGCTTCAACGGGCAGTTGATCTGCTTTCCGGTTGGTCTGGTCGCTGATCGGCATGGTGACCGTGAAGAAAAATGTGGTGCCTTTTCCGGCTTCGCTTTCAAACCATATTTTTCCGCCCATCAGCTCAGTCAGTCTGCGGCTGATAGTCAGACCCAGCCCGGTTCCGCCGTATTTGCGGGTACTGGATGCATCCGCCTGGGTGAACGCCTGAAACAGCCGGTCTTTATGTTCTTCGGCGATGCCGATGCCGGTGTCACGCACGGCGAACTGGAGCTGGCACTGCCGCTCGTTTTCGTCTGTGAGCAGGTTGTGAATCTTGAGGTTGACTTCGCCGTTCTCCGTGAACTTGATGGCATTTCCGAGCAGGTTGACCAGAATCTGACGCAGACGGGTTGTGTCGCCGAGCAGGATCTTCGGAACGTCCGGATCGACATAATAGAGCAGTTCCACATTTTTCTTTGCGGCTGTCTGCACGAACAGATCAAAGGCATCTTCGATGCATTCGCGCAGATCGAAAGGGGTTCTTTCCAGTTCAATTTTGCCGGCCTCGATTTTTGAATAGTCGAGGATGTCATTAATGATGGTCAGCAGGTTTTCTCCGCTGACCTGAATGGTGTGAACAAACTCATCCTGCTGCGCCGAAAGTTCTGTTCCCAGCAGCAGACTGGCGGCACCGATGACGCCGTTCATCGGCGTGCGGATTTCATGACTCATCATCGCCAGAAACGCGCTCTTCGCCCGGTTGGCGGCTTCGGCATCCTGCTGAGCTTCAATCAGATGTTTCTCGTTTTCAGCCTGTTTGGTAACGTTGCGCGAGATGCCGGCCACTCCGATTACTTCGCCTTTTTCATTTCGCATCGGGCACTTTACCGACTCGACATATTGAACGCTGCCGTCTTTACGGACATGGCGTTCCCGTGCGCGGGTCACTTCGCCTTTGGCCATCTGCTGCTGTTCTTTATCAAGCAGCTGCTGTCCCAGAGGAGCGGGATGAAGGTCGATATCGGTTTTTCCGATCAGTTCATCCATTGACGCAGCGCCGCGCGACTTTACCCACGCCAGATTACCGCCCAGAACTCTGGACTGGCGGTCTTTGTAGTAGAACTGGTCTTCCAGATTGTCGAAAATGGCCCTGATGAACGAAGTGCTTCGCTCTGCGTCGTTTTTTGCCCGGAGCAGCGCCTCTTCACGCTCTACCTGCTGTGTTATATCCCGCGAAATACCGGCCAGTCCGATAATCCGTCCCGAAGGGCTGCGCAGCGGACTCTTGACAGACTCCAGATACATGATGCTGCCGTCGCCATGGACATGTTTTTCCTGTTCCTTGACAACCTTGCCGTCGGCCATCAGCCGCTGTTCTTCATCAAAAAGCTTTTGTCCCATTTCGTTGGGATAAAAATCGAGGTCGGTTTTGCCGGTCATTTCCTCTGCTGTTTTATTGTGATGGCGGCAGCAGGCCGGATTGACACCGAGAATGCGGGATCCGCGATCCATGTAATAAATCTGATCCGGCAGATTTTCGAAAATAACGTTCAGCAGCGCCGACTTCTGTTTGGCTTCTTCCTCGGCAACATACCGCGCGGTGATATTTTCCATGTGGCCGTACCACAATGTACTTCCGTCGCGCAACCGTTCCGGAACCGCCCGGTTCCGGATCCAGTGAATCCGTCCCTGCGGCGAACGGACACGGAAAGTGATCTCAAATCCCTCAAGTGTTTCCGCTGACTTTTTCAGCGCATCGCGCACAAGATCAACGGATTCTGCACAGACATGGTTCCAGGCGCTTTGTCCGTCTTTCGCCAGCTGAACCGGTGAAGCAAAAAAAATCTCTTCGATGTTCAAGGTGGAATATGGAAATGTACACCGTCCGTTCTTCCACTGCCGGTATTGATAAACTGTTCCGGGAAGCCCGTTGACCAGATTCAGGAGCTGACGTTTTCTCAGAAATATGCGTTTATGCAGGTTCATAAGTTGGCGCGGAGCATACCGTTCAAACTCCCGGTGATCAAACAGGTATTCAAAAGAACTGTCAGGCCGGGACAATGTCCCCGACGCCGTTCAGCACATAGTTCGGACGGTAGGCGAAACGGCCCATGTCTTCGGGCTTGGTGACACCGCTCAGCACCAGCACGGTCGTGATTTCCGCTTCAACACCCGCGATAATGTCCGTATCCATCCGGTCGCCGATGATGGCGGTTTCTTCGCGCTGACATCCGAGCTTTTTCAACGCATTCCGCATCATCAGCGGGTTCGGTTTGCCGACGTAATAAGCCTTGGCGCCGGTTGCCAGCTCAATCGGAGCGAGCAGGGCGCCGGTCGCCGGAACGATCTGCCCGCCTTCAATCGGGCCGGTCAGGTCGGGATTGGTGCCGACCAGTTTCGCGCCGTTCAGCACCAGCTTGGTGGCATGGCAGATGCGCGCGTAGTCATAGTTGGCGCTTTCGCTCACCACGACATAATCCGGATTGGTGTCATTGATCGAATAGCCTTCGTCATAGAGCGCGTTGATGATGCCGGCGTCGCCGATGACATAGGCGGAACCGCCCGGACGCTGGCTGGCGAGGAACGTCGCGGTGGCCCGTGCGCTGGTGTAAAAGTGGCTTTCGCCGACTTTCAATCCCATGCGCGCCAGTTTCTCACTCAGCTCGCGCAAAGTGCGGGCGCTGCTGTTGGTCAGGAAGAGGAATTTCTTATTCTCTTTCCGCAGCCAGGCCACGAATTCAAGTACGCCCGGCAGCAGTTTGCTGCCGTGGTAAATCACGCCGTCCATATCGCAGATGAACGCTTTTTTGTTCTGCAAATTTTCCATTGTTAGATCCCTGTTTTTAAAGGTGCGGAACGATAGCTGTTTTTCCGGTGATTGGAAATTTTTTACTCCGGTTTTCCAAGGGCCGGAAATCCGGCGGTTGCTTTAGTGGTAAAGGTGCTGTTGCTGCCGGTATGCAGAATGAAAAAGGCCTGAAATTCAGGATGGGATTCCAGCCATTGGAAACTTTTTGTCGAGCCCATCGCGCAAAGGGCGGTATCGAGCGCGTCGGCGTCGATGCCGTGCGCGGCGATGACGGTTACGGAGGCGACGTCCGACTCCGCGGGCTTGCCGGTATGCGGGTCGATAATATGTGAGTAGCGTGTGCCGTCATCGCGCACCTTGAAATTGCGGTAATCCCCCGCCGTTGTAATCGCTTTTCCGGCGACCACCAGGGTCTGGACGATTTCCTCGCCGGACGCTTTGTCGGGATCGGGCGATTCAATTCCGGCACGCCACGGCTTGCCGTGCCGGTTGACTCCTTCGGCGACGATTTCTCCGCCGCCCACTTCAGCGAGGAAATTTGTGCAGCCGTTCTTCCGGATAACGGCGGCGGCGCAGTCCGCGCCGTAACCGTCCGCGAGACCGGCCAGATCAAGCTGGAGCCGGGGATGTTGTTTGACCAGCGCGCCGTTTTCCACCCGGACTTTCTGCCAGCCGACGGCTTTCATGATTTCTTCGAGCGATTCGGAGCTCTTTCCCGGTCCGAAACCCCAGTGATCCAGCAGCGGTTTTACCGTCGGATCAAACGCGCCGCCGGTGAGCGCACTGAAATCCAGCGCGATTTGAACAACTCTGGCGAACTCGACCGAAACGGGGAAGGGCTCTGTGGAATTGAAACGGTTGAACTGCGAAATCTCTGTGGTTTCATCCCAGATGTTGACGATTCGTTTGGAATCCTCGAGCGCGGTGTCAATCTGCCGGCGGATTTCTTTAAGGCGGGCCGAATTAAACCGCCCGGAAAGGGATATACAGGCGGATGAACTCATGGCGGGCTGTTCCCACGACGGATTGGAAACCGTCTGTGTTTTAAACCACAGCAGTCCGCCAAGAAATGCCGCACACAGAATTCCGATGATTGCTTTTATATTATTCATGCATTGGCTACTTGTAGTCTACATTGGCACGGCACTGCTCGTTCCGGCTTGAGTTCCCGGCCAGCAAGGTGAACGTTCCCGGCTCCGCCAGCCACGCATGGGTTTTTACATCCCAGAAGGCCAGCGCTTTCCAGTCCAGCGGTAGCGTGACGGTCTTGCTTTCGCCGGGCCGGAGGAAAACTTTCTGGAATCCTTTCAGCTCGCGGTACGGACGCTCGATGCCGGCTGCATCATCGTGAACATAAAGCTGAACGACTTCGGCTCCGGCAACTTTGCCGGTGTTTTTGACGGTTACGCTGACCGTTATCGGCGCGTCTTTGGTGATGGTATTCGCCGAAACCTTGATGCCGCTCATGGAGAATGTCGTATAGGAAAGTCCAAAGCCGAACGGGAAGTTTACCGGCTTTTTCTTGGTTTCATACCAGCGGTAGCCGACCAAGACGCCTTCAGAATAGGGGACATCGAAATACGGCGACGGTTGGTTTTTGATGGTGCCGCTCCACTCCTGCCGGCCGTTGATCACATTGTATCCATACGCCGGGGAGTCCGCGAAGGACTTTTCGATCGTGAAGGGCAGTTTGCCTGACGGCGTCACTTTTCCGGAAAGCACGTTGGCCATGGCTTCACCGTATTCCTGCCCGAGGAAATAGCCGTGAACCAATCCTTTTACGGAATCGAGCCAGGGCATGCCGAAGCCGGTTCCGGTCGTCACGATGACAATGACGTTAGAATTCTTTTCCGCCAGTGTCTGAATCTGCTGGTTGATCTTTTCTGACAGATCAAACGGACGGTCGGTTCCTTCTGAATCGCTCATTTTGAAGAAATAGAGAATCCGGTCGGCTTTCTTTACCGCCTCGTCGGACGGATTGGTGTCATACGTGACAGCACTGCCGAAGACGGCTTTCAGACCGTCATAAAAATTAATGTGATCGTAGCCTTTAACGCGACCGGAACCGCCGCCGCTGCTGGCATCTTCCACTGCTTTTTTGTCTCCGGTGATCAGAATCGTCTGTCCCTGGGTGAGCGGCAGAACCTGGTCGTTTTTCAGTAACGTGATCGCCGACTCGGCAATCGTGCGCGCCACTGTTTTGTGTCCGTCAAAAGTTTTCTTAAATTCAGGATCCGCGGGAACGCGATCCCAGATTCCCATTTCAAACAGAACCCGCAGGGTCGGCGCGATCATCGCGTCGAGCTGCTTTTCTGTGCCCGCCGGATCTTTTTGGAGAAGGGAACGGATGTGCTGACCGAAATCTTTCATTCCCGGCATAATAATATTCTGCCCCGAACCAAGAACTTTGGTCATGTCTTCTGTTCCGCCCCAGTCGCTCATCACCATGCCGGTGTAGCCCAGTTCGCCGCGGAGAATACCGGTGAGCAGTGCTTTGTCTTCACCGCACTTTTCTCCGTTCAGCCAGTTGTAGGACGACATGACGGCCCGGACATTTGCTTCCTGCACGGCGGCGGCAAAGGCCGGCAGATAAATTTCATGCAGCGTCCGTTCATCAATGACGGCGTTGCAGCGTGTCCGGACAAACTCGTTATTGTTGGCGATGAAGTGTTTCACCGTGGCGATCACCTTTTGGCTTTGAACACCTTTAATGTGCTGCACCGCCATCCGGCTTGCCAGCCAGGGGTCTTCGCTCATGTATTCGAAATTGCGGCCGCAGGTTGAGGTGCGGTGGATATTAACCCCCGGTCCGAGCAGAACGCCGGTTCCGGCGGCGCGGCATTCCTCGCCGATGGCTTTGCCCATTTCAAACGCCAGTTCAGGCTGCCAGGTGGCGGCCAGCGCCGCCGCCAGCGGGAAGGAAGTTGACTGGGAGATAGAGGAGCGCTCCCGCTCGATTTCCGGACGCAGGTTCAGCCCGGATGTCGCATCATTCAAAAGCACCGGTTCAAATCCGAACCGATCCATGCCGGGGAAAAAGAAGAAATTAAATCCGCCCGCCATGCTGATCTTCTCGCGCACCGTCATGCGGCCCAGCAGGTCGGTTACTCGCGCTTCCGGGGCGGCGCTTTTATTTCGGCAGACGGCGTCGCCCGGAACCGGTTCGTAGCAGAAGGGATACTGCCCGTTGACGCGCAGGTCGACCATCTCGACCCCGTTGGTGGATTTTAAGCAGTTGATCCGGATGCCGCAGGCCTTAACCGCCGGTTCAATTTTGTGGGTCGTGAATTTGAATTTAGCCCAGCCCTTGCTCACGACAATCTTGAAATCAGTTGGATGAGCGACGGTTCGCCATATTTTTCCGTCGGTGGTCAGCTGGACTTGATATTCCGCAGGATATTTTTTTCCCCACTCGATTTCCACCGACCGGATTGGCCAGCGGTTTCCGAGATCAACCGTGATTTCCTGCGGATCGTTCGCTTTGGAACTCCATGTTGTCGAGCTGTCGCCGTCCAGAATCGCCATGGGGGTACTGCCGGCCAGCGGTGAGGAGGCAGAGGTCTCTACTGCAAAGATTCGTCCGGACAAACTCGCGACCGCCGCAGCAAGCAGAACCGGACGCAGAAACTGATAACGGAGAGATGTGCTGTTCATTCTTTATCCTCCAGCAGTTGTGAAAAATAATGCGCTTAACGAGCGCCGACTATTTCAGAATTTGCGGCCGAAAGTAACCACGAAAGGCAGCAATTTTAAGGCGGGATAAAATTATTGAAGGGCCGGAAAGGTTTGCGATTGTTTTTGTAAATCAGTCTGTCACCATGCGCCGCTTAATTTATGTCCTACATACTTTCCAGTACCGGTTCCAAAACTTCTTTCAGTCGCAAACTCACTGTTCTAACGGCCATCAGTTTGACCGCAGCGGGCTGCTGGATGTTCCATAGCAATGTGCCCAAGGTTGCCGACGCGCCGGAGCACCTTGAGGAACCCGCCGCGATTCCGGGCCTGCTGTTCACCTTGCCGACACCGCAGACCCGCCTCGATGACACCAATAATCCGGCGGTGTTCATGCCGACGGAGTCCGGGAAGATTGAGTCAGCCTGGTACGGCTCAACCCGCACCCGCAAATTTGGCAAATATTTCCTTCCGGCATTTCACGAAGGCGTGGACATCGCGCCGGTGGAGCGCGACTCCAAAGGGCGCGCGAAAGATCCGGTGTTTGCCGTCGCCGACGGGCGTGTTGCCTACGTCAGCCGGATCGCCGGAAACTCTTCGTACGGAATTTATGTCGTGCTGCTCCACAACGACACCATCGGCGAATACTGCACGCTCTATGCACATCTCGCCTCCGCCGGTGCCGGTCTGAAAGAAGGTGATGCGGTGTCGCGCGGCGCGGAAATCGGGCGCATGGGCAATACCTCAACGCTCGGAATACCGGTGCAGCGCAGCCATCTGCACATTGAGTTCGGCACCATGCTGAACGACCGGTTCAGCTCCTGGTTTCGCAAAGAAAAACTGAAACCTTTTCACGGCAATATGCACGGCTACAACCTTGCCGGACTCAACCCGATGGAGCTGTTTCCGTACATGACCAACGGACAGCACTTTGTTTTACAGCAGTACATCACCAACTGTCCCGTCGCCTTCCGGCTGATCGTGCCGGTCACCGAAAAACCGGACTATTACTGCCGCTATCCGTCGCTGTGGACCGGCGGCGAACCGGTCTCCGGCGCGATCATCATGGATGTCTCGGAAGGCAAAGTTCCGTTGCAGGCCCGGGCGGCGACGGAAGAGGAAGCGGCGTCGCTCCGCAAACATAAGCCGCGTGTGCTGGAAGCCTTTCCGGAAGTTCTCGGCCGCAACGGCTCCCGGCTGATTGTGGAAGAAAACGGCAACTGGATTCTCGGCCGCAACGGCGAACAGTGGCTCGATATCCTGCTTTATCGCTAAACTGTGTTTCCCAAAGAGTGGAAGCGGCATCCTTGCCGCTGAGCTTATGCCGCAGAAGGGTTATGCCTTCCGGGATTTCTTTTTTGGAGCAGCGGGAAGCAGGGGCGCGGTAAGTTTTTCGTAGAGTTCGAAGAGATGCTCGACGTGCTGGCGCTCGCTGGTAAACGGTTCGGGGCGGTAGCACTTATCCACTGCGCGGTCGAGCGCGGCGTGCGCCTTTGCCAGTGACGGCGGCATTGAAAGCGGATCATAGAGATCGGCCAGCGTCGCATCCGGAAATTCCTTTCGCGCATCCAGCACCGCCTGCGCCGCAGCCTCTACCGCCGCGCGCTGCTTTTCCGTGGGTTCCGGCCAAGGATAGTTGTTATAAACGAGCTTGGCCGAATAGCGGTAGTCTGATTTTAACCGCCCGCAGACCTGCCTCACCCACGCCATGTGCATTGCAGATGTCAGTACTCCGAAGTCGAAAAGATACGCGCCGGTGATGGTGAACAGATCGGTGCTCGCAACGACTGCTGGTTCGAGAAACGCCATCGGAATATACGAGCGCGTTTCCGATGAGGTTTTTGGAATTGCCAGATAGCGTGCGGAGGGCTGCCGGATTTCACCGAATAATGCCGGTGTCAGTGCAAGCGCCTTTGTCGTAGCGCGCGAGCTGGCTTTTCGGTGTTCACGCACGCCTTCAATTCGCGACATTATTTCCGGTGACGCGCGAAGTTCAGAAGGGGTTGCCTCTTTCAGCCATAAGCACCATCGTTTGATTCCATACAGAAATTCGTCCGGCCCCAAAATGAGTCGGAGAAATCTGGCGGCCTCCGGTTCTGTAACTGCGAGTTCCGCTTTCTGTCTGTCTGAGAACAGTAGATGGCCTCCGTCATTAGGCATGCTGCCGAAAGCAATTGGCGGTGCATTGCAAATTGGATTCGTGCGCTTGACGACCACCATGTCGCTGCCTTCGACGAGGTATGGGCTGATATTTCTGGCAGGACTCGCGCTGACCTTGTCGCCTTCATAGTCGTATATGTGTTTATTCGGTGTATCGAAATTGGCAAATCCAATGATGACAACATGAACATGCGCTTTGCCGCGCGCCTCGCTCATCCATGGGAATGTCCGGTGGCCGAAGTGAATCTTGACCTGATACCGCGTGAAAAGCTCATTCCAGAGGAGGCCGACTTGTTCGCCTTGGCTGATGGAATTGGTAGAAACGAAACCGACAACGGTGCGGGTGCCTTTGATGTATTCCGCCGCTTTGAAATACCAGCCAGTAACATAATCGAGTACGCCGCTTCCTTTGATACGTCCGCAGACGGTTTCCATATCGGCCTTTTGCCCGGCAGTGGCAAAGGCTTTTCCGACGAACGGCGGGTTGCCGAGGATGTAGTCGAATTTTTCGCGCGGGCGGTTCTTTAAGTTCTCAATTTCCGCTTCGGTCAGGATGTTGACCTTTTTGGCGGCGACGTTGACCACATCATAGCGCGCCGGTTCCTCCTCAACTTTCATGACGTTCAGGGTGTCGGCGTGCAGATCGATATAGCTGCCCGAAATCAGGTGATCCCAGTTCAGCCGCAGGGCGTTGCCGCAGACGATGCGCGGGGATTTCTTGAGCGGCAGGCGCTGGTAGAGCTGACCGAAGGCTTCGGAAACCTTGAGGTTCATCTGGTGATCCATCAGCCAAAGGGCGACTTCGGCGATGCGGGCGGGCCATTCACCGATTTCGATACCGTAGAATTGATCCACGTCTACTTGCGACAGGCGGTTAACCTCGTCGAGAGTGAACTCTTTTTCCAAGCGGCGCTGACCTTTGTGTTCGACGGTCAGAACTTCTTCCAGAGTTTCGAGTTCGATCTGGCGCAGTTCGCGGTAGGTGATGATAAGGAAGTTGCCGCAGCCGCAGGCGGGGTCGAGGAAGCGCAGGCGGCAAAGTTTGACGTGAAATTCCTCCAACCGCGCCTTGCGGCGCGTGGAGCGGTCGGCCTTGATCTGTTCAAATTCGGCGCGCAGGTCGTCGAGGAAAAGGGATCGAATGACTTTCAGGATGTCGCGCTCGCTGGTGTAGTGGCCGCCGATCTGTCGGCGCTCTTTTGGTTCCATGACGGCTTGGAACAGAGAACCGAAAATAGCGGGTGAAATACGCGACCAGTCGAAGGCGGTACAGGCGAGCAGGGCGTTACGCATATCGCGGTTGAAGTCGGCGAAGCCGAGATTTTCCGCGAAGAGGTTTCCGTTGACGTAGGGAAAGGCATCAAGGGTTTCGTCGAGGTTGCTCTGGCGTTTTTCGGGAGCGGTATTGAGCAAGTCGAAAAGGCGTACAAGGTGCAGGCCGAGGTCGGAGCCGTCTGCGGCGGTGCGGTTGAGTACATAGAGCTTGAAGCTTTCGCGCTCAAAAAGGCCGGTATCTTCAGCGAACAGACAGAAAAGGATACGGACAAGGAAGCGTTCGAGCCGGTGACCGGAATAACCGCCGGCTTCCAGCGTGTCGTGCAACGCACCAAGGATTTCAGCGGCCTGGATGTTGATCGGATCTTGTTCCTCGAAGCGGTGCTGTTTGTAGCCGGGGATGAAAGCAAAGGAATGGATATGTTTGTGAAACTCGGCGAGCGGAAACTCCGTGGTGGATACACGGATATTGTCGAAGAGCGGCAAACCGCGTTGGTCATCCGGCTCCAGATCGTGCAGGGCGATGCGCGTGAAGTCGGAGACGATGACGTAGCGGGGAATCTCTTTCGTGCGGCCTTCGCGGGCGAGGTCGTGGATGTAACGAAAGGCTTGCGACTCGGCTTTGCCGAGATTGGCTCCGGCGCTTTTATGTTCGATTAAAACGACGCCCGGCCAGAACAAGTCGATGAAGCCGTAGTCTCCGGTGATTCGTTTAACGGGTTCCTCGAAAGTGGCAAAAACGCGGCGGCGGATGCCGAACACGTCAAAGAACTCGTTCCAGAACGTCTGCTTTTCAGCCGCCTCGCGTTTCTCTCCGGTCCACTCGCGGGTGAACCGGATAGCGTTATGACGAATTTCATTCCAAGAGAGCATTGCCATGCCAGAGAGAATGCAGGCTCTTTATGATCAATGTCAAGATTTCGACCCGATGACCGGAGAGTTCTCTTATAAACCTACTTCTTGCCGAGGTCGCAGAGGTTGCACTGATAGCAGTCGATACCGGGCGGACTCCACGGCCGTCCGGCTTTTTTGGCTTTGCGCCGGTTGGCCCAGTTGATGGCCGCCAGCAGGATGCCGAGCAGGATAAATCCGCCGGGAGCCTGACCCATGAGCATGAACGGGTGCGCCCAGCCTTCGATCAGTTTGATCTGGAAGAGCGAACCGGTGGATAGAAATTCGCGGATGCCGCCGATGACGGTGAGCGACAGGGTGAAGCCAAGTCCCATACCGATGCCGTCGGCTATCGAGGCGATGATGCCGTTTTTACAGGCGAACGCTTCGGCGCGGCCGAGCACGATGCAGTTCACGACGATCAGCGGGATGAAAATGCCGAGCGCCTGGTAAATGGCCGCCGGGGCGTAGGCCTGCATGAGCAGATCGACGACCGTAACGAAGGCGGCAATGACGACGACGTAGCAGGGGATACGCACTTTTTTCGGCACGACGTTGCGGATGAGTGAAATCACCATGTTGCTGCCGGCCAGCACGAACAGCGTCGCCAGTCCCATGCTGCATCCGTTGATGGCGTTATTTGTGACGGCCAGCGTCGGGCACATGCCGAGCATCAGCACGAAGGTCGGGTTTTCGCGGATGATTCCTTTGGTGAGTTCTTTGAATACGGACATTAGATGACCTCCATGGAGGATGGATGAATGGATTGGCGGATTGTTGGATGATTAAAAGAAAAAAGCATGGAAAGAATGTTTTTCATGACAGCGATCCTTTAATCCTTTGATCCAGTATTCCCTGTGAGCAGCGTCGCACGCTGCGCAGCAAACGTTTCGGCAATGGTGAAGACGGCGCCGCCGACCGCGCGGCTGGTGATCGTGGCTCCGATGATGGCATCCAGATCGCCGCCGTCTTTTTTAACCGCCCACGGCGTCTGCCCCGCTTCGGCTTTCATGCCGGTGAACTGGTCGAGAATTTTATTCGGCGGCAGGCCGGTTTCTTTTTTACCGGCGAGGATTCCGGAAAGTGTTTTCTGACGCACCCGCTCCGCTACAACGGTTCCGAGGCCGGGCGTTTCCGACTGTCTGGTGACGAGCACGGTGGTGAGGGTTCCGTCCGGTTTGAGTCCGGCCAGTACGCAGACTTCACCGGCATACCCTTTGTGCGTGACCGTTTCGCCGGCAAAGCCGGTGATCTGTCCGTCTTTGCGGGCAGTGTAGAAAGTGACATCGCCGAGCGTGACGGCTTCCTGCGTCGGCCGGTTGTCGAACGCGGGCAGAACCTGACTCAGTGCGGCGGTGTTTTTTTTCTGCTGGGCGGCGGCAATCGGCGCTTCGGTGACTACAAAAACCCACGCCATCAGCGCCGTAGCGACGCAGGAAATCAGCCCCGTGCTCACCACAAGCGGAGTGAGTTTGACGTTTTCGCTGCTCATTGCGCGGCCTCCTTTTTGATGCGGATGTAGCCGAACGGTTTGCCGATGGTGTAGCGGTCGATGAGCGGCGTGAGTGCGTTCATAAAGAGGATGGAGAAGCTGACACCTTCGGGATAGCCGCCCCAGATGCGGATGACGCCGGTGATGATGCCGCAGCCGCAGCCGAAAATCAGCGCGCCGTTGGCCGTCATCGGCGAGGTGACCATGTCGGTTGCCATGAAGAACGCGCCGATCATGAGTCCGCCCGCCAGAACGTGGTAAAGGGCGGGCGGCGTCAGCGCCGGATTAAAGTGGTGGGCGAGTCCGGTGATCAGCGCAACCGTTCCGATAAACGAAGCGGGCACCTGCCATTTGATCAGCCGGCGAACCAGCAGAAACGCGCCGCCGATGAGCAGAGCGAGTGCCGAGGTTTCGCCGAGACAGCCGCCGACGTTGCCGTAGAAAAGATCGCTGATGGAAGCCAGCCCGCTGCCGGTAGTTGTCATCGGCGTCGCACCGGTCAGCGCATCACACGCCATTCTGCCGGCCGCCAGCGGTGTCGCGCCGGTCAGTGCATCGCAGGCCAGCCATTTACCGGGCTGCGGCGCGACCCAGGATGTCATCAGTTGCGGAAAGCCGATGAGCAGAGCGACGCGCGCGACCAGCGCCGGGTTGAAGGGGTTGTAGCCGAGGCCGCCGAAAAGCTGTTTGCCGAGGCCGATGGCCATCAGCGAGCCGAGAATGCAGATCCACCACGGTGCGCCGGCGGAAAGATTCATCGCCAGCAGCAGACCGGTGAGAGCCGCGCTGCCGTCTTTCCAACTGTCGGAAGGGCGGCCCGCCGCTTTGTTCCAGAGCACTTCAACGGCCATGCAGCCGATGGTGCAGAGCGCCATGACTTCCAACGCGGCCAGCCCGAAAAACCAGACGGCGGCGGCGGCGGCCGGCATCAGCGCGATGAACACCTGCACCATGATTTTAGAAATGGTTTCGCCGCCGCGAATGTGCGGCGAATTGCTGACGACCAGCTTGGTGGCATCCGGCATTTGAACAACGGTGGTTTCTGTTTCTGACATAAGGTGGCTCTATTTTTTCTGTTGCTTGCGTTTCGCCGCCAGGATTTCGGCCTTCGCCCGTTTGAAGTGCTGGTTGAGCGGACGGTGCGACGGGCAGACGTAGCTGCATGAGCCGCATTCAATACAGGCCGCGACGTTGAGCTGTTCGGCCCAGTCAAAGCGTTCGTTTTCAACCGCCTGACTGATGGTGGCGGGCAGAATATCCATCGGGCAGGCTTCGACACAGCGTCCGCAGCGGATGCACGGTTCGGAGGTGTACTGCGAAACCTGCTCGACCGGAATGAGCAGAATGCCCGACGTGTTTTTCATGACGGTGACATCGAGCGAGTTCTGCGCGAAGCCCATCATCGGTCCGCCGAGCAGCAGTTTGGCCGGCTGAACTTTTACGCCGCCCGCCAGTTCAAGCGCTTTCGAGATCGGCGTGCCGATACGGAAGCGCCAGTTGCCGGGATTGACGAGCGGTTCGCCGGTGACAGTGGTGATCCGCTCGATCAAAGGATGACCTTTGATGACGGCTTCAACAACGGCTACGGCGGAGGCGACGTTCTGCACGACGCAGCCGATATCCATCGGCAGTCCGCCGATCGGAACTTCGCGGCCGGTGAGGGCGTAGATGAGCTGCTTTTCGGCGCCCTGCGGATAGTTGACCGGCAGTTCCTTCACCGTGACGTTATAGTTGCTGGCAAACGCATTGAGTTTTGAAATCGCGTCGGGTTTGTTGGCCTCGACGCCGATGACGGCGGTTTTCAGGCTGAGGATACGGGCGAGAATCGCCGCGCCGAGCAAAACGTCTTCGGTCTGTTCAAGCATCAGGCGGTGGTCGGCGGTGAGATAGGGTTCGCACTCCGCGCCGTTGAGAATGAGTGTGTCGACCGGTTTGGTCGGCGAAAGTTTGACGTGCGACGGGAAGGCCGCGCCGCCCATGCCGACGATACCGGCGTCAACCACGCGCTGCTTGAGAACTGCGGGATCGGTGTTCTGCCAGTCGGCAATCGGTTCGAAGGGCGAACCCCATTCGTCCTTGCCGTCGGCCGTGATTTCAATTGCCGGAACGCTGACGCACGCCGGACCGGGACACTTTTCGATCGCGGTGACGGTGCCGCTGGTCGGCGCGTGAAGCGGTACGGAAACAAAGCCGGCGGCTTTGGCGAGCAGCTGGCCTTTTTTGACGACGTCGCCTTTTTTGACGACGATTTCCGGCGGTGCACCGATGTTCTGGTGGACGATGACGGTATATTTGGCGAGCAGCGGCGCGGTCTGCACCGGCTTGGACGCCGAGAGCGCTTTACTGTCTTCGGGGTGGACGCCGCCCTTAAATTTACGGGGTCTGTCGCTCATTTCGAAACTCCTTCGTAAGCACCGGCGGCGTGTTTTGTGGCCAGGCGCAGTGCCGAGGTCGGGCATTTGGCTTTTTCAACCAGATCATGCACCGGCGGATTGCTGTAGTTGGTGGAAACCAGGAACCCATTGATGTTCATCTGGGTTTCGCTGTCGGCGGCTTTAATGCACTTGCGGCAGGCGATGCAGGCTGCTTTGCAGACCTTGAGTTTGACCGGACCTTTTTCCGGCGAGCTGCAGTAGACATGCACATCGACGGCGGCAGGCGCGAGCGTGATCAGATTTTTCGGGCAGGTGTCCACGCATTTGCCACAGCCGACGCACAGCTCGGGATGCACTACGGCAAGGCCGTCGCGCATTTCAATCGCATCGAACGGACAGGCGCGCGCGCAGCTGGCAAAGCCGATGCAGCCGAAGTCACAGCCTTTGGCACCGCCCGCAACCAGTGCGGCGGAACGGCAGTCGCCGACGCCGTTGTACGGCGAGCGGACGGTGACGGCGCAGCTTCCGCCGCAACGGACGACCGCGAAAACTTTTTCTTTTTCTCCGGCGGTGATGCCGAGGTATTCGGCAATCCGTGTGATATTGACGGAGGTGCTGACCGGGCATTGCATCGGCGGCGCGCGCCCTTCGACGATGGCTTTGGCAAAGTCGGCGCAACCGGCGTAGCCGCAGCCGCCGCAGTTTACGCCGGGCAGCATTTCGGTGACGGTCTCGACCCGCGTGTCGGTTTCGGCGGCAAAAGCTCTGGCGGTCGCGCCGATGATCAGCGCGAGGAGCGCACCGAGCACGGTAGCGAAAAGTACGGCAATGATTATAAGCAGCATAGTGTTCTCAGTCGTTGGTTAGACAAGTCCGGAAAATCCCATGAAGACCATTGCCAGAATACCGGCTGTGATCAAGGCGATGGCTGTTCCCTGAAACGGTGCGGGCACTTTGGCCAGATCGAGCCGTTCGCGCAGGCTGGAGAAGAGAATCAGCGCCAGTGCGAAGCCGATGGCGGAGCAGGTGCCGAAGATGGTGGATTCAATGACGCCGCGCCCGGCCTTTACATTCAGTTCAGCCGCGCCGAGTACCGCGCAGTTGGTGGTGATCAGCGGCAGAAAGATGCCGAGCGCCTTATAGAGCGGCGGGCTGAATTTCTGGAGGATGATTTCCACCACCTGAACCAGCGCGGCGATTACCACAATGAAGATCAGAATTTCGAGAAAGCGCAGCTTGATGACGGTACCGGCGATCATGAACGTCTGCGAGAGCACGTATTTGTCGATGAGCGCCATGACCAGCGAAGACAGAGCC
>JBAZTQ010000007.1:0-46533 GCA_041661845.1 Kiritimatiellales bacterium | reverse complement strand
GCGGCGTGCTGGCACTCGACGACCGCGGCTGGATCAAGGCCGATCCGGTCACTGGAAAAACATCAGTCGCCGGCGTTTTCGCCGGCGGAGATTCCGTTACCGGCCCGATGTCGGTGGTACATGCCATTGGCGACGGCGAGCGCGCGGCGGTCGGCATCGACCTTCTTCTGAGCGGCGAAAAACATGCCTTCTGGCGCACGGAGCAGGAAAATACCACCGATTACGATCCCGACACGGAACCGGTACCTTATCCGCGAGAGAAGCTGCGGATGATGCCGGTCGATAAACGGCGCAGCAACTTCGATGAAGTGGAGCAGTCGTGGAATGAATCCGAAGCGGTCCGTCAGGCCCGCCGTTGCCTGCGCTGCGACTATGGAAAATGCACCGTTTGTGATGAGGAGGACACCAATGTATAAGCTCACGATCAACGGAAAATCCATTGAGGCTCCCGACGGCGCAACCATTCTGGAAACGGCCCGCCGTGCGGGAATCCGTATACCGACGCTTTGCTTTCTCGAAAAGCGCGAGCCGATCGGCGCCTGCCGCGTCTGTCTGGTCGAGATTGCCGGGGCGCGTACGCTGATGGCGGCTTGCTCGACGCCGGTGGCGAACGGCATGGACATTAAGACCAACAGTCCGCGCGTCCGCGCCGCCCGGCGTCAGGTGGTTGAACTGCTCCTTTCCGAGCACAACGGCAACTGTCCGGTCTGTGACCGCAATCAGGATTGTGAACTGCAGGCGCTGGCTTCCAAACTTGGGATTCGCGAAATCGCCTATGAAGGCGAAAAGGCTAAAGCCCGTATCGACGACAGCACACCGGCGCTGGTACGAGATAACTCCAAGTGCATCAAGTGCCGCCGCTGCGTCACCGTCTGCTCGCAGGTGCAGGGCGTCGGCGCGCTTCATCCGCAGGGACGCGGCTTCGACACTGTCATCGGCCCGGCCTTTACACTCAATCTGGACGGCGTGGCGTGCGTACAGTGCGGACAATGCGCCGCCGTTTGTCCGGTCGGTGCCATTTCTGAAAAAAGCCATGTGGAATCGGTCTGGAAAGCACTCGAAGATCCGAAGAAAACCGTCGTTGTGCAGACGGCACCGGCTATTCGCGCCGCGCTCGGCGAATGCTTCGGTTGTGAACCGGGCACCCGCGTCACCGGTAAGATGGTCAGCGCACTGCGCGCACTCGGCTTCGACGGTGTGTTCGACACCAACTTTACAGCCGACCTCACGATCATGGAAGAGGGCACTGAACTGCTGACGCGTTTGAAGAAAGCATTGGTAGACGGCGAAAAAGTTCCGCTGCCGATGTTCACCAGCTGCTCGCCGGGCTGGATCAACTTCGCGGAATACTACTATCCCGAATTTCTGCCGAACCTGTCCACCTGCAAATCGCCGCAGCAGATGTTCGGCGCGGTCGCCAAGACCTACTACGCGCAGAAAATCGGCGTGAAGCCGGAAGATATGGCGGTTGTTTCCATCATGCCCTGTACGGCGAAAAAATTTGAGTGCCAGCGCGCCGAGATGAACGGCAGCGGCGTGCGCGATGTGGACTATGTACTCACCACGCGCGAACTGGGCCGGATGATTAAAGAAGCCGGTATCGACTTTATGTCGCTCGAAGACGGCAAGATGGATGCACCGCTGGGGCTGGGCTCCGGCGCAGCAGACATCTTTGCCAACACCGGCGGTGTTATGGAAGCGGCGCTGCGCACCGCGTACGAAATTGTCACCGGACGCACGTTGCCGATGGACAATCTGCACGTCAAACCGGTTGCCGGACTCGAAGGGATTAAAGAAGCCTCCGTCGTCATTACGGGTACCGTACCGGCGTGGGCCTTCCTTGAAGGTGTTGAAGTTAAACTGGCGGTTGCCCACGGGCTGGCCAACGTCCGCCGACTGCTTGAAAGTATCAAGCGCGGAGAAAAGAGCTATCACTTCATCGAAGTCATGACCTGTCCCGGCGGATGTATCGGCGGGGGCGGACAGCCGCGCATGACCGACGACTCCGTACGCATGAAACGTATCGGCGCCATTTATGCCGAAGACGAAGGCAAAGCGTTGCGTAAATCGCACGAAAACGAAGCGGTTCAACAGCTCTACAAAGAGTTTCTGGACGCGCCGCTTGGCGAAAAATCGCACCACCTGCTGCACACCAAGTACAAACACAAACCGGCGCTTTGAGGCGTGAAGCCCCGCTCCGGCGGGGCTTTTTTGTTGGGATTTTTGACCACGGAATACACAGAAAGCACGGAAGTTTTCAAGGTTCGGATCTGATACCAGAACCGCATGACATTCGGTACAGGCGCGGCCACCGTCCGCACCCACAGTAAGAACGATTTCCTGTAGCCGCGTCCGGTGGGCGCGGATGGGTTTCAGGAATCCTGTCGCGCCGTAATAAATGAAGGCGGATGGAAAAATTGTAGGCCGGGTGACCTCACCCGGCGATCTTGGGTTTTTTTTTCACCACGGAGTTCTCAGCGACACAGAGAGTTTTCCAAAGTCTGGACGGCTGACCTCCGACATCTGACCGCTGATCCCTGTCTTTAACGCTTCCCGCCCTTTGAACAATCCGGTAGAAGATATCGAGTTTTTCGCGCCGTGGTGTTGAACCGTTGTAGTTCCAGTTTTAGCGAGAATGAGGGTAAATTAGATCAATAATATTTTATGGAGGTTATACAACCGTGAATGCTGAACTATTAAAGCGTTGTGTGCGAGCGATGAGCGAAGTTGATGATGGCTCTCTGAAATTGCTGTGTGAAAAAATTGTCGAGGAAGAGGCGAAGAAGGGGCATGTCAAATTGGCTAAACAATTGAGCTCGCTTGTGTCCAGAGCAGCCTCTCAAGCCAAGAACAATCAGGCAATGAAGCCTTTGGAGGGACGTTCTAGTCGCGCCTCTCATACGAGTTCCACTGTTTTTGTTACGAGACTTGATCACGACCAGCTTCGTCACGATATGGTGTTGGATGACGCGGTAGAGCAACGGTTTCAGCGTGTTGAAAAAGAGTTTCTTGCTCGGAAGCGATTGGCAAACTTTGGATTGCAGCATGCAAAAAAAGTGTTGTTATACGGCTTGCCAGGATGTGGCAAAACTATGGGGGCCGAACGCTTAGCATGGAGTATTGGCTTACCTTTGATAAAGGTTAAGCTAGACGCGCTGATTTCTTCCTACTTCGGAGAGTCTGCCGCAAACCTTCGCACGGTTTTTGAAGAAGCCCACAAAGAGCCGTCGGTGCTATTCCTTGATGAATGCGATTTCATTGCAAAACGCCGTGACAGCGCGCGTGATGTGGGGGAGGTCTCCCGCATTGTAAATACCTTGCTGCAACTGTTGGAAGACTATGATGCTCCTGGGGTTTTGGTGGCGGCGACTAATTTGAATGACCTGTTAGACCCAGCGCTGTTCCGCCGTTTTGACGAGGTGTTTGAAATTCATCAGCCGGGAAGAGTTGAGATCATAAAACTCTTAAAAATGACATTGAGTGCTATACCGCTTGATAAACACATTTGCTGGGAAGCTTTAGCAGACCAGCTGCTCGGAGCGTCTGCGGCTATGACTGTTAAAATTGCTCAACAAGCCGCTAAAGAAATGGTGTTGCTCAATATCGAGTCATGCGTTCGTCAGGACGATATTCAACGAGCAATCGCGCAGGCTTATAGACAACCCAAGCAATAAGGGATTTTTTCATGCCTTCGAATGATTTCCCTCACCTTCTTTTTTCCGGAGTTGTTGAAGGCCCTGCTGAGTTAATCGGCGGAGGCTCTAAGCCTCAAAAACAACGAGATTTAGAGAGTGATCGTCCTTCTCACCACAAATATCTATCAGAACAACTCGGGAAGTTGAATGCTTGGTGGGCGGAACAAAAAGAGGATCGTCGAAGCAAAGGGCTCCCTATCCCGGAAGGAACCGCATTGTGGGTTAAGATTGATGAGGAATCCCCTGATTTGGATTTTCTTCGCACCTCGTTTGGGCTCGAATTAGTTGCGGAAGAAGACGGCGGCTTTATTCTGGTTTCCGCTAATGATGATGCGTATTCCATCACGGCAGAAAAACTGGAGAAGTTTCTGAATGAAGAGCATGGCGGGGGTAGCGCGGCTAAGATTTATGAACTTTCAGATAAAGAGGATGAGGGTGAGCGTCTAAAAAGAATTTTGCCAAGTTCATTTTTTGAAGCGTGGCGAGAAATCAAAGATACGGATCAGGTGACGGCGGATTTTGGTATTAGTTGTAATGCTATTAAAATCCCCGAGATTAGATCTCAAAAAAAAGACGAGTTGGAAGAGCAATATACTGCATATCTAGAAAGCGCTAGGCAGCGAATTGAGGGCGCACAGCAGGAATTAGATAATTTGATATGGAAAAGACAGGAGGAATTTCAAAAAAACTGGATTTCTCCTTATGGTCGTGTTGAAAGTTGCATCGAGGGCTTCGCTGACTCATTTACTATTCGTGCAACAGTTTCAGGTATTGGATTTAAAGACATCGTAGCAAATTATTCCTTTCTGTTTCAGGTGGAGGATTTGGATGTAATGACCCCTGAACATCAAGGCGCGGATGATGACAAGTGGGGCGGAGATATTGACGTTTGTCCTCCTAGTCCGGATGCTCCGGCAGTTTGTGTGATCGATAGCGGGATGCAAGAGAATCATCGTTTGATAGAGCCGGGTGTTATTAAAGAGCATTCGTTTAACTTTATCCCTAAGGAAGCATCTGACGATACTGCTGATTATGTGAAAATGCATGGACATGGAACCGGAGTTGCCGGAGCCGTGCTGTTTCCAAATGCCGTGCCACTTTCTGGTAAGATCGAGTTGCCATGTTTTATCCAGAATGCTCGTGTGTTAGATAAAGAGGGGTCTATTCCTGAAGATCTAATGCCTGCGGCATATATGCACCAAGTTATAGATCATTATAACGGGGCGTATGAAACTCGAATATTTAACCATAGCATAAACGCAAGAGTACCCTTCCGAGCACCGCATATGTCTACGTGGGCGGCGGCAATAGATAAACTGGCTTATCTTCGTGACGTACTTGTTGTTCAGAGCGCTGGAAATATTAAAATTCAGGATTCGAATCCATTGTCATGGGGTATAAAAAACCACCTTCAGAGCGGGCGGGCGTATCCAAGCTATTTAGAGGAACCGAGCTGTCGCATTGCTAACCCGGCTCAAAGTTTCCAGTGTTTAACTGTCGGTTCGATTAGTCATTCAAGTTTTGAAACACCAAACCTTAAAGCTTTGGCCGGCGACCAGTGTGTTTCACCGTTTTCTAGAACAGGGAAAGGGATTTGGGGGTCAATAAAACCTGAGGTTGTCGAGTTGGGTGGAGACCTTGTTGTATCTTGTGATGAGACAAATCCTGTGCAGGTTTTTTCGCACAAAGAAACCAGCCCTTTGTTAGTGCAAAGCACGCTTTACGGAGCTCCCGCAATAGGAAGAAATGAGATTGGGACTTCTTATGCTGCTCCACGGGTCTCTTCGTTGGTTGCTCAGCTCCAAAAAGAGTGGCCCGATGAGTCAACCCTTCTTTATCGTGCGCTGATTGCTAACAGTGCTAGATGGCCTGACTGGGCTGAAAGTTTAGAAACGTCAGAAGAGAGATTGTCTATTTTGAAGCAGATTGGATATGGAATTCCGGATGCTACGCGTGCTCTAAGTAATGATGATTTCCGAGTAACTTTGATTGTTTCAAATGAGTCTCTTTGTGCAGGGATTGCTAAAATGTTTGAAGTGCCGATTCCTGAGTCACTTCGCGCCGTGGCAGCTGAATATGATGTCCGGATTGATGTGACGTTATCTTATGCGGCAATGCCTCGGCGTACTCGGCGAGGGCATAAGCAATATCTTTCTACGCATTTGAGCTGGAAAGCATCTTGTGCGGGGGAATCGGAAGCAAAGTTTAGAAGTGATTTGTTTAAAGACGATGGTTCGGTTCCTGATGAGAGCCGGAGGTATTTCGATTGGATGTTAAGAGAGGCAGATGACCACGGAGAAATTAAAGGGGCTCGCCGGAATATAGGGACTCTGCAAAAGGATTGGGCTTATGTAAAGGGCCGCGATCTTCCAGATAGTTTTTTGATCGGTGTAATTGGCCATAAGGGCTGGGATCATTCACTCCAATATCCCGCGAGATTTGCGCTTGCTGTTAGCTTTGAAGTGGTAAATCAAGAAATTCCGATTTATGAAGAAATTCAAGCGATGGTTGAAGAGCTTCGCCTTACACTGCCTGGAGCTCAGATTCAGATCGACTCATCTATTGGTCAGGGCGAGCTTTTCTAAGGAAGCGGAGTGCCTTCCGTAATCTAGTAATTTTTGGCGTGGCGGGTTAGATGCGTCGATGAGCGAGCAGGGAATGATCTGACGATGAGACAAGCTGAGGATATTGTGTGGAGCACCATTACGGAGAGTGCCAAGCGCCGGTTTGACTACGCCGGGTTTAAAAATCGGTTGAGCGCGTCGGGGGATGAGCGGGTCGCCGAATACATTCTGTTTCAAATTATCACGGGGTATGCCGAGGAACTTTCCCGTGCGGAACATTTGTCAAAGATACAAGAGGAGCTGCGGCTGTTCGGCTATTCGTTTCCGGCGGATGAGCTGGAAGAATTTATGGGGGATAAAAAAGAGATCCTGAACGCAGAGATCCGCGCGGCGCAAGAGGCCTTGTCCGGGTTTTCTCGGGGGAAAGACGCGCCCGGTCTGCTGGTTCAGATTCAGCGCCTGCTTCTGTGAAGAGGACGGAAATGTTCCATGCCCAACTCAATTTTCAATGATCAAGTGAAGGAAAGGGGCGGGTCGGGTAATTTTTCGAACACTGGAAAAAGCAATCGTCCGGCTTCCAAACCGTGGAATAAACAGGTAAAACTCACCGCAACCGAGGAGGATATTATGGATAAGCATATTGTGGTCGGGGTTCATATTACGGAACGGGTGAAGCACGCGAGTGAAGTGCAAAAGGTATTCACAGAATTCGGCTGCCAGATCCGCACTCGTCTCGGCCTGCACGAAGCCAATAAAGGGGTGTGTTCACCCAACGGAATGATTATTCTGGATATGGTGGATGACGACGCCAAGGTTGTCGCGTTCAAGAAAAAGCTGCTGGCGATTGAAGGTGTAGAAGTTCAGTCGATGGTTTTCGATCACGCATAAAACAGAACGTATCGAAGTCCTGAATGCAGAAATCCCGGAGCGGTCTGGAAGACGGCTCCGGGATTCTTTGTTTGTTCGCTTAGAGATTTATTTTGCCGGAGCCGGCGTGGCGGGTTCCTTATCTCCTCCGAATTTCCACCACTTTTTGCTGTGTTCTTCGCGCATGGCCTGACCTTTTTCAGAGCCTTTATCCGCTTCTTTCTTCAGCTCTTCGGTCTTTTTCATCTGCTCGTTTTGCATCTCCGCCGAATGCTTTTTGGCATGTTTGATTTTGCTTTCAGCATCTTTCTTGACGGCATTGGTAATACCGGCCGCCTCTTTTTTCGCAGCGTGCATTTTCTTTTCAGCATCTTTTTGAACTTTGGAGTCCACTTTGACTTCCGGAATATTCAGCTTGGGGTTTTCTTCGGCTCTTACGGCAACCGCTGAACCGATTAATGCCGCCAAGCTCAGTGACAACGTGCAACGCAACCAACTCATAACGCACCCTCCGGTTTCACAGCACAGACACCATGTCCGCGCCGGTGCCGACATAATATGCACCGGGATTAAACGTGTCGAGAGGAAGCTGCGTTTTGTCACGGATGCGTCAGCAGCTCATGATCAAGCATGGTCTTGTGATCGAAGGTGAAACGGCCGGTGAATTTTTCGCCGGCCAGCAGTTTCGGATACCAGACCGGATCATCCGCCCACATATTTTCCCACGGCAGCGCATCCACCGGAAACCAGCGCGGAATAGCTTCATCGGTTTCGGTCGGCGTGCCTTCAAATTCCGTGGCGGTGAAAACTTCGCCGTGAATGCTGTGTCCGTCGATGAACTGGAACATCAGCGTTCCGGCGTGTACCGGATCGAGCGGCGTGATGCAAAGCTCTTCCTGCGTTTCGCGTACGGCGCATTCCAGCGGTGTTTCGCCCGGTTCCAGCCGTCCGCCCGGCGCGTTGAAATAGCCCGCGCCGAACCCGCGTTTTTTATGAATCAAAAGCATCCGGCCGTTTTGCAGAATGAACATCAGCGTCGCCCGCTCTTTCGGGTTCCAGTTTGCCCAGTCAACTTCGGCGACGGTTTTCATTTTGCAATTTTCGGCGATGCGTAGAGATCAATTTTTCCGAGCAGGCCTTCAAGTCCGCCGTTGTTGAGTTCTTTTTTCCACTCCGGTTTGAGGCCGACTTTTTTGAGGAGCTGCCGGTCGCCGGCATAAACGTAGGCGGTACAGCCGGTGCAGCGCTGTTTGAGGAAGTCGCCGAACTCTTTCATCAGCGCTTCGGCCGATTCGCGGTCGCCGAGCCGTACGCCGTACGGCGGGTTGACGACGATGACGGAGTTTTCAATCTTCGGATAATCCTGGAACTTTCTTTCCGAACATTGGACGCGGTCTTTGCAGCCCGGCAGATTATTGAAATTCGTCAGGGTGGCGCGGACGGCATCGCGGTTCATATCGCTTCCGATCAGCAGTCCGGAGGGCAGCGGGCGCATCAAGCCGTTGGCTTCGTCTCTCACTTTTTTCCAAACCTTGGAATCGAAATCCGGGAAGTGCTCAAAACCCCATTTTTTACGGAGGAAGCCGGCGGGAATACGGCAATAGTGCATGGCGGCTTCGCAAAGCAGGGTGCCGGAGCCGCACATTGGATCGACCAGCGGGCGCTCGCCGTCCCAGCCGGAGAGCCGGATGATGGCCGCCGCCAGCGTTTCCTGCATCGGCGCTTCGACCGAAGCGGTGCGGTAGCCGCGTTTGTGAAGCGAGCCGCCGGAAACATCCACGCTGATCGTGGCGCGGTTGTCGCGGACAAAAAGGTTGATGCCGAGATCGGGCGACTGCACATCAACATTGGGGCGCTCGCCGGTTTTCTGGCGGAAACAGTCGCAGATGGCATCTTTGATTTTGAGCGCGGCGTATTGCGAGTGAGTCAGCGACGGCGTATTCGAGACGGACGCATTCACCGCAAAGGTGTCGCCCGGCGTCATGAACTGGCTCCAGTCGAGTTTCATCGCCGTCTGGTGGAGATATTTGTCGCTGTGGCAGTCGAAGGTGATCAGCGGGGCGAGGACACGCACGACGAGCCGCGACGTGTAGTTGATCCGGTAAAGCGTCTCCGGATCGGCTTCGAAGTGGAGACCGCGGAAGGCCGCTTTAATTCCGGTCGCACCGAGGCTTTTGAGTTCGGCTTCGGCGGGTTCTTCAAACCCGGTGGCGATCTGAGCAAAGTACTGTTTGTATTGTTGGTATTGGAACATGCGGGACAGCCTAGCAGAGCGGCGGGATTTTGAAACAGGGAATGTCGGGAAGAATACGGCCAACGATTTACCGGTTGATGAAGCGGTTGACGGCCTCGAAATAACCGGGATGCTCATTAATGTCGTTGTGACTCATCGGCAGCGTGACGAATTCCTTCGGTCCGCCCAGTGCTTCGCCGAGTTTTCGCCCGCTTCCGGACGGAATCACGTCATCAAACTCCGCCAGCACGACCAGCGCAGGCATTTTAATTTCCGGCGCATAATCAATCGCCCGGAACGAATGGCGCAGCAGACCTTTGATCGGCAGCCACGGATACTGGGCGTGCGCCAAGGCTGCGATACTTTCGAACGGCGTTACCAGAATGATTCCCGCGATTTCGGGTCGCGCGGTCGCCACCTGTACGGCCACGCCGCAACCGAGACTGCGGCCCATCAGACAGATATTTGAAGGCGAACTGTTTTTTTCGGCACAAAACAGATCGAACATGACAATGCTGTCCGCCACCAGTTCTTTTTCGCCGGGCGTTCCTTCGCTTTGGCCATAGCCGCGGTAGTTTATCATCAGGATATTGGCGTCGAGTTCCGCCATCATTTCTTCGCAGTGACCCGCCAGATCTTCGGCATTGCCGCCGTAATAGATCACGGTCTTTGCTTTGCCTTTATCCAGAAACCAGCCCTGATGCCGTACGCCGTTAACGGTGCGATCCCAGCGGAACCGTTCGAACTCCGGCAGTGTTTCGCCGTGTTTCGGCAGAAAAAGATATTTTTCCTGCCGCGCCCACATCCAAATCACGGCGCAGACGTAAAGAATGACGACGATCAGTATGACGCGCAGGATCATCCGTTTTTCCACTTTTCGTGCCGGATCAGTTTTTCGAGCGGCTGCCGGATTTTTGGTCGGCCTTTTTCGTTCGGATGGCCGAGCGTCAGCAGGACGATCGGTTCGACGGTGCGCGGTACGCCCAGCGCTTTACGGATAATTTTCGGATCGAATGCGCCGACCCAGCAGGTGCCGAGTCCGAGATCGGCGGCGGCCAGCGTCATGTGGTCGGCGGCGATCGCTGCGTCCACATCGACGAGACAGCGGTCGTCGTGACGCGACCGTTTCCAGGCCTTGGACGGCAGGGTGCAGATGGCGATGATGACCGGTGCTTCGGCAACCCATGGGGCCGGATAACCGGCCGCCAGCGCGGCAAGATTTTCCTTTTGGCGCACAACCACAAACTGAAACGGCTGAAGGTTGCAGGCCGTCGGTGCAAGGCGGCCGGCCTCCAGCACTTCATTGAGCAGTTCATCGGAAACCGGTTCCGGTTTATACGAACGGATGCTGCCGCGCTTTTTTGCCAATTCGATGAATTTCATGATGATTCCTTTCGATACGGTGTTTTTACAGGAGATGACGGAATAAACCAAGCGCGGCCTGCCTGCCGCAGTGATTTGTGATTAAAAATCCGTGTACATCCGCGTAATCCGTGGTTTATTCTCCGGCCTCTGAATTTTGACCCATGGAGCCGTATTTATGAATAAAAACAAATTTTTGAAACAGCTGGATGGTTTTGAGGTTTCCTATTACAGCCTGCCGGAGCTGGAGAAGCGCGGCGGCTATAACTTTTCCCGCATGCCGTTTTCGGTGAAGGTGCTGCTGGAATCACTTCTCCGGATGCAGGGCCATCCGGCTTACACGCCGCAGCATATTGAGCAGCTCGCTCAGTGGTCGCCGCGCAGCGAACTGGTCGAACTGCCGTTCATGCCGGCCCGCGTACTTTTACAGGATTTCACCGGCGTTCCCTGTGTGGTGGATCTGGCCGCTTTGCGCTCAGCCATGAAAAAGGCCGGCAAGGATGCTTCGCGCATTGAGCCGCAAGTGCCGGTCGATCTGGTCGTCGACCATTCGGTACAGCTCGACTCCGCCGGATGCGCCGCCGCGCTGGAAATCAATGTCGCCCGCGAATTCGAGCGCAACGGCGAACGCTATAAATTTCTCAAGTGGGGGCAGGGTGCATTTGACAAACTGCGCGTCCTTCCTCCCGGTCTCGGCATCTGCCATCAGATCAATATGGAATATCTGGCGACCTGCGTGGCTGTTTCAGAGGACAGGAGTCAGGAATCAGGAGTCAGGGATCAGGAGTCAGCAATCAGCAATCAGCAATCAGCAATCAACATTGCCTTCCCCGACACACTGGTCGGAACTGACAGCCATACGACGATGATCAATTGCATGGGCGTGCTCGGTTGGGGTGTCGGCGGTATTGAAGCCGAGGCCGCCATGCTGGGTCAGCCGATTCCGATTCTGACGCCGGAAGTGGTCGGCTTTAAATTTACCGGCGCGCTCAAAGCGGGCGTAACCGCCACGGATTTGGCGCTGACCGTTACCCGCATGCTTCGTAAAAAAGGTGTCGTCGGAAAATTCGTTGAATTTTACGGCACCGGTGCCGCCAATCTCAGTCTGGCTGACCGCTGTCCGCTTGCCAATATGGCACCGGAATACGGCGCGACGATGGGATTTTTCCCGATCGACGAAAAGACCATCGGTTATCTGCGCGAAACCGGCCGCAGCGCAGCGCAGTGCGCGCTGGTCGAGGCCTACTGCAAAGCGCAGGGCATCTGGGGTTATGACAGCGAGGCCGATTATAACGACACGCTCGAACTTGATTTGGCCACCGTCGAACCGGCGCTCGCCGGACCGAGCCGTCCGCACCAGCAGTTGACGCTCTCCGGACTCAAGGAAGAATTTCAGAAGGACTTCGGTATTCAGGAGTCAGGAGTCAGCAATCGGCAATCGGCCATCACCAATGGTTCCGTCGTAATTGCTTCGATCACCAGTTGCACCAACACTTCCAATCCCGGACTGATGATGGGCGCGGCCCTGGTCGCTAAGAAGGCGGTCGAAAAAGGGCTGACTGTTCCGGCGTTTGTAAAAACTTCGCTGGCTCCCGGATCGCGGGCGGCGGCGCTTTATCTTGAAAAAGCCGGACTGATGAAGTCTCTCAACAAGCTGGGCTTCCAGGTCGCGGCGTATGGCTGTGCCACCTGCATCGGCAACAGCGGACCGCTGGCACCGGAAATCGAAGCGGCAATTAAAGAAAAAGATCTGACAGTCGCCGCCGTGCTGTCCGGCAACCGCAACTTTGAAGGGCGCGTTCATCCGCTCACCAAAGCCAACTATCTGGCTTCGCCGCTGCTGGTTGTCGCCTACGCGCTGGCCGGAACGGTCAACATCGACCTCGAAAACGATCCGATCGGCAAAGATGCCGCCGGAAAGAATGTATTTCTGAAAGACATCTGGCCGACCGCCGCCGAACTTCAGTCGGCGATTGCGCTGGCCGCTGATCCGGCGTTTTACAAAGCAGTGTACGGCGATACCGCCGCGATCAGCCCTGAATGGAATGAACTCGAAACGGTTAAGAGTCAGGTATTCCAGTGGGACGGCAATTCAACGTACATCCGCGAGCCTACGTTTTTTGAAGGCTGCGAACAGCCGCCCGCGCCGCTGGCCGATATCCAAAACGCCTCGGTGCTGGGCTTGTTCGGCGACTTTATTACCACCGACCATATTTCTCCGGCCGGCAACATTTCCAAGAAGAGTCCGGCCGCCGACTATTTGCGCGCTCACGGCGTTGCCGAACGCGACTTCAATTCCTACGGTTCGCGCCGCGGCAACCACGAAGTAATGATGCGCGGCACCTTTGCCAACATCCGCATCAAAAATAAAATGGTGGCCGAAGAAGGCGGCCGCACGATCTATCTGCCGCCTGTGGGCGAGTCCGGTGGGCTCGCCTCCGCGCCCGACGGACGCGGCTACAGTGAAATGACGATTTACGACGCGGCCATGAAGTACGCTGAAACCGGCACGCCGCTGGTCATTCTCGCCGGCAAAATGTACGGCGCGGGTTCCTCGCGCGACTGGGCCGCTAAAGGCACCAAACTGCTCGGCGTTAAAGCCGTCATCGCCGAAAGCTTTGAGCGCATTCATCGCTCCAACCTCGTCGGCATGGGAATTCTGCCGTGCGAATTCATTAATGATGAAACCGCGGAGTCGCTCGGACTGACCGGTAAAGAAAGCTTCACCATCACCGGTGTGGCGCAAAACTTTACGCCCGGAAAAATTCTGACCGTCAAGGCCGGTAATAAGGAATTTCAGGTGAAGGCCCGCGTTGATGCGCCGCTCGAAATTGAATACCTGAAAAACGGCGGCGTGCTGAACTATGTGCTGCGCGGGTTCATGAAAGATCGTTAAAACGCTACGCTCGTTGAAACGCGGAGCAACCGCTCGTTAAATTCGTTAAACGATTTCAACGACTTGAACGAGGCCGTCAGGCCGTTTTAACAATTTAGATTTCATTCGCAATCTTCCAGCCGATGAAAACGCCGGCAATGCTGCCGAGACTGCTGACCATAAATTCCCCGAAGAACTCAAAGCCGAGTTTTGCGCCCAGCCACCAGCCAATCCATCCGCCAACGGTTATGCCGATCCAGATGAATAGTTTGGTCATAGGAACTCCTGTTTGGCTTGTCGACTTTAACGGCTTCGACGATTTTAACGTTTTGAACGGGTTGTCAGAATTTCTTCATAAATTCTGACAACGCTCTCAGCGATGGCGCTCCAGTCGTAGCCGGCCGATACTTCAGCGAAGCCGTTCTTTGCGAGTTTGCTTTGAAGTTCCGGCGATCCGGCCAGCTGTTCCATTTTTGCGGTCAGCATGACGGCGTCGTTATCTTCGGTGAGCAGAATGTTTTCGCCATCAGTCGTAAAGCCGGGAATGCCGCCGACGCGCGTGGCAATCACCGGCGTACCGGCGGCCCACGCTTCGAGAATAACGATGCCGAACGGTTCGTTGGCGGTCGGCAGCACGAACATCTCCGCCGCTTTGTAAGCCGACGGCAGCAGCGGGTCGTCCGGTTTCAGTCCGGGGATGATCAGCACCGAATCCTGCAGGTTCAGCCGCGCGATTTCGTCGAGTATTTTGCGGTAATATTCTTCGACCGAAACAGAACCGATAAACACCAGTTTCCAGTCGGGGTGTTTTTTGCGGAACTCTGCGAAAGCTTTCACCAGCAGCAGCTGGTTCTTCTGGAAGTCGATGCGTGAGAGGCAGAGCACAAATTTCTGATCTTCGAGGCCGTACTTTTTACGAAACGCCTGCGGCGTTGCCTCGGCAAAACGCTGCACATGCACGCCGTTGGGCAGGTAGTGAATATTGCTGCCCGGCGACCGAAGCCGCATTTCGTCCGCCTCGCTCTGTCCGACACAGATAACGGCGGCGGCATCGTCAAAAACTTTTCGTGAACCGAAGAGCAGTCCGAAGATTTTTCCCCATTCGAACTTTCCTTCAACCGGTGCCGTCATCTGGTCGTACTGATCCTGCGGAACGGTGTAGCGTCCGCCGTGGACGTGAATGACGTACGGAACTTTCCGGATGCGTGCAACGGTGCGGGCAATTCCGCCGAGCCGCCGCCCGACGTGCGTGTGAATCAGCGTCAGATCTTTCTGAAACAGCAGGGCAAAGAAAAGCGGAAGCGAAAGCGGGCTGCCGCCCTTGAGACGCAGTTTTGATTTGGCCTCTTCAGTCAGCCCGAACCATGGAAAGCAGTAGCGGAAACGCCGGACGGTGACGCCGTCGATTTTTTCCGCGCCGGACTTGGCGAACATATCGGTGCAGAAGATCGGACTGTTGAGTCCGCTTTTTTCGAGCTCGCGGGCGAGGTTGAAAACGACGGTTTCGGTGCCGCCCCATTTATCGGGTACAAACCGGCGCATGACGTGGGCGATGGTGCCGTGGAGTTTGCTCATGCGCGGAATCTACCCAATACCAGTGCCCGACGGAAGAGTTTTTCTGCCGGAGCGGACGTCATATTTTTTCGACGACGATGCGGCTGCCGTGCGCTTCAACAATGCGCACGGCGGTGTTTTTATCAATGAACTCGCCGCGGGCGATGACGTTGATCCGCTCGCCGTTAAACAGGGCGCGGCCCGACGGACGCAGACTCATTTCGGCGATACCTTCCCGGCCGATCAGGTCGCTCCGGTCATGCGCCGCCGAAAAGCCTGCGGCGCGGTTTGTCTGCTGACCGAGCACCAGCGGACGGAATAAAGGTGATTTCGGCAGATATTTTCCGGCAAAAAATCCCAGTATGGCGGTGCCGGTCAATCCCAAGGCCAGATTGCCTATGGCGAGCTGCAAGGTGCTGTCGTCGAGGGCTGGCCAGAAGTGTCCCGGGATTTTCCAGGTCATTGCGCTGAACAATGAAAAAAGAATCAGTGCGATGCCGCTGATACCGAGTATGCCGAAACCGGGAACGACGAAAACCTCAAGGAACAGCAGCGTGAACCCGATGATGAAGATGATGGCGTCTTCCATGCCGGCCAGTCCGGCGATATGATGGCCGAAGAAAAAGAGCACGAGCGCCGCCGTGCCGAGAATGCCCGGCAGTCCGAAGCCCGGCGTTTTGACTTCGATGTAGATTCCGCCGAGTCCGATGATCAGCAGAATCGGCGCGAACGCGGCGATGAAACGGGCGATTCGTTCCGCCGGTGTCACTTCGAGTGTTCTGATTTCTGCGTTGGGAAGTCCGGCTTTTTCCAGCATCGCCGCAACATCTTTGACGGTGCCTTCGGAAAGAATCCCGTCCGCTTCGCTGGCGGTCAGGGTGAGCAGTTCGCCCGCCTTACTCAGCACGTTCGTTCCGACGCTATATCCCAGTTCGCGCCGAACCATCGCCTCTCCGATCTTTGGATCATGGCTGCCCTGTTCGGCGGCGGCGCGTACCAACGCGGCGACGGCGGAAGTCATTTTTTCTTCGACCGCTTCGGTCATTTTTTCGACTCCGCCGAACGGACTCATCATCAGCGGAGTGGCAGCGCCGATGACGCTGCCGGGAGCCATATAAATGTGTTTTGTAGACAGCGCGATGATGGCCCCGGCGGAATAGGCGTCTTTTTCGACAAAGGTGTAGACCGGCACGTCAATCTGCCCAATCAGGCTGATGATTTCACGGGCCTCGTTGACGCCGCCGCCGGGCGTGTTCATGACGAAGACCACCGCGTCGGCCTTTTCTTTTTTGGCTTCGGTGACGCCGCGCCGGACGACGTAGAGCAGGGCAGGTTCAATCTGCTCCTTGATCGGAATCTGATAAACCAGCGGCTTTTTCCCAGTCTCTTGAGCGTTTCCGTCGGGCGACAAAATCAGGGCGGCGAGCAGGCTGACAACGAATGAGCGATATGCTTTCATAGCGCGGATTCTATTTTGACGCCGTGTTGAAGGAAAGAAGAAAGCCATGCCGCAGTCCGCCAAAACGATTGCCGAGCTCGAAGCGCTCGACGTGCCGCAAACCAAACCGCCGGATTTTGACGCGTTCTGGGCCGATGCAATGAAACGTTGCGCGGAAGTTCCGCTGAACGTCAAAGGCGATATGCGGACGGACGTGCGGGATCTGACGTTTGAAGGGCTCGACGGAACGCCGGTTCACACCTGGCTGCTGCTTCCTCCGGAAGCGAAAAACCGGAAAGTTCCGGCGGTGGTTTATTTTCACGGTGCCGGACGGGATCGCGGGAAGCCCCAATATTTTACGCCGTGGCTGGAGGCAGGCTGCGCGGTGATCTCGTGCGACTTCCGTATGCAGCGCGGCGCGACCGGCTCCAACACCGCCTTTGATGACAGTATGCGCTACGGCTGGCGGATGCTGAATATTTCCGATCTGAAAAACAGCTGGCTCTACTGCGTCCAGACCGACTGTCTGCGGGCCGTTCGGCTGGCACGCGAAACGCCGGAGCTCGACCCGCTGAAAATTGCGGTAGACGGTATCAGTCAGGGCGGCGGCATGGCGCTGGGGGTGGCGGCGCTTGACCGCTCGGTCTCGCTTTGCATGGCCGATGTCCCGAGCAGCTGCTGGATGGAGCAGCGCCTGCGCAGCCGCAGCGGCGGAGCCGCCGGTGCAGCGGACTACCTGAATGATTTTCCGGAGCGGGCGGAAACCGTCCGCCGGAATTTATCTTACTTTGACAATATAAACCTCGCGCCGGATATTACCTGTCCGGTGCTGGTTTCCTGCGGATTGCTGGATACCGTCTGTCCGCCGGAATGTGTTTACGCGGCGTATAATAAAATCCGTTCCGCGAAAGCAATAGCGGTTTATCCGCAGGCCGGGCATGAAGGCGGCGGACCGGTACATCTGGAACGGAAGCTGGAGTTTTTGCGGCAGAATTTTGGAAAGTGAATCATGAAGATCAAAGTCAACGAACGTCCGGCTGAAACAAAAGCAGACGAAACGCTTTTCGGGTTGCGCGACCGGATCAAACCGGATGCCGACGTGGTGATTCTCAACGGCGCGGCGATGAACGCCGATGCGCCGCTGGCTGACGGCGACGAAGTCAGTCTGATTAAACGCGGCGAAAAACCGTCCGCCGAAGAACTCGAAGCGCTGATGGCGTCGCGCCACACGCCCGGCGTACACGCCAAGGTAAAAGCCGCTACCGTTGGCATCGCCGGACTCGGCGGGCTCGGCTCGGCGATTGCGGTGGCGCTGGCGCGCGTCGGTGTCGGCAAACTGATTGTCGCCGACTTCGATGTTGTTGAGCCGAGCAATCTCAACCGCCAGCAGTATTTCACCGATCAGATCGGCCTGCTGAAAACCGATGCGCTGGTTGCCAATCTCCGGCGGATCAATCCGTATGTCGAGGTCGAGGCGCACGCCGTCAAACTGACACCGGAAAATATTCTTCCGATATTCGGAACCGTGGACGTGATGATCGAAGCCTTTGACCGCGCCGACCAGAAGGCGATGCTCATGCAGGCTTTCGCGGCGCAGAAACCGGACGTGCCGTTTATCGGCGCTTCCGGTATGGCCGGTTTCGGGTTGGAAGAAACCATCGGCGTTAAAAAAATGGGCGCGAATATTTATATCGTCGGCGACCTGACGACCGGAGCCCGGCCCGGCTGCGGCCTGATGGCGCCGCGTGTCGGTATCGTCGCCCACATGCAGGCCAATTCGGCGTTACGGCTGATTGTCGAATCCTGATCCTGTGAAAAATTTTCTCGCGCAAAGGCGCAAAGCCGCGAAGAAATCAGGTGGGGCAACCTCTCCGAGGGAGCCGGTTGCTGGCGAGAGTTTTTAACCGCCAGCCGACCTTCGGGAGACGGGCTTGAGCTTGCGAAAGCAATGAACGAAGAGAATGGCAACACGCCAAGACGCGAAGGCAGGAAGGCGGGGTTGGCCACACCTGACCCCCGACTCCTGTTCACTGACTCCTGATTATCGCTTGGCTTGAAAGATTTGTCTGGTAGTCTCGCGCCTTATTGAAGGGGCATTTTTACGGGGTTTGACGGATTCGGAAATTCATTGACCCTTTTTTTAAAATAGAAGGGGATTAAGATGCAACAGCAGAACATTCCGATCAGTACGCTTGTCGATATGTATAAACGGGGAGAGTTGCGTCTTCCAGAGATTCAGCGACATTATGTATGGCGGGCAACTCGCGTGAGAGACTTGCTGGATTCGCTTTATCGGGGCTATCCGAGCGGTTCTATTCTGATGTGGGAAACTGATGAACCCGTGCCGACTCGCGACGGTGCTATCACACAGGACACAAACGCTTTTGCAGGCCGCAAACTGCTTCTTGATGGCCAGCAGCGGCTCACTTCTCTGACCGCGGTTATCAATGGTGAACAGATCAATGTCCGTGGGCGGAAACGTCCGATCGATATTTTATTTAACTTAGAACATCCGGACGGGCCGCCGTCAGAGGCCACAGAAGTTGAAGATGACGAAACGTCTCCGATGACGCCTGACGATGAGGATGTGGATGATACCGAGGAGAACGGCGAAGGAGAAAACTCCGTTGCCGAGCGGTTCAAGAATTTTACTTTTGTTGTTGCCAGTCGCGCCTTGCAAGCGCAGCCGCAATGGATTTCGGTAAGCGACGTTTTTGGTTCCGCCAGCGATTCATCTATACTTCAAAAAGTAGGCGTGACTTCTCTTTCTGATCCGCGTTTTCAAAAGTATTCAGAACGTTTGACGCGTTTGCGGCAGCTTCGCAACTATCAGTATGTAGTTCACGTCCTTGAACGCTCCATGAGCTATCAAGAGGTCACGGAGATATTTGTCCGAGTCAATTCTCTAGGGGCGAAGCTACGTTCCTCTGACCTCGCTATGGCGCAGATCAGTTCTCGCTGGCCGAATCTGCTCACGAAGCTCGAAGAATTTCAGGAGGAGTGTGAGAAGAGCTGGTTTACCATTGATCTCGGACAGCTGGTTCGCGCAATCGTCGTTTTTTCTACAAAGCAGTGTCTGTTTCACACAGTAGGAAAGATACCTGTTTCCGCTCTGCAAGCGGGATGGGAAGAAGCCAAAGAAGGGTTGCGTTTTGCTATTAACTTTTTGCGTACGAATGCAGGTATTGAAGACGAATCTCTTTTATCTTCTCCCATGTTTTTGCATGTTCTGGCGGCTGTCAGCCGAGTGAAGGATAACCGGCTGACGCAAGCCGACCAGCAGGCTCTTTTGCACTGGCTTCTGGTTGCGAATGCGCGAGGTCACTTTTCTCGCGGTTCGACCGAAACGATCCTTAATGAGGACCTTGCGCTTATTTTTAGAGGCGGCTCCATCCCGTCTTTGCTTGAGCCAGTGAAACGGCAGTTCGGACGCCTCAATATTGAGCCGAGCGATCTAGCAAACCGTGGTTCCAACAGCCCATTGTTCTCGCTGGCTTATCTCGCGCTTAAAGATGCCGGAGCAAAAGACTGGTTTAGCGGCCTTGGTCTTTCACTGACTCATCAGGGTAAACTCCACTTTGTTCAGTGGCATCACATTTTCCCTAAATCCTTGCTGAAGGAAGAGGGGTATGAGACCGGGGAGATTAATGAAATTGCAAATATGGCGTTTATCACTGGGCAGACGAATCGGCGCATCAGCAATAAACACCCGATGGATTATCTGGCCGGGATTGTGAAACAACAAGGACAGCAGGCTCTAGACGTACAGCTTGTCCCAAGCGATCCCGATCTGCTAAAAATGGAAAACTACAGAGAGTTTTTACGGATGCGTAGGGAAGCGTTGGCTAAACGCATGAACGAGTTTATTAAGAAAGCCGCCGGTCTAGGCGAAGGTGTCAAGTGATCTAGTAATTTTTCCACTGGTTGGATAAATCCGCGACCATCCGCCGTCGCTCTGTGAGCTATGGCGAAGCAAGTCTGCGTGATCTGCGGTTCTCGCTGTTGAACCCGGCGTTTTCACCGGCGATTTTTTCAGTCTCTGGTTTGAATTTTTCTGCTAGTGTTCATGCCATGCAGTGGCCGGAGAACATACGGAAGAAATTGAGAGAACTGCCGGACGCGCCGGGCGTTTATCTGATGCGCGGACGGACTGGCGGCATTATCTATGTCGGCAAGGCGGTTTCTCTTCACAAACGGGTTCAGAGTTATTTCCGTGAAAGCACCTATCATAAAGCCGAGCCGAAGCTGCGCGGGCTGATCCGTTCGATCACCGATTTCGACGTGCTGGTGCTCCGGACCGACGCCGAAGCGGTGCTGACCGAAGGCAAGCTGATTAAGGAATACAAGCCGCGCTACAACACGCTGTTCAAGGATGATAAGCGGTTTCCGCTGCTGCGCGTTGATTTGCATAAGCCGTTTCCAAAGTTTGAGCTTTGCCGGATCGATAAGAACGACGGCGCGATTTATTTCGGTCCGTACACCTCGGGGCTGGCGGCCCGCGCGGCGCTGGAGTTTATCGAAAGACGTTTCGGCATCCGGCAGTGCAAACCGGAGCGGCCCGATGCGGAAACCTATCAGCACTGCCATAACGATATTATCCGGCAGTGCGCTGCGCCGTGCGTCGGCAAGGTGACGCCGGAGGAATACATGGAGCGCGTTCAGACGGCCTGCGCTTTTTTGCGCGGCGAACGTCCGGAGTACATCAAAGAAGTCCGCGCGCAAATGGAAGCCGCCGCCGAAAAACACCGGTTCGAAGAGGCCGCCGCGCTGCGCGATATGATGTTTCTGCTGACCCGCGCGGTGAAGGAGCGGGCACTGGTGCGCAAGACCGACCGGATGCTGATCGACGACGCGGACACCGGCGTAAAAGAACTCGGCGAAGCGCTTGGACTTTCGAAGCTGCCGCGCGTGATCGAGTGTTTTGATATTTCCAATATTTCCGGCACCTACGCGGTGGCAAGTATGGTGACGGCGGTGGACGGTGTTCCTGCACCGCAGCGTTACCGCCGCTTCCGCATCAAGACGGTCGAAGGCAGCGACGATCCGCGTATGATGGCCGAGGCTGTACGTCGCCGTTACAGCCGCCTGAAAGACGAAGGTGCCAAACTTCCCGATCTGCTGGTGGTGGACGGCGGCATTACCCAGTTGCGCGCGGCCCGTGCGGCGCTGGCGGAAATCGGCGTGGAACTTCCAAGCGTCGGACTGGCGAAGCAGTTTGAGGAAATTGTCCGCGACGATCAGCCCGGCCTGCGCCTGCCGCGCGATTCAAATGCGCTGAGAGTGATAACCGGTCTGCGCGACGAAGCGCACCGCTTTGCCATTTCCTATCATCGGAAACTGCGTGCGCAGCGCATCCGCGAGTCGGCTCTCGACGAGATTCCGACCATTGGAAAAAAGAAGAAGGAGCTTCTGCTGAAACACTTCGGCTCCTATGAGCGTCTGCGCAGGGCGAGTCTGGAGGAGTTGTGCGCCGCGCCGGGCGTCGGACGGAAGACGGCGGAAATCATCCGCCATGCGCTGAACCGTCGCTGAATTTTCAATCTGCCATTCTTCCCATCTTCCTGTTTCCAATGTTTGGAAAAAATGGCATATAGAGCTTCCGGGATTTGGAAACAGGGAGAATGAATGAGTAAAACGGCGGTATTGAATCAGATTGCGTGGGACAAGTTCAGCAGATTGAGTGCTGTTGAAAAAGCGCCGTATTTCCTTACGGAAGGCCGGTCGTACCACGCGCTGGCGGCCCAGCAGTTCAGCCGCCCGATGCTGGAAGACCTCTGTTCGCTGGCGACCTGTGTGCGCCGGGTCGCCAAAACCCGCGAAGGCAGCGCGTTCCTGCAGCAGCAGCTTTTCGATAAGCGCGCCATGCTTTATTTCGCCCAGCCTTCCAGCCGTACCTATCTTTCTTTCTACTCCGCCTGCCAGATTATCGGCATGCAAACCATGAATGTGCGCGACAGTTCGACCTCCAGCGAGGTGAAGGGCGAGTCGCCGGAGGATTCCGTGCGGACGTTCAGTTCCTACGCCGATCTGATCATCATGCGCCATCCGGAAGGCGGCTTCGCCGAGCGCATCGCGTGGATGCTTTCCAACACCTCGCGCCCGGTTCCGGTCGTCAACGCCGGTTCCGGTAAAGACCAGCATCCGACCCAGGCGCTGCTCGACATCTATACGCTGGCGCGCAGTTTTGAAAACACCGGCGGAATCGACGGCAAGAAGGTGGCCTTTGTCGGCGACCTGAAGCGCGGCCGCACTGTCCGTTCGCTGGCCTGGCTTCTCACGCAGTACAAAGGAGTCAAAGCGTACTTTGTCGCGCCGCCCGAACTTCAGATCGGCGGCGATATTCTCAAGCAGCTCGACGAAGCCGGTATGCCGTATGAGATCAGCTGTGACTTCGCCAAAGTGATTCCGGAAGTCGACGCCATCTACATGACCCGCATTCAGGACGAATGGGATAAAGACGGCGAAAGCAGAAAAATCGACACCGCTTCTTATTATTTTACTAAAAACCACCTAACCATTCTCAAACCGGATGCGGTGATTATGCACCCGCTGCCGCGCCGCCTCGAAATCGACCCGGCGGTCGACAGTGACCCGCGCGCCGTTTACTGGCGGCAAGTGCGCAACGGCATGTGGATCCGCGCGGCGCTGATGCTGAGTGTTTTCGGCTGCGACGGAGCCGTGAGCGACTATTGCAAGGAGAACAAAATATGAAACACCTCATCTCTCTCAAAGACTGGAGCGCGGACGAAATCATCGACGTGCTGGAGCTGGCCGCCAAAGTGAAAGCCAAGCCGCAGAAGTATGCCGACGCGCTGAAGCAGAAAACCCTGCTGATGATTTTTGAAAAGCCGAGTCTGCGCACCCGTCTGTCGTTTGAAATCGGCATGACCCAGCTCGGCGGCCACGCCATCTATTACGACATGAGCACGTCACCGATGGGCGGCGGCAAAGAAACCATCGAGGACTCCATCAAGGTGATCAGCCGCATGTGCAACGTCGTCATGGCGCGCCTGTTCCACCACGAAGACATCCTCAAAATGGCTGAGCACGCCGCCATTCCGGTGATCAACGCCCTCACCGACGAAGGCCATCCGTGCCAGATTCTGGCCGACCTTCAGACCATTCAGGAAAAGAAGGGCACGCTCAAAGGCCTGAAGCTGGCCTATCTCGGCGACGGCTACAACAACGTCACCCATTCGCTCATGCAGGGTTGCACCAAATTGGGCATGCATTGCAGCGTCGGTTCTCCGGAAGAGCAGATGCCCGCCGTTGAAGTCACTGAAATGTGTTCGCAGTTCGCGCTGGAATCGGGCTGCGAACTGGTCGTCACCGACGATCCGGTCGAAGCCATTAAGGATGCCGACATCGTCTATACCGACTCGTGGATGAGCTACCACATTCCGAAAGACGAAGAGGCCGCACGCATCAAACTGTTCACCCCGTATCAGGTGACGGCGGCGCTGATGAAACACGCTAAGCCGGATGCCATTTTCATGAACTGCCTGCCCGCACTGCGCGGCGCGGAGCAGACCGCCGAAGTGATCGACGGCCCGCAGTCCGTTGTTTTTGACGAAGCCGAAAACCGGCTCCACGCCCAGAAAGCCGTTATGCTCACGCTCTGCGGCGCTGTTTAAAAGGAGCCCGCGAATTTCACGAATGAAGACGAATAGCGGTAATTGAATTCGTGTCAATTTGTGTGATTCGTGGGAAAATTATTCAATGTAAGGGAAAATGTGCGGATTCTAATCGTCAAAACCAGCTCGCTGGGCGACCTGTTCCATGCGCTGCCCGCCGTACACCTGCTGAAGACCGGGCTGAACGCGGAAATCGACTGGGTCGTCAACAGCAGCTACGTGCCGCTGGTCAAATGTTTCACTGACGTTGATCGCGTCATTCCGTTTCCGCGCAACAACGTGCACGGGAATCTGAAAAGCTTTCTGGCTGATCTCCGGCAGGACAAGTACGACCTCGTCGTGGACATGCAGGGGCTTTTGAAAAGCGCGCTGATCGCCCGTGCCGCACGGTCGCACAAGCGGATCGGCCCGTCGTTCCACCGCGAGTTTGCCTACCTGTTCTACGACCACGTCGCCGCCGAACGCAATAAAGAACGCCACGCCGTCGATGAAAACCTCGACGTTTTGCGCTTCCTCGAACTTCCCACGGAACCTGTACAATTTCCGGTTGCATTTCCGCCGCCGGAATTTGTCGGACAGACTTCGCCCTTGAAAATTCTTCTTTCTCCGTGCTCGCGCCACGCCGCCAAGAACTGGCCGGTTGAGCGGTTCGCCGCCGTCGGGAAAGTGCTGCACGAAAAGACCGGTGCGATGCTGTATATCTCCGGCGTGCCGGAAGATGCCGATACCTGCAAAAAACTGATGGAACTGCTGCCTCCCGGATCGGCGCATAACCTGTGCGGCAAAACTTCACTGGTGGAACTCGGCGGCGTCTTGCAAGCCATGGCACTGGTGATCACGGTGGATTCTGGTCCGATGCACATGGCCGCCGCCACCGGCACGCCGACCCTCGCCATTTTCGGTCCGACCGATCCGCTGCGCGTCGGCCCGTTCGGCCCGCAGCACCGCGTTCTGCGCAATACCGGTGTCACGTCCTATTCCAAAGATGATCTGAAAAGCATTCTCGGCGTTTCCGTTGAAGATGCTGTCCGCGCGGCAGAAGAGATGCTGGCACAATGTGTGAGGTGAACATCAGCCCTGACCTTTTGAAAATTCCGCGGACTTTTCAATAAGGTGCAAGGCCTTATTCGGCTCTGGTACTCTAAATGTGATTCCTTCCTCCCATCCCACGGGGAGGTCAGGGCTTTTGATTCCAAATGGCTGAAGACCACTCTCATAATAATACATTCGAGATTCATCACCGTGGTATCGTCCGCAACAGAGCAAGCGAAGAAGGGTAGTGTTCTTGTCTGCTCCAGCCACAGCGATATCGATCCACTGAGGACATCTGTCATCACGATGGAGCAGGTCGACCACGGCAGTATCTGTGAGGTCAGATTCAATCCGTCCTTCGTCTTCCGGATACACCAGTTCATCGGGTTTACGATTGTTGTCGTATGACTGATTAAGGACGGCTATGTATCGAACATTGAGGGGAAGACGATTCTTTACATAGTCCTGACCGAACCGGAGTGCGGAGAAAGTGGCCGCCAGCAGTTGCGAATGGAAAGCTTCTCTTCTCATATCTTCAAGCCGAACAGTATTGTTGAACGAACAAAATTTCGTTTTATGCAATTTCACAAACCTAACTGACGGGGCGTAGTTTTGTCGGGAGAAGTTAAGCGGTCAAGGTGAATATGCCTTGGGGACATCAAAAGCTTTTCTTTTGATTCAACAGGAATGGAGTACCTGTGGTAAAAGCGTCGCTTTGCAAAAGGAATTTTGAATGACCGGAACGTATCACATCTGGACCATCGGCTGCCAAATGAACGAGGCCGATTCGCGATATCTCGCTTTGCAGCTTGAAACGCCGGCGATATCCGGATGTCTGGTTGTCGGCAATGCCCTTCAAATAAAACATGCAAAATTTACATAGTATGTCTTGTTTTGTTCGACATAATATGGTTAAAAGAGCGCATGAGTGAGACGCTTAGAAAGCAAATTGGACGCGAAGAGTTCGATTATCAAGTTCTGTTGTCTGCCTTGTCCGGGTATGCCTCTCCTCGTGACCGGATCACAGCGTTGCTTCGTTCCGAGGCGATCATCCGCGTCAAGAAGGGTCTTTATGTGTTTGGGCCGGATTATCGCCGGGAACCCTTTTCGCGGGAACTGCTGGCCAATTTGATCTACGGGCCCTCCTTTGTTTCGATGAATTATGCGTTGGGATATTACGGGTTGATTCCAGAGCGGGTTGAGACGGTTACGTCGGTTTGTTCCGGGCGCGCCCGGCGTTTCGAGACACCTGTGGGTTTGTTTACTTATCATGCCACGCCTTGTTGTTCGGTGGGTGTCGGGCGGGCGGGTCAGAGAGAGAGCAGGTTTCTCATTGCGCTTCCTGAGCGCGCACTGGCGGACCGGATACGCGACGAACGGAATGATGCAGACAGGACACAGAAAGGAATGGCTCAGTACCTTTTTGAAAATCTACGGATGGAAGAAGCCGATATAAGAGCCATGGATGCCGGTTTAATGGAGGAGCTTGCGTTGGCGCTGCGTTCACGCAAGGTTCAAAATTGTGCGGCATTGATTCGGGCATTGAGGAGGAAGGGATGAATCGGGCTGTACAGGATATGCTGGAGCGCTACGACTGCCGGAGTGCAGGGGACTATGAAAATGCCTTGCGTGAAATTTTCCAGGAGCTGGCGCTGCTTGGGCTTTGGCGCGGTAAGTTTTTCGAACATGCCGCATTTTACGGCGGTACGGCGCTGCGGATTCTTCACGGGTTGGATCGGTTTTCGGAAGACATAGATTTTTCTCTGCTGACTTCCAATGAAAACTTCAAATTGTCACCCTATTGCGCATTTATCGAACGCGAACTCGAAGCGTGGGGCTTTCCGGTAACGGTTGAAGTCAAAGAAAAAACCGGGAACTCCGCCATAGAATCAGCTTTTCTGAAAGCGGACACCACTAAACAGTTTCTTTTGATTGAAGCGCCGGAAGCGGTGCTGGGGGGCGTACATCGCAATCAGGTATTGCGCATTAAGATCGAGGTGGACACCAATCCGCCGCTGGACTTTACCACGGAGTCGACGTTTCTGTTTCAACCGATTCCTTTCGCCGTACGAACCTATACCTTGCCCTGTCTTTTTTCCGGTAAGATGCACGCGCTGCTGTTCAGAAAATGGGGGCGGCGGGTCAAGGGGCGCGACTGGTACGACTGGGTCTGGTATGTCGGCAAAGGCATTCCAATGGATCTGAAACATCTGTCGGCAAGGATGCGGCAAACCGGAGACTGGAATTCAGAGCAGCCCTTGCCGGAGTCTGAATTTCGCAGGTTGATTGGCGAAAGCATTCAAAATCTGGATGTGAAGGCCGCTCTTGCGGATGTGGAACCGTTCCTGAAGAATCCCGACACGGTTGCTGTCTGGTCTACGGAATTTTTTATGCATGTTGCTGAAAAGATGAAAGTAATTACGGATGAGGATGGCAAATCCACTTAATGTTTTTGAAGGAAGCTTAGCATCATGACCGGAACGTATCACATCTGGACGATCGGCTGCCAAATGAACGAGGCCGATTCGCGGTATCTCGCTTCGCAGCTTGAAGCGCTGGGGTTTGTGGAAACCCCGCGGGCGGAGCATGCCGACATTGCCGTGCTGAATACCTGCGTGGTGCGCCAGCAGCCGGAAGATAAAGCGGTTTCCAAACTGCTGTCGCTCGGCGACACCAAGAAAAACAAGCGCCGGATAATTATTGCGCTGATGGGCTGTATGGTCGGCAAGCGCGAGGCGGAAGATCTGGCGAGCCGGTTTCCGTTCGTGGATGTTTTCATGGCGCCGTCGCAGACGGACGCGCTGATTGATTATGTGCTGAGCCGCGATGAATACAGTCATCTCGACCGCTCGCAGATTGAGCTGGCCGATTACCGGCTCCCCGCCGTCAACCGGGAAAAGGCGATCACCGCGTTTGTGCCGATCACGCTGGGCTGCTCGCACGCCTGTTCCTACTGCATCATTCCGTACCGCCGCGGCCCCGACCGCAGTCGTAAGCCGGATGAAATTCTCGCCGAAGTGCGTTCGCTGGCCGGGCAGGGCGTCAAAGAGGTGACGCTGCTCGGGCAGATTGTTGACCGTTACGGCGTTGATCTCGGCGACGGAAAAAATCTGGCGTGGCTTCTCAAAGAGGTGGCGAAAGTGGACGGCATTCTGCGCGTCCGGTTTCTGACCAGCCATCCGTCGTACATTGACGAAGAGCTGATCCGCGCCGTGGCGGAGACGGAAAAAGTCTGTCCGTACTTTGAACTGCCGTTTCAGGCCGGGAGCGACCGGATTCTCGAATCGATGCGCCGCGGCTATACGAATGCCGAATACCGGCAGGTCGTTGCCAATATCCGGAAAATCATTCCCGACGCTTCGATCAATACCGACGTCATCGTCGGCTATCCGACCGAAACCGAAGCCGACTTTATGGATACGATGAAACTCTACGGCGAGCTGAAACTTGATCTGGCACATATCGCCAAATACTCGCCGCGTCCGCGCACGGTTTCTTCCAAAATGCCTGACGATGTTTCCGAAGCGGAAAAGGAAAGCCGGGCGAACCGCTTTGATGAACTGGTGGCTCAGGTGATGGGCGTGAACAACGCTCCAATGCTCGGAACCGTTGTTGAAGTGCTGGCGGAAGAATTTCAGGAAAGCAAAGGCCGCTGGCGCGGCCGCACGCCGCAGAACAAGCTGGTTTTCTTTGAGCACGACGGCGACTGCCTAGGACAGCTCGTAAAGGTCAAACTCGACTGGACCGGCCCGTTCTCCCTGATTGGTCGCGCCGTCTGAAGACAGGGCCGGCGAGACGCCGGCGGTACGTATCGCCGCCGTCCCGGCGGCCTTGAAAACGCGATAAAATTACCGGCGGAACTTTTCTTTGAAGGCGCGGCCTTTGGTGATGATTTCTTCTTCACCCGGCACATGGCGGTTCTGCATCAGAATTTTTCCGTTGCAGATGACGGTGTCGATGCAGGCGCTGTCCGCGCTGTAGACCATATCGGCGATCAGATGGTGACCCGGCACCAGCCGTTCGTTATTCAGATCAACCAGCATACAGTCGGCCAGCGCGCCTTCGGCGATGCGGCCGCTGTTGAGTCCGTAAAACTCCGCGCAGGCGCGGGTTCCGGCATGCCATGCGGTCTGCGCATTCAGCGCGGTGGTGCTGCCGGTAAAATGTTTTTCGAGCAGGGCCGCCATCTTGATTTCTGAACCCATATCGAGACAGTTGTTCGAGGCCGAGCCGTCGGTGCCGATGGCGACCTGTATGCCGGCGTTGATCGCGTCGGTGAAGCGGAACTTGCCGGATGCGAGTTTCATGTTGGAGGTCGGGCAGTGCAGCGCTTTCACGCCGCGTTGCGCCAGCAGTTCCATTTCGGATTTTTCCAGCCAGATGCAGTGCGCGGCGGTGACGTTCGGCCCGAGGAAGCCGATGGAGTCGAGATATTCCGCCGGGCGCATACCGTGCTTGGCGATGCAGTCGGCCACTTCCTTTTCCGTTTCGGAAAGATGGATGTGAATCATCAGCCCGTGCTTGGCTGCGAACTCGGTACACCAGCGGAGTGACGTTTCGGAAACCGTGTAAATGGCATGCGGGCCGAGCTGGAAAATAATCCGGTCGCTGTAGCGCGTCCGTTCGGCAAAAAGCTGCTCGTTCTGCTCCATCTGCGCTTTGGCTTTCGCCGGATCGTCAAAGTCGATGAAGACGGCTGACAGCGCGGCGCGTATTCCCATCTCGTCGACGGCGCGGGCGGTACCGTGCCAGAACCAGTACATGTCGTTGAAGAAGGTGGTGCCGGACTTGATCATTTCCAGACAGGCCAGCCGTGCGCCGTCATAAACATCCGCTTCGGTGACTTTGCTTTCGAGCGGCCAGACGTGGTCGTTCAGCCAGGTGAAAAGATCGAGGTCGTCGGCGTAACTGCGCATATAAGCCATCGCCGCATGAGTATGCGCATTATGAAACGTCGGCAGAATCGCCTTGTTCCGTCCGTCGAGAACGATCTCTGCTGTTAAGGCGGGGCACACCCGCCGGGTGTGCTCAGAACGCGCCCGGCGGTCGCGTTCCACCGGATTGATTTTGACGATTTTGTTTCCGCTGATGTGCACATCAGCGGGTGTGCCGTTCCATTCGACCTGTTTAATCAGAATGCTCATGCGGGAGTAAAGGTAGCCGCAACGCGGCGCAAAGACCATAAAAAATCCGGCCAACAAAACCGCGAATGAAGATTTCCCAAGCATTGGAAAACCCGCTATGCTCCGCGCCAATTTAACCAAACAAGAACGCCTGAATTCAGATCGGAGCTTTTAATGGAAATGCTGCACAGTTTTATTACCTGGATCGTTGCGGTGGTGGGGCACTGGGGATATGCCGGAATTTACATCCTCATGACGCTCGAAAGCACCTTTGTCCCGATCCCCAGCGAAATCGTCGTACCGCCTGCCGGGTATCTGGCTTACAAAGGCGAGATGAACCTCTATCTGGTGGTCCTCATGGGAACGCTCGGCAGTATGACCGGCGCGCTGATCAATTACTATCTGGCTGTTTTCCTTGGCCGCCCGTTCATCCTCCGGTACGGAAAATACGTTCTCTGTCCGCCGCATAAATTTGAAAAGGTGGAGAAATTTTTTCTCCGGCACGGCGAAGTCGGAACCTTCACCGGACGTCTTATGCTCGGAGTGCGCCACTTCATTTCCGTTCCGGCCGGTCTGGCGCGCATGAACATGCGCCGGTTCATCGCCTTCACCTGCGCAGGTTCTGCCATCTGGTGCGGTGTTCTGGCGGTGATCGGTTACTGGATCGGCAAGGCCTCCGAGAATCTGAGCAAAGAAGAAATGTATGAGCTTTTCAAATCGAACGGCAAGATCGCCGGCTTGGCTGCCACCGCCGTCTGCGCCGTCATTCTGATTTCCTATGTGGCTTGGCACCGCCGCAAAACCGCCAAGTCATTAAATTAACAGGGCAGGCCGGATGCCTGCGATATGTACCGCCGCCGTCCCGGCGGCCCTGTTCCTCAAGCCTCATGCGTGCAGCCTGAAGTCTGCGGACTGAAGCCTTCTCACCGTGTCGGCCCGTTGGAGCGGGCGAGCAGGGCGGCGAACTCTTTTTCCGGCATCAGCTTTTTCTCGCGCACCAGTTCCGCCAGCGTCTTGCCGGTCTTGAGGCTCTCTTTGACCAGTTCGGCGACTTTATCGTAGCCCAGCACCGGATTCAGAATCGTCGGCAGTCCGGCGCTGTTCTCAAAGTATTTGCGGCAGACCGCTTCGTCGGCGGTGATGCCGCGCACGCACTTTTTATCCAGCGCGTCGCAGACCTTCGTCAGAATCCGCAGCGACTTGACGATATTGGTGCCGACCAGCGGCATGTGCGTATTCAGCTCCAGCTGACCGGCGGCGCAGCCCATCGAAACCGCTGCGTCGTTACCGGCCACCTGCAGGCAGGCCATATTGGCCGCTTCGCAGATGCTCGGATTGATCTTGCCCGGCATAATGGATGAACCCGGCTCGACCGGCGGAAGCAGGATTTCGCCGAAGCCGGTGTTCGGGCCGGAAGCCAGCAGGCGCAGATCGTTGACGATTTTATTGATATCCAGCGCCAGCATTTTCAGTGCGCCGGAAAAGGCACCGAGGTCGGAAAGAAACTGCGTGATCTCAATCCCGTTGGTCGCGGCGCGGTATTCCTGACCCGTCGCCTGATTCAGCGCTTTGATGATTTCTCCACGGAACGCGGCGGGCGTATTCACGCCGGTGCCGATGGCGTTGCCGCCGATTCCCAGTTCGTGCAGATCAAAGCAGGCGCAGGCGATCCGGCGTTCCGCTTTGCGCAGAGCATTCGCCCACGCCGCGAATTCCTGACCAAGCGTCATCGGTACGGCATCCTGCAAATGGGTGCGTCCGCTTTTCCAGACATTTGAAAACTCGTTCGCTTTGGCTTCCAAGGCTTGGATCAGATTGTCCAATGTTTGGAAAAGTCCGCCGGACAGTTCGACGGCCGCGACGCGGATCGCCGACGGGAAAACATTATTGGTCGATTCGCCCATGTTCACGTCGTCGTTCGGGTGAACCGTCTTGCGGTCGCCGCGCTTTCCGCCGAGCGCTTCGGCGGCCAGATTGCCCAGCACCTCGTTGACGTTCATGTTGCTCGACGTACCGGAACCGGCCTGAAAGATATCGATCGGAAACTGGTCGTTAAACTTGCCGCTCAGCACTTCGCCGCAGGCGGCGGCGATAGCGACCGCTTTTTCGTGCGGGAGCAGTCCAAGTTGCGCGTTGGCGGCGGCGCAGGCCTGTTTAAGCTGAACGATTGCGTAAATCAGTTCCAGCGGAAGCTTTTCGCCCGCCATGTGGAAATTTTCAATCGACCGGCAGGTATGCACGCCGTAAATCGCGTCATCCGGTACATTCAGTTCGCCGAGGGAATCTTTTTCTTTTCTCATGTGCATACTTTTAACTGTCCCGGCACCGGATTGAAACGCAAAAACCTCAATCTCTTATGTGGGGCGGATACTCTTGCGTGCCTCGCCGAAACCGGATGGCGAAGGCGGATCTGCCCGAATGAACAGACAGGAGTGTCTGTTCCACATTCAGGGAAATGCTCTAAAGGGTGGAACGCGACCGCCGGGCGAGTTGAAAATGTGTTCAGAGCATCTATTCCACCCTTGCTGAACGGCGGGATTCTAAGATTGCGGCTTAATTGCTCCGCAATAGCGGAGTTGTATTCGTCCGTTGGGCTCAGGTCATTGGCTGACCCATTTTTCCTATTTGCTGTGGTGCGATCAAAGTTTCCGAAGACGTGCGTTGAAATTTCCTTTTTGCCCGTTTTCAGGCTTTTGGCATGAATCTTGTCCGGGATATGAGGGGGACCGTATGGTTGTTTCCATGAAAAAAAACATATCAGCAACCGGGCCGGCGCTACGGTGCCGGATCCGTGCGTCATTTGATGACGCAGCAGCGTAACGGACAGATTACAGCAAAAACCGGAGCGGTTGAACTTGGCATTACCGAACGCAAATTCAGGCAGTTGTTCTCATCGTATTTGAAGGCCTGCAATGAACAGCATGAACAGACCTGGCAGACGGGACAGTCCGGAGCAACCGGCCGGCCGCCATTCCCGAAGAGGTTGAGGAGCTATGGAAAAGACTCTTCGGTACGGAAGAACCCTCCCGCAGCTTCCGAAGCCTTCCGCCGGTTCGGGTTCAGTGCAGCTTTATCAAGCTGGGGCAGGCTGCTGTGAATACGCCGGTGCGGAGAATACGGGTAATTACGGAGAAGGGTTGAATTCCGTCGCGAGCTGTCCGATAGTACCGCGCTTTACTAATTCAGGGAGAAAAACATGGCGTATGATTTGACGGGGAAAGTTAAGCTGGTGAAAGAGGCCCAGACCTTTGGAACGAAGGGCTTTACCAAGCGCGAGTTTGTGGTGACGGTCGAGGACGGCAAGTATCCTCAGGACATCGCTTTGGAGTGCGTTCAGGATAAGACGAAGCTGCTCGACGGTCTGAAAGAAGGTCAGCTGGTGACGGTGACGTTTGATATCCGCGGCCGTGAATATAACGGGCGCTATTTCAATAACCTTCAGGCATGGCGTATCAAGGCCGAAGATGCCGGCGCTCCCGCCGACGATGACCGTCCGCCGGTTCCGGCTGATGCCGAAGCTCCCGGCGACTTTGATGACGATATTCCGTTTTAAGGAAAAAGATATGGAGTGCGGTGGCTTGCCACCGCTATAATCCTCAGCATGAGTCGCAAGGAAACCATTTTAAATCTGCTGAATTCCCATGCCGATGCATTGCACCGCATGGGTGTGACGGCGATTGGTTTGTTCGGTTCTGTTGCGCGCGGCGATGATACGGCGTCCAGCGATGTAGACATCCTTGTCGAGTTTGGGGATCGGAAGAATACATTCCGGAATTTCAATGCGCTGTGCGATTTTCTGGAGCGCCATCTGGGTGACCATTATGATCTGGTGACCCGCAACAGTCTGAGTCCCTACATGAAGCCGCACATACTTGATGAGGTTGAATATGCCGTTCTCACCTGACGATTTAATCAGGCATATCCTTGATGAAATCCGCTTCCTGACCGGCGAAGCTTCCCAATGGCCCGGATGCGGGATAAGCTGATTCACCATTATTTCGGCGCAGATTATTCGCTTGTCTGGAATACGGTTCATGAAAATATTCCGGAACTCGGACGGCAGTTGGAAAAACTTTTGATATAGAACAGTTCAATTGGAGAAAATGATGAAAGTTGTATTGGCATATTCGGGCGGTCTGGATACGACCGTTCTGCTTACCTGGTTGCAGGAAACGTATAATGCGCAAGTGATCTGTTACTGCTCGAACGTCGGGCAGGAAGAAGAACTCGACGGGCTGGAAGCCAAGGCTCTCAAGCATGGCGCAATCAAATGCGTGGTGGATGACGTCTGTGAAGAGTTCGCCAAGGATTTTGTATTCCCGATGATGCAGGCGAACGCCATCTACGAAGGCACCTATCTGCTCGGCACCTCGATCGCCCGTCCGCTGATCGCCAAGCGCATGATGGATATCGCCATCGCCGAAGGCGCGGAAGCCATCTGCCACGGTGCCACCGGTAAAGGTAACGACCAGGTTCGTTTTGAGCTGACGGCTTATTCGATGAAGCCCGATATCAAAATCATCGCCCCGTGGCGTATGCCGGAGGTCTTCAAGTTTAAAGGCCGTCCGGATATGATCAAATATCTCGAAGAACGCGGCATTCCGTGCTCGGTTTCCAAATCAAAGCCTTACAGCACCGACCGCAATTTGCTGCACATCAGTTTTGAGGGCGGCATTCTGGAAGATCCGTGGAATGAGCCCGATGAAAATATGTGGATGATGACCAAGCCGCTGTCGCAAGCCGCTGACAAACCGGAATACGTTGAAATCAGCTTTGAAAAAGGGATTCCGGTCGCGGTGAATGGGCAGAAACTTTCGCCCGCCGCGCTGATTCGTAAGCTCAACGCCATCGGTTGCGAACACGCTATTGGGCGCATCGATATTGTCGAAAACCGGTTCACCGGCATGAAAGACCGCGGTATTTATGAAACGCCCGGCGGCACGATTCTGCACCATGCGCACCGCGCCATGGAGTCGATCACCATGGATCGCGAAGTGATGCACTTGCGCGACTCGCTCATCCCGAAGTATGCCACGCTGGTTTATAACGGCTTCTGGTTCGCGCCGGAGCGTGAAATGCTTCAGGCGGCGGTTCTTGAAAGCCAGAAGATGGTTACCGGCGATGTCCGTGTGAAACTCTTCAAGGGCGGAGTGCATATCTGCGGGCGCCGTTCGCCGTATTCGCTCTACAACTCGAAGATTGTCAGCTTCGACGAAGCCGGCGGCTACGACCAGACGGATGCCACCGGCTTCATCAAACTCAATGCGCTGCGGTTGCGTGTTCGTGCCGCGATGCAGAAAAAATAGGATACGAGCTTCCAACGCTTGGGAAAAGGGTTCCAGTATATGGAACCCTTTTTGTTTCGTTTACCCGCTTTCGCTGCAATTTTTACCGGCCTGCAGCGTTATTATGCCTACAAACACCTTTATGTCCGGTCAGACTGCGGTGTTCTCCGGGTGGGGAACCATGCTCTCGGCGGCAGGTGCTGTTTAAGGAGATGCTGATGAAGAAGTGGGTTGTATTGGCAGTTGCGATGACGATGGTTGCCGGAGCTCAGGCGAAGGAAAAAGGCAAAGCCAAAGGCGGCAGTACCGCTTCCGTAACCAAAGCGGCGTTTATGGAAACGCAAAAGAAAAAGATGGAAGCTGCCGGCGTAGCATTTGACCAAGCCAAGGTGGAAGCCGCTTTCGCAACGCAGGATAAAAACGGAGACGGCGTGCTGACAGCGGACGAACAGACACCGGCTAAGGGCAAACACAAAGGTAAGAAAAAATAAGCCGGTCTCTCCGGTTTATGCAATAGAAGTCCTGCGGGAAATATTTCCCGCAGGTTTTTTTTATTTCGCCGGCTGAGGTTTCAGCATGGCTTTACGCAGTTCAGCAAGTTCCGGACTCTGCTTGAAGAGATAGTCCAGTTCCGATTTATTAGCTTTAGCAAGTTTGGCGTTCAAGGTCTTGAATTCTTTATCTTCAGCCAGAAGTTTCTTTCTGAGTGTCTGAGCAGCCCCGGAGGTTAGAAATGCTTTTGGCCAGCGTTTGTGTAACTCGGTATCGATAGCGATCCGCTCGTTAACCAGCTTATCAAACGCCGGATCGTTGTTCATCAATTTGTCGCGTAATAAGGTTTCAGCTTCCATGTAGGCTGCGCGCGGATCGGCCGGACGGTTGTCGCGTACAGCCTGCTTTGCGAGCAGTTTAGTTTTTACGTCGACGACGTCAGTTTTGGGTGTTGCCGCCCAGACGGTGATATTTTTGAACGAAGCGAACTCGCCGAGCACCGGGAACCCGAAGTTTGTTTTCGGCGAACCTATCTGTTCCTGTGCGCCGAGAACGAAGGTTTCGTCGTTGATATGCGCAAGCAGATCATTGCCGCAGTATTCGACGGTCATCGTATACCAGACGCCCGGTTTAAATGCATTGTTTTGCCGGGCCAGCGGCAGGGAGAGAGAACGCGGATCTTTTTTGTCCCGGTCTTTCTGGAGGCTGACACCGTCCGGTGTGATGCCTACACGCGAGTGATGCCCTTTAGCCTCATTTACACTCAGCGAAAATCCTTTGCAGCCGTCGAGCTTGAAATCGAACTGCAAAACGGCATTTGTAAACGGAACATTGGCGCGGATGCTGGCGGCGTGATGGTCGGCGGCAAGTTCTTTGCCGGTCAGAATGCCGTTTTCGACCTTCCAAAGCCCTTTGGCGATATTCCATTGGTTTGTGTCGATGACCGGGCTGGAAAATTTTTCAGAAAAAATGACGGCGCCTTTTTGTGTCAGCCAGAGATCGGGTCCGCTGGAGGACAGTCCGGCAAAGCTGACGCATGGCAGTAAACTGAGAACGATCCGCAAGAACTTTTTATTCATGGTGTGTCTCCGCAGGTTAAACGCTTCCAACTCGACGGAGGCTATTCTTCCGGAACAGAGATGCCCAGCCGTAAGTTTTGAGTGCGGGAAAAATATTTTCTTAGTGATTCCTGCTGGTGTGCCGTTTCAAACGGTGGTAGTAAGCCCTTCGAAAAATTCATGAAAGGCGAATGAGTACCATCCATATCCGTCCCGCGACACTGGAAGATCTTCCGGCGATTGAGGTTATAGAAAACAGCAGTTTTCCTGACGACCGGCGCAGCAGCCGGCGCGCCCTGCGGCACAGTTTGAGAAGTTCATCGCAAAGTGTCTGGGTGGCTGTTGCCGGCCGGAGCGAAATCGCCGGGGCCATGATTCTTTATCACCATCCCCGTTCCATTCGTATTTTTTCAATCGGAGTACTGTCTGCTTTTCGCGGTGCCGGTGCCGGACGGCTGATGATGGAGCAGGCTTTAATACTGGCAAGGCGCGCCGGCTGTGATGCGGTAACGCTGGAAGCCGACGAGCATGACCGCAGACTGACCGGCTGGTATGAAAAATTCGGTTTTCAAATTAAAAAGACATTGAGTGATTACCACTCGCCGGGCGCTCATGCTGTACGCATGCGGCTGACCCTGACGACAGCGCTTAAAGGAGGGCGCGTGCGTGGCCGTTCGTAACCTGATTATTCTCAACAACCCGGCACACTGGACCTTTGACATCGAAGAAGTGGAAGTGGTTTCCGCCAAGGCCTATCTGACCGAAAGCCGCTATGCGGAAATGAAAAACGCGCGCGTTTTCAACCTTTGCCGTTCCTACCGCTACCAGTCGGTCGGCTACTATGTTTCGCTGCTGGCCGCTGCTCGTGACCACCGCGCCATTCCCAGCGTCACCACCATGCAGGACTTCCGCTCGCAGACGATCATCCGCACCATTGCGGAGGATATTGATGAGCTGATTCAGAAAACTTTCGCCAAAGTGACGGAAAAAGAATTTACGCTCTACATTTACTTCGGCCAGACCGTACTGCCTGAGCACCGTTATGTCGGCCGCTCGCTTTACAATCTTTTCCAGGCACCGCTGCTCAAAGTCAGTTTTGAGTTCGCCAAAAAATGGCTGATCCAGCAGATCACACCGCTTTCGCTCGGGTTGATCCCGGAAGTCGATCAGGAGCATATTGCTGAATTTGCCCGCAACTATTTTTCACGCAAACGCTTTCAGCGAAGTCAGATTCAGCAGTACGCCTATGATTTGGCCATCCTCGTAAATCCCGAGGAAAAAAATGCCCCCTCCTGTGCAAAAGCGCTTAAAAAATTCGAAGAGGCTGCCGACGAACTCAATGTCTATACCGAATTCATCACGAGAGAGGACTACAGCCGTCTCGCCGAGTTTGATGCTTTGTTCATCCGCGAAACGACCGCAGTGAACCACCACACCTACCGCTTTTCGCGCAAAGCCCATGCTGAGGGGCTGGTCGTGATCGATGATCCGTGGTCGATTTTGCGCTGCGCCAACAAGGTGTATTTGGCTGAACGGCTCGCGCAGGCCAAAGTACCTGCGCCGCGTACCGTTATCCTTCAGAAAGAATCGCTGAAAGGTTCGCCGGCAAGTGCGGGGATCACTTTTCCCTGCGTACTCAAGCAGCCCGACAGCGCTTTTTCGCAGGGTGTTGTTAAAGCGGAGAATGAGGGCGACTTCCGTGAAAAGCTGGACAAGCTGTTCGAGAAGTCCGATTTGATTATTGCGCAGGAATTCATGGCCTCCGACTTTGACTGGCGCATCGGTATTCTTGACCGTAAACCTCTTTATGCCTGCAAATACTACATGGCGCGCGGCCACTGGCAAATCTGCAACTGGGCCGGCATTGGCGGCAGCCGCTTCGGCGGGGCCGACACTATGAGAGTAGAGGATGCGCCTCCTGCCGTGGTACAGACCGCGCTCAAGGCCGCCAACCTTATCGGCGACGGACTCTACGGTGTGGATCTTAAGCAGATCGGCGACAAAATCTACGTCATCGAAGTTAATGACAATCCAAGTATTGATGCCGGAGTCGAAGATTTGGTTCTCAAAGATGAGCTCTATTTAACCGTCATCCGCTCCATCATCAACCGCATCGACGGCCCGCGGAAATAGCCGATTCCCAATGTTTGGAAAACGGAGAAAAACTGATGTCCCAGAAAAAATGTCCTCTAAACCGCGAACAGCTCGAAGCGCTGACGAAAAATTTTCCGACGCCGTTTCATATTTATGACGAGGCGGCCATTCGCGCCAACGCCCGCGCTTTGAAAGCCGCGTTTGCGTGGTGTCCGGGGTTTAAGGAATATTTTGCCGTCAAGGCGGCACCCAATCCGTATCTGATGAAGATTCTGAAAGCTGAAGGTTTCGGCGCGGACTGTTCGTCGCTTCCGGAGCTGATGCTGGCGGAATCGGTCGGCCTCTCTGGTGAGGAAATAATTTTCACATCCAACGACACTCCCGCCAACGAATACGTGAAGGCGGTACAGCTTGGCGCGATTATCAATCTCGATGACATCACGCACATTGAGTTTCTTGAGCAGTGTACCGGCCTGCCGGAACTGGTTTGCTTCCGCTACAATCCCGGCCCGCTGAAGGGCGGTAACGCCATCATCGGTCATCCCGAAGAAGCCAAATACGGTTTCACCCGCGCGCAGCTTTTTGAAGGTTACCGCATTCTGCGTGACAAAGGCGTAAAGCGCTTCGGATTGCACACGATGGTGGCCTCGAACGAACTCGACGCGACTTATTTCATCGAAACGGCGCATATTCTGTTCGATCTCGTCGGCGAACTCTCCGCAGAACTGGGAATCCGGTTTGAATTTGTTAACATCGGCGGCGGCATCGGCATTCCCTACAAGCCGGAACAGGAACCGGTCGATCTGGCGTTTGTCGGCGAGGGGATTCGCAAGCTCTACAAGGAAAAGATCGAACAGGCGGGACTGGGGCCGCTTGATGTGCGTCTGGAATGCGGACGGATGATAACCGGTCCGTACGGCTGGCTGGTCAGCCGTGTGCTTCACAGAAAGAACACCTACAAGCAGTATGTCGGCCTAGACTCCTGCATGGCCAACCTGATGCGCCCGGCGCTTTACGGGGCTTATCACCACATCACCGTGCCGGGTAAAGAAAACCTGCCGCATGATTTCGTTTGCGATGTCACCGGCTCACTCTGCGAGAATAACGATAAGTTTGCCATCAACCGCGCGCTGCCGCCGGTCGAAATCGGCGATTTCGTGGTCATTCATGATGCCGGTGCGCACGGCCACGCCATGGGCTTCAACTACAACGGCAAGCTGCGCTCGGCTGAACTGCTGCTGCGTGAAAACGGCGATGTGGTGCAGATCCGTCGCGCCGAAACCGTTCAGGATTATTTCGCTACGCTTGATTTTGCGGGTTTGAATAAATTCAAAGTGTAGGGCATAGTTCTGCGCCTAAGGAGAAAACCATGCTACAGGGAGCCCATACAGCGATTGTCACGCCGTTTAATAAAGACGGATCGGTGGACTATGTCCGCTATCGCGAACTGATCGAGTTTCAAATCGAGAACGGTATTGACGGCATTGTGCCGGTCGGTACAACGGGTGAATCGCCCACGCTCAATAACGATGAGCACATAAAGGTGATCGAAGAGACCGTCAAAGCGGTTCATGGCCGTACGCTGGTGATTGCCGGAACAGGTGCCAATTCAACTTCCGAGGCCGTCGAGCTGACGACGCTTGCCAAAGAACTGGGTGTGGACGCCACACTGCAAGTGACGCCGTATTACAACAAGCCCAATCAGGAAGGACTTTATCGTCATTTTTCAATGGTCGCCGATATCGGCCTGCCGGTGGTGCTTTACAACGTTCCGGGGCGCACCAGCCGCGAAATCGCCATCGAAACGGTGGCGCGGCTGGCGACGCATCCGAACGTGGTGGCGGTCAAAGAAGCCGGCGGCAAGGTGGAACGCGTCCGCCAGACGCTGGATGTCTGCGATCTTGAAGTGCTTTCCGGTGATGATGCTCTGGCGCTGCCGATGATGCGCGACGGTGCCATCGGCGTGATCAGCGTGGCTTCGAACGTGGTGCCGGGTGTGGTAGCCTCGCTTATTCATACCGCACTGAAAGGTAATTGGGATGCCGCGCAGCTGCTGCATAATCAGTATGTAAAGCTTTTCGATGCCATGTTCATCGATACCAATCCGATTCCGGTCAAGGCTGCGCTGGCGATGATGGGGAGAATCGAAGAGGTTTACCGCCTGCCGCTTTGCGAAATGAGCGAGGCGGATAAAGAAGCCTTGCGGAAGGCAATGTCAGAGGCCGGCGTGCTTTGACAGGATTCATCTAACCTTTTCTCAAAGCTTGCCGCGGAATAGATGCTTGATTATAGTCACTCACGTAAGCCGATGATTTATTCAACAGAAAGGACAATCAATGGCCAATGTCAGTAAACTGCTCGATAAAAAAGGCAAGGAACTCATTTCTGTATCTCCCGACACCGGGGTTCGTGACGCGATCGCTAAAATGGTTGAAAAATCAGCCGGCACCGCGCTGGTGATGGACGGCAACAAACTGGTCGGCATTTTTTCCGAACGTGACTTTATCCGCAAAGTGTACCTCAAAGACAAATGCGGCAAAGGAACCAAAGTGCGCGAGATCATGTCCACCAGCCTCACCACGGTGTCAGCCGATACGACGCTTGAGAGCTGCATGGAAGTCATGACGGAAAAACGGATTCGTCATCTTCCGGTGATGGATGGCGACCGGGTTGTTGGCGTGATTTCCATCGGCGACATCGTCAAATTTATGGTGCAGGAAAAAGAATTCGTAATCAAAAACCTGCAAAGTTACATCGCCGGTCCCGGCATGTAGAAGCTTGCTCCAAGGTTTCGAGAAAAGGTTTCCGGACTCCGGAAACCTTTTTTATTCCTCGGGCTTGAACGGTTCGGTGGTCAATACGCCGCCTTTTTTCACCAGCTTTTCAATTTTCTGCTCAACCTCATTCAGCTTGGTGGAGCAGAGAGTGACCAGTTTTGAGCCTTCCTCAAAGTTCTTGATCATCTGTTCGAGCGAAAGATCGCCGCTTTCCATCTCTTCGACGATGGTTTCGAGCCGCTCAAGGGATTTTTCGAAATCGACTGTTTTTTCGGCCATAATCATGACTCCTTCTCTTTAACTTCTGCAAGTACGGTTCCCTTGGCAAACCGCGTTTTTAGCAAATCACCTTTTTTAAGTTGAGCGGTATCACGCACGACTTCGCCAGTCGCCGTTTGCGTCAGGCTGTAACCGCGATTGAGTATCGCCAGTGGACTTAACGCACGGAGCTGCACTTCGATCCGCCGCAGGTTTTGTTTACGCTCTGCCACCGCGCTTTCCAGCCGGTGTGTCATCTTCTGTTGCAAGTTTGGCAGTCGCTGTTTTTGAACTAGTACCGCATTCTTCAAACACTCCGCGAGCGTCCGGCCGGTTTCGTCAACCTTTTGCTGCCGCTGCCGGAGGTAATCAGTCAGTGCATGAAGCATCGTTTGGCGGAAACCGGGAATCCGTTCGCGCAAAATATGAACCTGATTTTGCAGGGAACCGCCGAGCCGTGCGGACAGCCGTGCAATCTGCGTTTCCAGTTCGGCTTTTACCGGAACTGCCAGCTCGGCGGCAGCCGATGGCGTCGGGGCGCGCACATCGGCAACAAAGTCGCTGATGGTGAAATCAATTTCGTGGCCGACCGCCGAGATCACCGGAATTTTCGAAGCGGCGATAGCGCGGGCGACGACTTCCTCATTGAATGCCCACAGGTCTTCAATGCTTCCGCCGCCGCGCCCGACGATTAGGATGTCTATCGGCCTCTCTATAGTAGGACAGGCTTCCAGCCTGTCTATTCGGGCAAGAGCAGTTCCATTTGATTGTTCAACATTTTTCTGAATGTAGCGGGTGTAAAAATTCAGTTCTTCGGAACTTCGTACAATATGGTCGTACGATTCATCCTGCCACACGGAACCGTTATTTCCGGAAAGTCTGTTAATTTCGTTTGCTGTGAATGATTTCCATGAGTGAAGTATATCAGTCAGTTTGCAACCGGAACGTGGCGAGACAAGAACATGAACATGGTTAGCCATTATCACGTAAGAGCGAAGCCGGTAGCGTTCGCCGTCGAAATGCTGAAGAGCGTTTTTCACGACTTCTGCATTCTGTTTCTTAGCCAGCAGACAGAAGCCGGAGCCTGCATCTAGCCATTGATTGATCCTCTCGCTGAACAGCTCTCTGTATTCCGCTAATTTTTCACCTGAGTAAGGTTTTTGATTGGAAGCAAGCCACAGTTCGCGTTCATTCTTCCAATGCTCCAGTTTTAGTTTTGGCAAGGAATCAGTCAGGCGGAAGGTTGCAAAGTAAATGACACCTTCCTGCTCCCAGTGCGGGAGGTGCCGCTCATCGATATCCAGAGGAAGAAAAGGCGCAAAATAATGTATTTCATCTGTTTTAGACAGGCTGGAAGCCTGTCCTGCTTTCTCATTGTACGTATTCAGATAATTAATCGCGGCGGCGATTTTCTGTGCTGAGCCTTCGCCTTGTACAGTGACCGGTGCGAGCAGGATTCCAAGATTTGGAAACCGCCGCGTCAGCACGTTGATGATATCACGGATGGCCGCGCCGGTGGGAGAAGTCACCACGCCGATCTTTTGCGGCAGGAGCGGAAGCGGCTTTTTACGGGAGGCGTCGAACAGTCCTTCGGCAGCCAGCCTGGCTTTCAGTTTTTCAAACTGCTCCTGAAGCGACCCTTTGCCGGCTTCCTCCATTTTACGGATGAGCAGCTGGTAACTTCCCCTCGGCTCATAAAGGCTGGCCTGTCCGAGGACGCGTACCTTCAGTCCGTCTTTCGGCGCGAAAATAACGACGGCATTGTTCTGTTTGAACATGGCGCAGGAGACGGCGGCGGCTTCATCTTTGAGCGTAAAGTACCAGTGGCCGCTTGCCTGACGGGTCAGGCGCGATATTTCCCCTTCGACCCAAACCTCGCCGATGCCGTTTTCGAGCGTAAAGCGCGCGGTGCGGTTCAGCTCGGCGACGCTGTAGATTTTCCGCTTCTCTTCCATCAGGCTCTTTCGCGGATCCGTTCAATGGAACGCGCCTTGCCGGTTTTGATGTCGATATCCAGAATGACGCCTTCGAGCGCCGGATCTTTTTTCGACGTATCGAACTTCTGCGGCATACCGGTGATGAAGCGTTGAACCACCGGCTCTACTTCTCGCCCGATGACAGAATCTTTCGGGCCGGTCATGCCGAGGTCGGTGATGTAGGCGGTGCCGTTCGGCAGAATGGTTTCGTCCGAAGTCTGGACGTGCGTGTGCGTACCGAGCAGGGCGGTGACGCGACCGTCGAGGTAGCGGCCCAGCGCGATTTTTTCCGAAGTCGCCTCGGCGTGAAAATCGATGAGAATGGTTTTAGCCTGCGCCATACCGATCAGCCTGTCGGCGGTGCGGAACGGGCAGTCAGCCGGATCCATGAAGACGCGGCCGATCAGAGAAATGATACAGACGGGGCCTTCGCCGGTCTCGATAGTCGTCATACCGCGTCCGGCTGCGGTTGGCGGGAAATTGGCGGGGCGAACCAGTCGCGGTTCGGTGGCCAGTGACGCGGCGAGATTCTTATCGTCCCAGGCGTGGTCGCCCAGCGTCAGCGCGGCGGCTCCGGACGCAAAAAGCGCTTCCACGATTTCCGGCGACGGTCCGCGTCCGCCGGAAGCGTTTTCGGCGTTGGCGATCACCAGATCAATCCGGCCTTCGCCGCGTAACCGTTCCGTGACCCGCAGGAAAACCTGCCGGCCCGCGCTGCCGACCATATCGCCTGTAAAAAGAATTTTCATTGCCATAGCATACCCGGTTTCTACTCCTTGGAAACTTTTTTCCAAACCTTGGATGGGGACGTTGCATACCTTGCGGTTTTCTGTTTTTGTTTTTACGGATATTAAGGAGACCTTTATGGAAAACCGCCTGAACAAGATGGAGATGCTGTATTTGGATCAGAGCCGGATGCTGGAAGATCTCAGCGCAGAGATGTTTCAGCAACAGCAGGAAGCCAGACGGCTGACGGCCCGGATTAAACTGCTCGAAGAAAAGTTGGCGGCAGTCTCCGAGTCGAACCATATCGGCGGCCACGAACGCCCGCCGCATTATTAAGCCCATCAGCCTTTATCTTCTTCCGGAGGGAACATCTCCCAGTGCGACCCGCAGCTTATGCAATGGGCTTGGCGGATCCGTGCTTCGATGTTTTTTTCTGTTACATGTGCAGGGGGCTGAATGAAATGGGCTGCCTGAGAGCGGACACAGTTTTTTGAATGGCAGAAGATGCATTCCAGCTTTTCGTCGATGGGGCCGTAATCTTCTTCAGCTTCGAGTTTATTAAGTGCGTCGGTCGGCATGGCCGCCCGGCGGCGTCTTTCTCCAGCGGCCCAGATGACGATGCCGACGGGAAACAAAATTAAAAAGGATAAACAGCCCCAGTTCATGCCGCAGAGCATCAGGAATTTTTCCAAACATTGGAAGGACTTTTTGGTAGGGACGGCTCGCCGAGCCGTCCGCGGCACTTTCGGAGAAATCGCCCTACCTTCGAACAAACGAACAGCGGCCCGGCGTTTTGTGGGAGAAGATAAGTTCAAAGTCGCTGACTTCGTCTTCCGCCGGAACAAAGGTTTCGGTTTCCTCGAAGCGGCTGTCCGCTTTAATCAGTTTGTAGATTTCCTGAAAGTAGGGCAGGTGGTCGGTCGAGGCGTGGATTTTTCCGCCGGGCTTGAGCGTGCGGGCGATGGCATCCATAAACAGTTCGTTGAAGATGCGGTTGTGGTGGTGTTTTCCTTTCGGCCACGGGTCGGGATAAAAAATGTAATAGGTGTCCACGCTTTGCGGCGGGACGAGATAAGTGACGGTGTAATAACCGTCCAGTCGCAAAATGCGGAGGTTGAACAATCCCGCCCGCAGCGCTTTGCGGTCAATGCGCCGGATTCGTCCGAGCTGCCGGTCGATTCCAAGAAAGTTTGTTTCCGGAAACTTGCGGGCGCGCGCCAGCAAAAACCGTCCTTTGCCGCAACCGAGGTCTATTTCAAACGGATGTTCCGGATGCTCAAAGCAGGCCGCGAAGTCGATAGGTTCCAGCCACTGATCCGGATAAATGCGCAACGTGTCAGGCGTGTTCATTTTAGAACGGAATGAAGTTGGTGCGCGGCGTGATCTTCTTAACGACGGCCGCCAGCAGTTTGGAAACCGCTTCGAGGTCGTTGAGACTCAGCAGTTCGCACGGACTGTGCATGTAGCGCAGCGGAATGCTGATGAGTGCG
>JBAZTQ010000006.1:0-48227 GCA_041661845.1 Kiritimatiellales bacterium | reverse complement strand
CAGGCGGCGAAGCCCTTCATCGGCATCGGCGGTTTCACCAGCGGCAGTTTTTTGCGGGGCGGTGCGCCCTTTTCAGGTTCCGGTGTCTGCGGCTTATCGTTTTCGTTTTCCATAATTAAATCCTTATCGGCGGCGACCCTAACACCGGCCCCCGCCCAAATCAACTTGAAGGGCGGGAGAATAGCCGCCGGACATATAAAAAGACACGAAAAAGGCATGGAAATCAAAGGAGGAAGATGGCACCGGCCCACCTCGACCATTCGAATCTTTCTTTGTAGCCGAGGGCCGTGACCTCGGACCGCGATCGCGGATCGCGGCTACAATTCCAGCTCCTGATCAAGTCGTTGTTTTGGATTGTGCACCGATCTAAAACCTCCTAGATTCCGGCTTAGACGGAAAAAACATTCCTGAAACAGCGAACTTGAAGTTTGTTCAACAACACTGTTGGGCGTCTAAACCACGGAGAAGCGCATGACTAACAATGGGCCGAGTGGATATGTCGTTAGTCGCGGGGCATTGCTAGAGAAATTCCCAACACACAAACACGAGGCACTGTTTTGGGAGAGTCTGGGTCGTGCAGTTGCGACATTTGGTTTTCTAGAAGAGATATTAACGAAGGCAATTTTTTCGTTTACTGCAACAAAGCCATACGAGGATCATGAAATTCAGCAGGCCTACGACAAATGGCTTCCAAAACTAGAACGCGCACTGAGTGATCCGCTTGGTAACTTGATTGAAACGTTTGGAAAGGCTGTACGCGATTATCCAAAGGCCATAGTCGATATTGATGGACTTATTAGTGATCTACGAGAGGCTTCCAAAATTCGGAACGTCCTCTGCCACGGGTCATGGAGAGCGCCTGACTCTAGCGGAGCCTCAATTCCATTTTTTGTGAATCGCCAGGGTGAGGTGTTTGAAACCGCAGTAGATCATCACTTCATCAATCAAGTGCAAAGGCGTGCTGCTGATCTGGCATGTTCCGTTATCAACACAGTTACCCATATGGGATGGCGGTTTCCCGGTTCAAATGGGCCAGGGAAAGTTATCTGGAAAAATGATTGAGTCGAGACGCCCAACCCTGCGGTGCAGGAGACGTTGCGCGATAAAGCCGCGCTGCGCTCCTGCCCTTGAACGTTAACTCTTATCCAAAAACAGATGCAAGGCCGGTTCGGAATCCGATGAGAGTTCCCAGCCGCAGGCAATGCGATAGCCGGGCAGCCAGATGATTTCTCCGTCGCATTCGACGACGGGCCACTGCTCGCGCTGAGCTTTCGGAATCTTCAGGTCGGTGAAAATATCCTGAAGTTTTTTGGAGCCTTCCATGCCGTACGGTTCCATCCGGTCGCCGGGTTGTGCGGCACGAACCGTCACTTCCCCGCCCGCGACCTTGGCGAGCGAAACCGAGGCGCACCACGGTCCGCGCAAAATCCCGACGCCTTCTTCGATACGGATATCTTCTTTGGTGGGGACGGATCGCCGAGCCGTCCGCTCTTCACTACGCAGTGCCCCGTATTCGTTGACGATGCGGAGGCCTTCGAGGTCAAGAGACCGGCTTCCATCGGTCTCCGCCGCGAACTCGATCACTTTTTCAATCGAATCGAAGTCAGGTTTTACGCCTTGCTCGATCAGCCAGTCGCGGATTTCGCGGCGGCGGGCGGCTTTTTCGGGACACTCTTCTTCGTCGCGCAGGATATCCATGGTGCGCAGAAGATTTTCGGCGGCGCGGTCGTTGAGTTTTCCAAACATCGGAAGAAGCTGACGGCGGACAAAGTTGCGCGAGATGGTTTCGTCGGTGTTGGTGGCGTCTTCGCGCCACTCAATTTTCTCGTTCTTCAGCCACCGGATAATTTCCGCCCGCCGGATTCCAAGCATTGGACGAATCAGCGTCAGTCCTTCAAGCGCCTTGTCATGAGTGACCTGCTGTTTACTTATTGTAGGACGCGCTTCCTGTAATCGGGAGCGTGTGATCTCCTGTTTCTGTGAAGAACACAAGCTCTCTGAATACAGAGAAGCTTGTCCTACAACATCACACGTCTGACACGGCGCTAGTTTCTGAAAAAACCGCATGCCGCTGAGTCCGCCGGGGCCGGTGCCGCGGGCGGCCCGCAGAAAAAACGTCTCCAATTGGTCGTCCGCATGATGTGCCAGAGCGATGAGAAGACTTGAGGCCTGAGACTTGAGGCTGCGGAAAAAATCATGCCGGGCTTCGCGGGCGGCCATTTCAATGGAGATACCTTTTTCTTTGGCGAGCGCCGGAACGTCGGTTTTAGCGGTTACACATTCAACGCCGAGTTTTTTGCACAGCGCTTTGACGAACGCTTCGTCGCCATCTGCCGCCGCGCCGCGAATGGAGTGGTTCAGGTGCGCGGCTGTCAGCGAATAGCCAAGGCGATGCAAAATATGCAATAGCGCAACAGAATCAGCGCCGCCGGAAACGCCGACGATAATGGATGCTCCGGCAGGAATCAGATTTTCCCGCTCAATCGCCGCTTTGACTTTTTCAATTAGATTCACAGCCGCAAATTACCGCGAACCGCCGCAAGAATCGCCACAAGAAACACAAAAATTCACCAAAAGGGAGTCGTCCGGTTTTTGTGGCTTCTCGTGTTTTTCGTGGCCAAGTTTCCAATGGTTGGAAAAACTCTGTGCCGCAACACAGTTGCTAGCCGAGCTTAGCGAGGCCGTTCATATACGGCCGCAACGCTTCGGGAATGGTGACGGTGCCGTCGGCGTTCTGATTGTTTTCGATCAGCGCGACGACCAGACGCGGCAGGGCGACACCGGAACCGTTGAGCGTGTGGAGGAACTGAGGTTTGCCGTTTTCGTCGCGGCAGCGGATGCGGGCGCGACGGGCCTGGTAGTCCCAGAAGTTGCTGACGGACGAAACTTCGAGCCACTTCTCGACGCCGGGAGCCCAGAGTTCGATGTCGTAGCATTTGGCGGCGCTGAAGCCGATGTCAGCGGTACAGAGTTCGATGACGCGGTAATGGAGGCCGAGTTTCTGCAGAACTTTCTCCGCTTCGCGGACGAGGATTTCGTGCTGTTTTTCGGAATCTTCCGGCTTCACGAAGTTGACCATTTCGACTTTGTCGAACTGGTGCAGGCGGAGCAGTCCGCGCGTGTCGCGACCAGCGGCACCGGCTTCGCGGCGGAAGCACGGCGTGTAAGCCGTCAGCTTGAGCGGCAGTTTTTCTTCAATGATTTCATCGGCGTAGAGATTGGTAACGGGAACTTCGGCGGTCGGCACCGGGTAGAGACCATCGAAACCGATGTGGTACATGTCTTCCGCAAACTTCGGCAGCTGGCCGGTACCGGTCATGGCGGCGGCGTTGCAGACGAACGGCGGCTCGACTTCGGTGTAGCCGTGTTCGGTGGTGTGCAGATCAAGCATGAACTGGATGAGCGAGCGCTGGAGTTTTGCGCCCTGACCGGTGTAAACCGGAAAGCCGGAACCGGCAATCTTGGTGCCGCGCTCGAAGTCGACCAATTTGAGCGCTTCGGTGATATCCCAGTGCGGTTTGATTTTGAAATCGAAGGTTTTCTTTTCTCCCCAGGTGCGCACGACTGGATTATCGGCTTCGCTGGAGCCGATCGGAACGGTCGGGCGCGGCAGGTTGGGAATGAAAAGAAGGATATTCTGCATTTTTTCGTCGAGGTCGCGCACCTGATCGTCGAGCGCGGCGATCCGGTCGCCGATGATCCGGACCTCTTCCTTGGCGGCTTCGGCTTCCGCCTTTTTGCCGTCTTTCATGAGGCCGCCGATTTTTTTGGAGGCGGCGTTGCGTTCACTTTTCAGTTCTTCCGCTTTGGTGATAGCGGCGCGGCGGTCGGTATCGAGTGCCAGCAGGCCGTCAATGTCGGCCTCGGCTTTGCGGTTGGCGAGTGCCGTTTTGACGGCGTCGGGATTTTCGCGGATGAATTTGATGTCGAGCATGGCAGTTATCCTTTGTTCAGTTGACGGTGTCCGTCAATGGCGATGGCGACGGCGCTGAGTTCGCCGATATTGGTGAGTACGCTGGCTTCAATCCGGCAAACATCTATCGCGCTCTTCCAGGCATATTTGGGAAGCCGTTCCATCATCTGCGGAATAAAAAGATCGCCGCCGTGAATGGCCAGCGTGCCCATGACAATGGCTTCGGGATTGAAGGACATTATGAGGGTGCCGACGGCGTGCGCCATTTTTTCGATGAAAACATCCCACTTCTGGCACGCGTATGCGTCACCCGCATGGATGGCGGCGCGGACTTCCTGCATACCGATTTTCGCCGGGTCGCCGCCCGCTTCTTTGAGAATTGAAGTCTGTACGCCATTAGCAATATCCGCACGCACCTGATTGGCAAAGCTCTTGCCGCCGCAAAAGGATTCCCAGCAGCCGGTCTTCCCGCAGCCGCAGCGCGGGCCGGTAATATCCAGCGTGATATGCCCCACTTCACCGGCCAGATCGTTCGTTCCCGCAACCAGCTGTCCGTTGGCAATGATTCCCGCGCCGATGCCGGTGCTCATTGTAAGGTAGATCAGATCTTTCCCCTTGCAGCCGCCGAACCAGAACTCGGCCAGTCCGGCGCCGTTGGCGTCGTTCTGCAGAAAAACAGGCCGGCTGAATTTTTCCTCAAAGAAGTCGCCAGCCTTGAAATTATCCCATTTCTTCATATTCGTGGGTTGCATGATCAGACGGCGCTTCGAGCACATGGGAGCCGGAGAACTGATTCCAATCGCATCAATCTGACCGGTCGTCAGGCCCGCTGCGGCAATCAGATCCCCGGCAACCTCAGCCGCCTGCCGCATGGTATTCTGCACACTTTCCGGATCGGTCGGAAACCGCTTGCCCGCAAGAATCTCTCCCTGTTCGTTGCCGATGGAGACAGCGATCTTTGTTCCGCCGATATCAATGCCTAAAAAATTCATAGTTTCCTTTTCTCCGGAGGTCTTGCTTTTTACCCATCCTCCAAATGCTTGCAATCAAAATATAGGTTTATCAGCCCATCAGCAGAAGCAATGCCACCGTCACGCCGTTAAACAGAGCGTGCATACCGACCGGCACGAGCAGCGACTGCGTACGGGCATAGGCCAGACTGAACATCACCGAAAGCAGAAAGAGCGGAAGAAACGACGGCAGATGCAGATGCATTCCGCCGAAAACTACGGAAACCAGCATGACGCCCGGCCAGAAACCGGCGCGGCGAACCATAAACGGAAGCAGGATGCCGCGGAAAACAACCTCCTCAAATACCGGCGCGACGATGATCGTAATAAAGAAAAGGCCGGTGCGCACCGGCCACGGTGCCGGAGCGGTCAAAATCTGCGCGACATCCTGCAGATAGAAATCGCAGCCGAATTGATGAAGCAGAATCTGGTAGAGTGCGCTGCAAAACCAGAGCGCCGGCAGCGCCGCCAGATAAAAGATCACGGAAAGACCCAGCAGCGCGGAAGCTTTCTTCCAGTGAAGCCCGAACAGTTCGCGCCCCCGGACTCCGGTAAAATGAAACAGCAGAGCGAGCAGACTGAGCACCGGCAGATGAAACGCCAGAGTCTGAAAAATCACCGTATGCGGCGTAATTTCTCCGCCCGGAAACATTAAAAGATAAAGCCATGAAGCAAGCAGATAAAATCCGATTACGATCCCGAAGAAAATCAGCACCAGTTGTGTCGGAAGGGCGCGGGTAGCCAGCCGGCCTGCCAGATCCGGCAGGCGCACCGGGCGCTTGATCCAATACAACATCAGGCCGGCATCGGCCGCGATTCCGACGCAAATCAACAGGAGAAAAAACAAACCGGCCGCGACCATTCCCGGCGGCGGATTGCTGTATTCCAAAAACGGTTCCGTCTGCGGCAATATCTTATGTAAAAACGAAGAAACGCTCATAGGTTGCGGACAATAGCGGCTTGCGTTCGGATTTTAAATCAAATACCGTGGCCGCCTTTTAAATTTCGAGGGGAAAGTACAATGAAAACAGGCTTAGTAGGATGGCGCGGCATGGTCGGATCCGTTCTGATGGAACGGATGCTGGCGGAAAAGGATTTTGCGGCGATTGATCCGGTCTTTTTCACCACCTCTCAGGCCGGAAAAGCGGCTCCGAATGCGGGCAAAGGCGAGTCCGTTCTGCTCGATGCCTTTGACCTCGACGCCCTCGCTGCAATGGACGTGATTCTGACCTGCCAAGGCGGAGACTATACGCAGGCCGTTCACGGCAAACTGCGCGCCGCCGGATGGAACGGCTACTGGATTGATGCCGCGTCAACTCTGCGCATGAGCAAGGATGCCGTCATTATCCTCGACCCGGTCAACCGCCCGGTCATTGACAACGCCCTCGCCGACGGCAAAAAAGATTTCATCGGCGGAAACTGCACCGTCAGCCTGATGCTGATGGCGATCGGCGGGCTTTTCAAAGCCGGACTGGTCGAATGGCTTTCTTCCATGACCTATCAGGCGGCCTCCGGTGCCGGTGCGCAGAACATGCGCGAACTGCTCAGCCAGATGGGCACGCTGCATCAGACGGCATCCTCCGATCTGCAGACCCCTTCCTCCGCTATTCTCGACATCGACCGCAACGTAACGGCCGCATTGCGCGGAAAAGAAATTCCGGTGCAGCACTTCGGCGCGCCGCTGGCGGGCTCGCTGATTCCGTGGATTGATAAACTGGTAGATGACGGCCAGACCAAAGAAGAATGGAAGGGGTTCGCGGAAACCAACAAAATTCTGGGAACCGAAACCGCCATTCCGATCGACGGACTCTGTGTGCGGATCGGAGCGATGCGCTGCCACAGCCAGGGACTCACGATCAAGCTGAATAAAAATATGCCGCTGGAAGAAATTATCGGAATTATCCGCAACGACAACGAGTGGGTGGATGTGGTCGGCAACACCAAAGAAGAAACGCTGGCCCGCCTGACCCCGGCGGCGATTTCCGGCACGCTGACGGTTCCGGTCGGGCGTATTCACAAAATGAAAATGGGGCCGGAATATCTGGCCGCGTTCACCTGCGGCGACCAGTTGCTCTGGGGTGCCGCCGAACCGCTGCGCCGGATGCTGCGCATTCTTCAGGGAAACTGAAAACGGAAGAATGTCTTCCTGTGAAAAGCCTCCGGGAAACCGGAGGCTTTATTCGTATCCGCCCATGCCGGGGATATTCATACTGCCTTCCCAGCGGGCCGGCGTATTCCACGGCATGTCGGAATACTCTTTCTTCGTGCCGTCCTCGTAGGTAGGTGACGAACATCCGGCGAGCGCGACGGCGATCAGAATTAAAGCTGTGACTTTTTTAATCATCGGAAAAACATATGCACTTTTTTCCAACAGTTGGAAATGTTTTTTCCAACCATTGGAAAATTCTATTCCCGGCCGCGAACCCGGGACAGGCAGGCAAAAAGTTCCGGATAGAACGCCGTTTTGGCGCGGTTAAGCAGATAGAGATGTATGCCCGGCGCACCGCCCTCCACAAGCTCCGAAATCTGTTCGATCGCCCAGTAAAGCCCGATGCGCTCCATTTTGACGGGATCGTGCTGCGCCGCTTCAAGATTGCGCAGCAGTGCTTCCGGCACGTGAAATTCGCAGAAACTGCGCATCCGGTTGATCTGATCCAGCGAAATCACCGGCAGCAGCCCCGGCACAACCGGCACTGTGATTCCGGCGGCGCGGCACTTCTCAACGAATTCAAAATAAACGTGATTGTGGAGAAAAAGCTGAGTGGTGATGAAATCGGCACCTGCATCCACCTTCGCCTTCAAATGCCGGATGTCCTCAACTTTGTTATACGCCTCCGGATGTTTTTCGGGATAGCCGGCCACGCCGATGCAAAGCCGCGGCTGCCGGTCGCGCAGGAAGGCGACCAGTTCGGCGGCATAGCGAAATCCGTCAGCGGCCGGCTTGAATAATTTTTCGCCGCGCGGCGGATCACCGCGCAGCGCCATGATATTCTGAAAGCCCTGCGCAACAAGTTCATCAGTCGAGCCGGCCAGTTCAGCGCGCGAAACGCCTACACAGGTACAGTGCGGCATAACGGCACTGTAGCCGAGGCCGCGCAGCTGTTTTGAAATTTCGAGCGTGGGTCCGGCCGCCGAGCCGCCCGCACCGCAGGTGACGGAGACAAAGTCGGGATTGAGGCCGGTCAGTTCGACCGCCCCTTTATGAAAGGCATCCTGTGCCGCGCCGGTCTTCGGAGGAAAGAACTCCACCGAAACAAGCGGACGCTCTGCTGTTTTCAGTTTTTGAATAACCGTCATATAAATCTGTCTATCCGGATAAACGGAATTTCGCAAGCCGAAAAAAACAGCCGCCCGTTGCGGGGCGGCTGCGTCAGTTCCGGAGGAACCTCAGCCGAGGATTGCATCCTTGGCGGCTTTGGCGATGCGGAATTTGAGAACCGTCTTGGCGGCAATCTTGATCGCGGCGCCGGTGGCGGGATTGCGACCCATGCGGGCTTTGCGTTTCACTTTGACCAGTTTGCCCAAACCGGGAACGGTGAAACCGGCGGCGGCACCTTTATAGGCCTGTTCGATAATGGATTCGAGGGCGGTCTTTGCCTGAACTTTGCTGATGCCGGCGTCGTCGGCAATCTTAGCGATGATCTGAGACTTGGTTACTGCTTTTGCCATTGCGGATTCTCCTGTTGCACTGTGGTTTCTGTTTCCGGCCTTTTGTATCGGCCCCTTTTTGTTGGGGAATTCTTACTGCAAACACTGAAAGCGCGCAAGGTGAAATACAACAATAATTAAGTATAGCTAGGGGTTCGTGAAGATCCGCGCGATTACGCGCCGGCAGGTTGCGCTGACTGAAGTGTATCGATGAGCAGACTGACCTCATTCTGGGTCACGCGGAAAAATCCTTCATCCACCGCAAAACAAACCGGCTCTGCGCCTGGTTTTTCAATACGGACGACCCCCTTGGTTACACGCGCCAGCACCGGAATATGGCCTTGATACACCTGCATTTCACCTGTTTCCGCCGGAATGGTGACGGCTAAAGCCGTTCCGTCATAGGCGATTTCTTTCGGCGTGATGACTTTAACCCTGAGCAATGCGGCCATGGTTCAGGCTCCCTCGATCGCTTCCGCGATTCCGCCCTTCATATAGAAATTGGATTCCGGCACCGCATCGTGCTGACCTTCCAGAATTTCTTTGAACCCGCGCACAGTTTCCTGAACCGTCACCTGCCGGCCCTGCTGTCCGGTAAAGACTTCGGCAACCGTGAACGGCTGGCTTAAAAATTTCTGAATGCGGCGGGCCCGGTTAACGATGACCTTGTCTTCGTTGGAAAGCTCATCAATACCCAAAATGGCAATGATGTCCTGCAACTCCTTGTAGCGCTGAAGCACCGCCTGAACGCCGCGCGCCGTGTTGTAATGCTCCTCACCGACAATCTCCGGCGAAAGCGCGCGCGAGTTGGAGGCCAGCGGATCAACCGCCGGGAAAATCCCCTGCGAGGCCAGAGAGCGCTCCAGCACAATGGTGGCATCAAGATGGGCGAAAGTTGTAGCCGGTGCCGGGTCGGTCAAGTCGTCGGCAGGTACATATACCGCCTGGAACGATGTGATGGATCCTGAGCGGGTAGAAGTGATTCGCTCCTGCAGCTCACCCATTTCCGTGGAAAGCGTGGGCTGGTAACCGACCGCGCTGGGCGTACGTCCGAGCAAAGCCGACACTTCGGCGCCGGCCTGCGAAAAGCGGAAGATGTTGTCGACGAAGAGCAGCACATCCTGAAATTTTTCGTCGCGGAAATATTCCGCAACTGTCAAAGCGGTCAGCGCCACGCGCATACGGGCGCCCGGCGGTTCGTTCATCTGGCCGTAAACCAGCGCCACTTTGGATTTTTCCAAATCGGCCTGATTGATAACGCCTGCGGCGGACATTTCGTGATAGAGGTCGTTTCCTTCACGCGAACGCTCACCCACCCCGGCGAAAACCGAGTAACCGCCGTGCTGTTTGGCGATGTTATTGATCAGCTCCATGATCACGACCGTTTTACCAACGCCTGCTCCGCCGAACGCACCGACCTTGCCGCCTTTCAGGAAGGGGCAGATCAGGTCGATCACTTTGATGCCGGTCGTCAGAACTTCCGGCTTGGTTGTCTGCTCGGTCAGCAGAGGCGGCCGCCGGTGAATGGGCAGCCGTTTTTCTGTTTTAACTTCGCCGCGTTCGTCAACGGGGTCGCCGGTGACATTCATCATGCGGCCCATTACGCCCTGGCCGACCGGAACGGTGATCGGAGAGCCGGTTGTTTTGACCGGCGTGCCGCGCTGAAGTCCCTCAGCGGCGCCCATGGCGATAGTGCGCACCCAGTGTCCGCCGACGTGCTGCTGCACTTCCAGCACCAGCTTGCGCACCTTGCCGTCGCTTTCCATCTGCTCGACTGTCAGCGCTTCATAAATTCCCGGAAGATCGGCGGCGTTTTCAAATTCGACGTCCACCACCGGCCCGATCACCTGCACAATTTTTCCCTGCTTCATTTCCCGCCTCGTTTCCTGAACATTAATTCATTCTAAATTTCACCGTCCGGCTATCCGTCCATGCCGGCGGCACTGCCGATTTCCAGGAGCTCTTTCGTGATGGATGCCTGGCGCAGGTTGTTATGAACCAGCTGCAAGTTGTTGTTCATATCCCTGGCATTATCCGTCGCCTGCTTCATCGACACCATGCGCGCGCTATGTTCGCTGGCGCGCACCTCCCGCATGATCTGCAGCAGCTGATAATCCAGACTGCGCAATAAAAGTGACTCGTAGACGGTTTTCACATCCGGTTCGAAATCGAATTCTCCGATGTCTTTCATGCTCTTCTGCGCTTCCGCAATTCTGGTGCGCTTCAGAGCCTCCGGCATCTGGTCGAAAAACTCCTGCGACTGCCCCGCCGGCAGAAACCGCCACGTCAGCGGAACCTGTTTGAAGGTTGATATGTAATCACTGAAAACAATATCGGCGCTGTCTATTTCATCGTCCAGAAAAAGCTGGGCCACGAAGCGGCAGACCATCCGGGCTTCGGAAAGTTTCGGCTGATCGCTGTAGTCAAAGTCCACGATCAGCAGCCGCCCGGATTTCTGCACAAACTGCGCCGCTTTGGCACCGATGGTTACAAACAAAGTGGTATCGCGGTCATATTTGGCAACTTCGCGGAAAATATTGGTATTCAGCGAACCGCACAATCCCCGGTCCGTTCCGACCAGAACAATCAACTTCCGGACGCCTTCCCGCTGCTCCATCAATCCGTGCTGATAGGCGCCGACATATTGCGTCACCTGAGTCAGAATGTCGTTCAGCATGTCGGCGTAAGGAATGCCGTATAAAGCCGCCTGCTGGGCGCGCTTCATTTTCGAAATCGACACCATCTGCATGGCCTTGGTTATTTTGGCCATGGAGCGGATCGATTTAATGCGCCTTCGAATGTCGCGTAAATTTGCCATGGCAGTCCGTCAGGTCAGGCTTTGATATTCGGCCATCACTTCTCCGAGGCCTTTCGTTATTTCCGGCGTCAGCTGTTTGTGCTGCGCGATATCTTTCAGCAGATCCTTCCTCCGCATCCGGATGAATTCGATCAGTTTGGCGCGGACTTCGCGCGTTTTTTCGACCGGCGTATTGTTAAAGAAGCCCTGCTGGGCCGCCCATAACTGGACGACCTGTTCTTCCACCGGGAAAGGATTGTACTGAATCTGTTTGAACAGTTCGGTGATCCGCTTGCCATGTTCGATCAGCGCGACCGTTTTGGCATCCAGATCGGAGCCGAACTGGGCGAACTCTTTCATTTCATAATACTGCGCCAGCTCCAGCTTCACTTTCCCGGCCACGGCTTTCATCGCCTTGGTCTGAGCGGCGGAGCCGACGCGCGACACAGAAATCCCGACCGACATCGCCGGCCGTATGCCCTGATGGAACAGGTCGCTTTCCAGATAAATCTGCCCGTCAGTAATGGAAATAACATTGGTCGGAATATAGGCGGACACGTCGCCGGTCTGCGTTTCAATGATCGGAAGCGAAGTAAGCGTACCGCCGCCGCACGCCTTCGACATACAGGCTGAACGTTCCAGCAGACGGCTGTGCAGATAAAAAATATCGCCCGGATACGCTTCGCGTCCGGAAGGCCGGCGCAGCACCAGCGACATTTGCCGGTAGGCCACGGCATGTTTGGAAAGGTCGTCGTACACCACCAGCGCATCCATACCGTGATCCATAAACCATTCGCCGATGGCCGTACCGCTGAACGGTGCCAGATATTGCATCGCCGCCGAATCAGACGCCGTGGCCACCACCACCACCGTGTATTTCAACGCGCCGCGCTCTTCCAGCACACGCACGGTCTGGGCCACGCTCGACTGCCGCTGCCCGATCGCCACATAAACAGAAAATACAGGATGAACTTTGGTGTCAACGGCGACTTCGGCCTCACGGTTCAGTCGCGCCTGATTAATAATGGCGTCCACCGCAATGGTTGTCTTGCCGGTTGAGCGGTCACCGATGATCAGTTCGCGCTGCCCTCTTCCGATCGGAATAACCGCGTCGATGGCAAGAATGCCGGTCTGCATCGGCGCGGAAACTGACTGACGGCCGATAATGCCGGGAGCCGGACGCTCCACCGGGTTCATCTCCGTTGTATCGATCGGACCCTTGCCGTCCAGCGGGCGGCCAAGCGAATCGACCACGCGGCCCAGCATGGCGCGTCCGCAGGGAATTTCGAGCAGACGACCGGTAGAGCGGACGGTTTGTCCTTCATGCACGGTTTCGGCACCGCTCAGCACCACCGCGCCGACACTGTTTTCTTCAAGGTTCAGCGCGATGCCTGTTATGCCGTTGCCGAAGTCGATCATTTCGTTCAGCCGGATATTGCGCAGTCCTTCGATCCGGGCTACGCCGTCGCCGACTTCCATGACCTTGCCGGTATCTTCGCAATGCGCCTCCGGATGAAATTGCGCAATGGTTTGTTCGATGTCCGCCACGATAGATTGCATAGTATGTCAACCAGCCTTTCAGTCCGAAAAATTCATTTTCCCAATAGCTTGTCCCGCAGTATTTCCAATTGCCGGGCAACCGTCCGATCCGTCACCTGATAACCTTTTTCAACCCGCAGCCCGCCGATAACGGCAGGATCAACGGAAAAACAGATCCCGGCCTGCGCAGTTTCCGTTTCACGGAACAATCCGGAGAGCTGTTCCTGCTGTTTGGTTGAAAGCTGATCCGCGCTGACCACGCCGACCTGATGGGCGCGGATATACACTTCCAATCGCTGCACAAAGCATCGCAAAACAGCCTCGGCACCGCGTCCTTCGCTTTGCTGCACCGTCTGAACGGCTTCTCTGATGCGATTCGCATCAGGAATGCCGTTAACGGAAACGGATTGCCAGAGAAGGCGCGCGTTCCGGCGATGCTGGCGGGTAATTCTCATTATTTTTCCTGCGAAGATCCGGCGGCGATTTCTCTAATGGCGGACTGCAACAACCGATCCCGGTCCGCGGCAGTAAGATTCATTTGCGCCAGTTTTGCGGTGAGATTTACAATCATCGCCGCAAGTTCGGCTCTGAGCTCTGTTTTCAGGCGAGCCTGATCAAGCTGAGCGTCTTCGCGCGCCTTGGCCAGCATTTCTGTACCCAGCAGTTCGCACCGGATTTTTTCCTGATCCAGCAGCTCCGCGACATTGGCTTTGGCTTCGGAAACAACCTTCTCCGCCTGCTCCTGCGCCTTGTGCAATACTTCTTTACGCGCCTCTTCGACCGCCTGAAGTTCGCGGCGCGCCCGTTCATTGTTCGCGGCGGCCTCTTCGGCCTCCTTCCGCCGGTCCGCCACGGTCTTCATCACGGTCTTGAATACAAACTTATTCAAAATCCACGCGATGATCAGGAACGCAACCGCCTGGGAGGTGAAGTCATACCAGTTGACGCCGAATTTCGGCAGCGGGTTTTCGATGACCGCCAGCAGCGGCATTCCCGCCGCTCCGCTGAACAACCCGTTTCCGGCCTGCATGAACAATGTGCTCATAATGCTCCGTCCGCCATGCGCCTATTTCAGGAAAATGGCGTAGAACACACAGGCTTCCGCGAAGGCAATCGCCAGAATCGCCTGCACCATGACTTTGGTGCTCGCGCCGGGATTCCGGCCCACTGCCATTACAGCACCGTAGCCGATGAGGCCTACACCGATCGCCGCGCCGGCCGCCGCAATACCTATATGCATTGATGGATTCATTGTTATCTCCTCTTCAGGTTAATGTTTTTGTGCGTCCGGGTTCGTCCCGTATTCCGGATGCTCCTCCGCACCTTCATGACTGCAAATCAACATGATAAAAACTGCGGAAAGAAGTGTGAAAACCAGCGCCTGAATCAGTCCGACCAGCACTTCCATCAGATAAAACGGAACCGGCAGCAGCCAGCCAAGAGCAGGAATCTTATGCAGCATGGTATCCAGCATCACCTCTCCGGCAAAGATATTTCCATACAACCGCAGCGCCAGCGAAAAAGGACGGATAATTATTGAAAACACCTCCAGAAATCCGACCGCCAGAAACACGACCGCCATCACAAAGTACATGATCCCCTTCATATCCCCTTTGGGTGCAAATATATGTTTCAAAATTCCGACCGGCCCGTTTTCTTTCCAGGCCCAGATTATCCAGAACAGGAAAAACAGCGCGCCCAGCGCCAGCGTGGTGTTGAGATCGGCATTGACCCCGCGGAACAGCGGCTGCGTCACCTTAAACATGTGCTCGGTCGAGTGCCCCCAGCCGATGCTCCCAATGCCCGGAAACAGCCCCAGCCAGTTGGAGCAGAGAATGAAAATAAAAAAGGAGCCCAGCAGCCAGAATGTTTTTTGCGTCAGTTTTTCCCCCATGATATCGGCCAGAAAACCGTGCAGAAAGATCACCAGCGATTCGACTGTGCCGGTAAACATTGTGCTGCGCCCGGCCCGCACCTGTTGATGGAACCGAACTGAGACAGCAATCAGAATAAGAGCGGCCAGCCAGCCGGTAATCATCGAATTGGTGACCGGCATGCTGCCGAGCGTGAAAATTTCCGGAGCCCGGGCGGATAAATGTTCTCCGCTTCCTTCTCCCGCGGCGACTTCCGCAGCAGACTGTTCCGTGCCGCTTCCGGCCGTGTCGGCAAGCAACAACCCGGTAGCGCCAAACAGAAATGTAATAAAAAAAAGCGCACACATCCAACGGCCTGCCGGTTTGAAACCGTTGATGATCCGCCGGATGGGTTCGTACTGTTGCATGGTTTATATGCCCGTGTCCGTCATGATCTTAAAAACGGTTTCCGCATCCTTTGCTGCCAGGATTTTTTTACGATTGGCTTCCGACTGCAAAAGCCGGCCGATCTCGGCCAGACAGCGCACATGCGGGCCGGTCTGCGTCGCGGACGCCAGAATCAAAATTATAATTTTTGACGGCTGGCCGTCGGCACTTTTGAAATCAATACCCTTCTGCTTCAGCCCGACGGCCACCAGAAGCCGGTCAATCGAAGCTGATTTCCCGTGAGGAACGGCTATGCCGTTTTCCAAACTGGTGCTCATTTTCTGTTCGCGCGCCATCACGACCTGCACAATGTCTTCCACATTGCGCAGACGATACTTCGCGTGGATCAGGCCGACCAGCTCGCGAATTGCCTCGTCCCGTCCGTTAGAGTTCAGCTCGATTCTGATACAGGCGGGATCCAGACTGCTCTTTAAAATTTCATTAGCCATGGCCATCCTCTCGGGAAAAACGCCGCTTGCACGGCGGAATAATGCGCCGTATATCGGCTTTCCCCTTTCAGAAAAATAAAAAACCACGGTGGATTTATACCAACACCTATGGCACGTCAATTGGTTTCTATTTTTTATTTATTTTTCGCCGGAGGCGCGCGGGTGTTTCTGTTGCCGTTTTATCCCGGTTTTTCATTGACCGTCTGCTGTTGAAGAGCAAAATACCGGGGCAATTTTGCACTGGAAACCCATCATGAATCTAAAAAAGATTCTCACAAGAGATTCAATTCTGCCGGAACTGCGGGCCGATACCAAAAGAGGTGTCATCGAAGAGATGATCTCTTTCATGGCGGCGGCCGGAATGGTCTCAGACCGCACAGATGCCGTACAGGCCTTACTGGCCCGTGAAGAGAAAATGTCTACCGGCATGCAGAATGGAGTGGCCATCCCGCACGGAAAAACAAATGCAGTGGATCAGCTGGTTGCCGCAGTAGCTGTTCATCGCGCCGGTGTCAACTTCGCCGCCATGGACGGCAAACCTTCCCATATTTTTGTCATAACACTCTCTCCCGAAAACCGCGCCGGGCCGCATATTCAGTTTCTGGCGGAAATCAGCAAAGTGCTGAGCCGCCCTGAATTGCGTACACAGCTGTTGCAAACCTCGTCAGCCAATGAAATTTTCGGCCTTCTGACGGCATAGAAGTTCTGTGGCATTGCAGTCAGGGCACCTGAAAAGAGCTGCCTTCATCCCGGCGGCCCGCAATACGGGATTCAAAATCGCACTTGACCTCTTGACGGCGTTCCAGCAACTTCTTCTGTTTTAATAGAAAATGCTCCTTCAGGATGGTCTCGCCGGGCGTGTGCCCGTATCACCTGAAAAGCGGTTTTAGTTATTCAGGTTTATAAATATGAAACTGACCAGCTTCCGTCTATCGTGTACCACGGCATTAGCCGCCATCGTTTCGATCATTGCCCCCGCAGCCCGCGCCAGCGAGGCGGATCTCAAGCTTCCGGATCTGGGCGCTGTGACGTTCTCCGCTCTGGGCGGCATCTCGGGAACACACCTGATGATGATCGGTATTGGCGTCTGTTTTCTGGGGCTGGCCTTCGGTCTCTTCCAGTATGTGAAAACCGAAAAACTGCCGGTTCATAAATCCATGAGCGATGTCTCCCAGATCATCTGGGAAACCTGCAAGAGCTACCTTGCCCAGCAGGGCAAGTTCCTGGCCCTCCTGTGGGTGCTGATCGGCGCGTGTATGCTGTATTACTTCCTGATTCTCCAGCACATGCCGGCTTCCCACGTCATGTTGATTCTCGCGGCGTCAATCCTCGGTATTCTCGGCTCCTACGGCGTGGCCTGGTTCGGCATGCGCATCAACACCTTCGCCAACAGCCGCAGCGCTTTTGCCTCACTCCGCGGCACCCCGTGGGACGCGCTGGCCATCCCGATGCGCTCCGGCATGAGCGTCGGCCTGCTGCTGATCACTGTCGAACTCTTTTTCATGATCTGCATTCTCGTTTTCCTCCCCGCCGAACTGCGCGGTCCCTGCTTTATCGGATTTGCCATCGGCGAGTCGCTCGGCGCTTCCGCCCTTCGTATCTGCGGGGGTATCTTCACCAAAATCGCGGACATCGGCTCTGACCTGATGAAGATCGTATTCAAACTTCCGGAAGACGATCCGAAGAATCCGGGCGTTATCGCCGACTGCACCGGCGACAATGCCGGCGACAGCGTCGGCCCGACGGCTGACGGTTTTGAAACCTACGGCGTGACCGGCGTGGCTTTGATCACCTTCCTGGCGCTTGTCCTTGGTGCCGGAACCCTCTGCGCCCAGATGATCGTCTGGATCTTCGTCATGCGCATCCTGATGATCATTTCCGCGCTGGCCGCCTATCTCGCCAACGATGCGTACTTCACCGCCAAACTCAAACACGCCAAGTCGTTTGATCCGGAACATCCGCTGACCATGCTGGTGTGGGTGACCTCACTGGTCTGCATCGCGGTCACTTATGTCGCCAGCTACTTCCTGCTTGCGACCAACTCCGGTCTAAACAAAGACCTCTGGTGGGTGCTCGCCACCATCATCTCCTGCGGCACCATCGCCGGCGCGCTGATCCCTGAATTCACCAAGGTATTCACCAGCACGAACGCCAAGCATGTGAAGGAAGTTGTTACCGCCTCCAAGCAGGGCGGCGCTTCACTCAACATCCTCTCCGGTTTCGTGGCAGGTAATTTCTCCGCGTTCTGGGAAGGCCTGACGATGCTGGCCCTGATGCTGGTTGCGGCCCTGCTGGCCGGGCACTCGGCGGTCGCCAGCTTAATGCCGGCTGAATATGCTTTCGCGGCGCCGATTTTCGCCTTCGGTCTGGTGGCGTTCGGCTTCCTCGGTATGGGCCCCGTCACCATCGCGGTGGACAGCTTCGGTCCGGTTTCCGACAACGCGCAGTCGGTCTATGAGCTGAGCCGCATTGAGTCGATCCCCGGCATCGAAAAGGAAATCGAAAAAGATTTCGGATTCAAGCCGGACTTCGAAAACGCCAAGCTCAATCTGGAGCGCAATGACGGCGCGGGCAATACCTTCAAGGCGACCGCCAAACCGGTGCTGATCGGCACGGCCGTGGTCGGGGCAACGACCATGATCTTCGGTATCATCATCATGCTGGGCAAGACGCCCGGCTTCGGCGGCATTGAAGGCGTTATCTCCGGCCTGAGTCTGGTACGTCCTGAAATCGTGCTCGGCCTGCTTATGGGCGGCGCGGTGATCTACTGGTTCACCGGAGCAGCCACACAGGCCGTGGTGACCGGCTCCTACCGCGCGGTCGTGTACATCAAAGAAAACATGAACCTGAACGCGGAAACAGCTTCGATCAAGGACAGCAAGGAAGTCGTCAAAATCTGCACAATCTACGCGCAGAAAGGGATGTTCAATATCTTCGTCGCAGTCTTCTGCTTCGCCCTTTCGCTGGCCTTCTTCAACCCCTTCTTCTTTATCGGCTACCTGATCTCCATCGCCTTCTTCGGACTGTACCAGGCCATCTTCATGGCCAACGCCGGCGGTGCTTGGGACAATGCCAAAAAGATCGTTGAAGTTGATCTGCGCGCCAAAGGAACCGACCTGCACGCGGCAACCGTGGTGGGCGACACCGTCGGCGATCCCTTCAAGGACACCTCCTCTGTGGCGATGAACCCGATCATCAAGTTCACGACCCTGTTCGGGTTGCTGGCGACGGAAATCGCCGTAGCCATGACCAACACAAACATGAAGTATGCGATTGGCGGCGTGATCTTCACCGTCGCGCTGGTCTTCGTCTACCGGTCGTTCTACGGCATGCGCATCCCAGTCGACAATAAAGACTAAACCTGCTTCTCTATATCCGGCGAAGAGGCGCGCTCTCCTGCGCGCCTCTTCTGCCGTAAGGAAACGGTAATATAATGCAACCAGCCGAAATGAGCCGCCGGAAAACTGCCGGCCTGATCGTGTGTGCGTTAGGTGTCGTGTTCGGAGACATCGGCACCAGTCCGCTGTATGCTTTGCGTGAGTGCTTTCACGGTGCTCACGGATTAACCCCTTCCGCGCCGCACATTCTGGGCGTGCTTTCTCTGGTCATCTGGACGCTGATCCTGATCGTCTGTGTGAAATATATATCCTTCGTCCTGCGGGCCGATAACCACGGTGAAGGCGGCATTCTGGCTTTGTTCGCGCTTACCCGTGCCGACGAGGCCAACCATGGAAAACGCCGGACGGTTCTGGTTATGACCGCGCTCCTGGGAGCCAGTCTTTTATACGGCGACGGTATGATCACTCCGTGTATCACCGTGCTGGGCGCGGTGGAAGGGCTGAATGTCGCCACACCGTTTTTTGAACCGTGGATCGTTCCCTTAAGTCTGGGTATCCTGATCGCCATCTTCTCTGTGCAGCGCGCAGGTACCGGTAAGGTGGGCGGTGTATTCGGACCGGTAATGCTGGTTTGGTTCGTCACCATCGCTCTGCTCGGTGTGCGCGGCATCATGATGGCTCCCGGCGTGCTGGCCGCGCTTTCGCCCTGGTACGGCATTGAATTTCTTCTGCGCGACGGACGGATCGGCTTCGTAGTTATGGGGGCTGTGTTTCTGACGGTGACCGGTGCCGAAGCGCTTTATGCCGACCTTGGACACTTCGGTTCCCGCCCTATCCGCCTGGCGTGGTTTTTCCTCGCGTTTCCGGCGCTGGCTTTGAACTATTTCGGACAGGGCGCGCTGATTCTTAAACAACCGGAAACTCTGGCCAATCCGTTCTTCATGCTCGCTCCCGGCTGGGCGCTCTACCCGCTCGTCGCACTGGCCACCGCCGCTTCCGTTATCGCCTCGCAGGCACTCATCTCCGGAGCGTATTCGCTGACCATGCAGGCGATACAGCTGGGATACCTGCCCCGCATGGAAATCCGCCACACTTCGTCTGAACAGCGCGGACAGGTCTACCTGCCGGTCATTAACAATTTTCTGCTCGCCTGCTGTCTCGCAATGGTGCTCGGCTTCCGCTCATCCAGCAATCTGGCCTCTGCCTACGGCGTCGCCGTCACACTGACTATGATCGCCACCACCGTTTTGTTCTTCATCGTGGCGCGGAAACGCTGGGGCTGGAATGTGTTCGGCGCCGGCGCGCTGTGTGCCGGGCTGCTCATGATAGAGATACTGTTCTTCGCCGCCAACGCACTGAAAATCTGGAGCGGCGGCTGGCTCCCGCTGGCCGTTGCCGCCGGATTCCTGGCCGTCATGACCACCTGGCGGACCGGACGCCATCTGCTCGGACAGCACATGAAAGCCCGCCTGCTGCCGCTGGAAAGTTTTCTGGACGACCTGAGTCTCGGCCATGCGCTGCGGGTGCCCGGCACCGCCGTCTATCTGTCCGGCAATCTTCTCGGCACACCGCTGGCCCTGCTCCACAATTTTAAACTCAACCGCTCGGTGCATGAACGCGTGGTGCTGCTCACGATACTGGCCTCCGACGAACCGTATGCGGATCCCGCCAACCGCGTACAGGTCGAAACACTGACCAACGGATTTTACCGCGCAACCGCCCGCTACGGCTTTATGGAAAAAGCCACCATCGGAGAAATTCTCGCCGGCTGCGGCAAACGCGGACTCGATCTGCATCCGAACGCCTGCACCTTCGTCCTCAGCCGCGAAACGCTGGTGGTCACGCCGGCCAAAGGCATGGCCCGATGGAGAAAGCGTCTCTTTGTCCTTATGTCCCGCAACGCCCAGTCGGCCACCGCCTTTTTCGATCTGCCCGCCAACCGTGTGGTCGAGATGGGCATGCAGATCGATCTCTGATACCTTGCGCAGATTATTCGACGCCGCCGGTTTCGTGCGGTACATTGAACCGGTTGCCCGGCAAGGTGCAAAAGGAGTCTGACGATGATGCTCAAAAACATGAATCGAATCGAAGCGGTGGCGGCTGTTATGGCGGTGGCGCTGCTGGCGGCAGGCTGCCTGGTGGTCTTGCGTCCGTTCGTGTCGGCGATTCTGTGGGCCGCCGTGCTCACCTACACCACCTGGCCGCTGATGCTGCGTCTGGAAAAATGGATGAAGGGCCGCCGTACGCTGGCCGCTTTTACAATGACTTCCCTGATCGCCCTCGTGCTGGTGCTGCCCTTCGTGCTGGCAGGAATTACGCTGGCAGAAAATGTAGCGCGGCTGGAAGACTTCTTCGGGTTTCTTCAGGGCGGACTGCCGCTCGAAGCGCCCGCGTGGATACAAAACCTGCCGTGGATCGGCCCGTCGGCCGGACGCGCCTGGCCGGAAATCGCGCAGGACACCGGCTGGCTCTCGGAAGGACTGAAATCTGTCGGCCTGACATCCGGCAAGTGGCTGCTGACGCACAGCCTCGACTTCGGCAAAGGCATCATGCAGCTGGTGCTCAGCGTGGTGATCGTCTTTGTGTTCTACCGCGACGGCGAGCGCATGACCGCGCGGATTGCATCCGGCGCACAGCGTATTGCCGGCGACGTTTCACAGCGCCTGCTGTCGGTCGCGGGCAACACCGTCCGCAGCGTAGTGTACGGCATCATCGGCACAGCGCTGGCGCAGGCCATTGCGGCGGCGATCGGATTCTGGGTGGCAGGCGTGCCGTCTCCGTTCCTGCTGGGGCTGCTGACATTTCTGCTGGCATTAATTCCCGGCGGACCGCCCGTCGTCTGGCTGCCGGCGGCACTGTGGCTGTTTCACACCGGACACCCCGGCTGGAGTGTGTTCATGGCCGTATGGGGAATTCTGGTCATCAGCGGCATCGACAATCTGGTGCGTCCGTACCTGATCAGCCGCGGCTCGAACCTGCCGTTCGTCATCGTCCTGCTGGGCGCGATCGGCGGCGTACTCGCCTTCGGATTCATCGGTCTGTTTCTGGGCCCGGTGCTGCTCGCCGTCGGCTACGCACTGATGCGGGAATACACCGCCAGCCGCATACCGGCCGCGCCGGAAACCGCGGACAAAAAGAGCATGACTGAGTAGAACAGCAAGAATGAGTTACCCCGAAAACACCCAAGCCTATTGCGTCACCTGCGAAAGTGCCGTTCCTGCCGCTGTGCTTGAAGCCGCGGGCCGTCTTTATCTGGAGCAAACCTGTCCGCAGTGCGGTGTCCGGCGCTCGCTCATCGAGCACGATGCGGAACTTTATAAACGATGGGAGAGTATTCGCCGTCCCAACCGGCCGCCTGAAAATTTCCGGACATTGGAAAAACGCGGCTGTCCATTCGACTGCGGTTTGTGCCCGAACCATCGGCAAAAAAGCTGCATCGCACTGATCGAAGTAACCACGGCCTGCGACCTCGGCTGCCCCGTTTGTTACGCGAGCTCCGGCGACGGCGCATTCCAAACATTGGAAACCATCGAGCGCATGATGGATGCGGCGGTCGCTTCCGCAAACGGCAAGCCCGAGATTCTGCAAATCAGCGGCGGCGAGCCGACCTGCCATCCGCAAATTCTGGACATCCTGCGCGCCGCGATGAAGCGTCCGTTTAAATATGTGATGCTCAACACCAACGGACTGTCTCTTCAGAACGGAAGCCTCGATGTCGCTGAGCTGGCAAAACTGGGCCACGGCTTCGAGGTCTATCTCCAGTTCGACGGACTCGACGACACCATCTACCGCGAACTGCGCGGACGCCCTCTGCTCGCCGAAAAACAAGCCGCGCTGGACAAGCTCGCGCAGCACAACATTCCCGCCACACTGGTGGCCACCTTGCGGCGCGGTTTGAATCTGGAACAAGTCGGCGACCTGCTTCGGTATGCGCTCAACCATCCGGCGGTGCGCGGAATCAACTTCCAGTGCGAAGCCTTTTTCGGACGCAACCCGGCAACCGGCCATCCGCCCGAACGGGTCACGCAGACCGAGGTTGTCGGCGTGTTGAATCGCACCGCCGGCGAACTGCTGAGTACCGAAGATGTTCTGCCGCTCTCCTGCGGACTGGCCAGCATGGTTTACCTCGAAAAACTTTCCGATGACTGGAAACCGATCCCGCGCGCCTTGGCCAGTGCCTGGGAAAAGAATCCGCTCACAACAACCGTTGAGGAAATTTACGAAGCGGCGGCCAGCGCCTGTCTCTGCAAAAGAAGCGACCTGCTCGCATCGCTGGCAAAACGTCTGCCGAAAAACCTGCTGGGGCAATCAGTTGAAAGCCGTTCGCGGCTCGTTCACGAACGCTTCTTCCATATCAGCATTGCCAGCTTCCTCGACGGATGGAACTTCGATTTGAACCGTGCCTGCCGCGAATGCGCGCACGTCCTGCAACCGGACGGAACCAAGATTCCGTTCTCCGCCTATAACACCATCCATCGGAGCTCCCGTGTTTAACGGTATTGCAGATGCCGTCACCGCGCTGTGCGTTCTCATCATGCTCGCGGCGATTGTCGTCAACTTTTTGAACACCAGCGGGAAAAGAGGTTTTGACGAACGCCGCAGCCCCGTGGCAACCGCCAGTATGACAGCCTTCTTCGTCCTGCTCTATTTCACCATCCGGTTCCGCTGGAGCGCCGTCGATGCCTCCGGTCTTATGATCTTCCGCTCCTTCGGACTGGCGCTGATGCTGTTCGGCACGGCATTCAACGTCTGGGGCCGCTTCTACCTGAAAACCAACTGGGCCGACCACGTCCGGATCTACGACGACCAGACGCTCATCACCACCGGCCCGTACCGGATCGTCCGCCACCCGCTCTACGCCTCGCTCATCTGGATGTTCTACGGCGCGGCCATCGCTTACCTTAATCCGCTGGCCGCCATCGAAAATACGCTGATCTTCATTCCCGCCATGATCTACCGTTCCAACCTCGAGGAACGTGCGCTGCAGGAAACCTTCGGCGATCGGTTTTCCAACTATCGGAAAACCACCGGCCGGTTTTTTCCAGCCATGGGAAAACGATAAATGGAACTCACACACCAAATCATTCCGGCCTACGCCATCGCCATGATTCTGGCGTTCGTCTCCGGCTTTGCGGTCTATTGCTACAACGCGCGCGGCATGGAGAAAAACTCCGCCCACCTCATTCCGATCCTGCTCGCCGCATTCTTCGGCGGAATTATCGGCGCAAAACTTCCCGTCATCCTGATGAACCTCCGGTTCGGCCTGAACTGGCAAACCATTCTGGCCGGACGCACCATCGTCGGCGGACTGGTTGGCGGTACGCTCGGTGTTCTGCTCATCAAAAAGAAACTCGGCATCCGCGCCCGTTACGGCAACCTGCTCGCTCCGCCCATCGCACTCGGCATGGCTGTCGGGCGCATCGGCTGTCTGTTGAGCGGTTGCTGCTTCGGAACGCCGACAACTCTTCCGTGGGGCGTTGATTTCGGCGACGGCATCGCCCGCCACCCGACCCAGCTCTACGAAATGATCTTCTGCCTCATCGCATTCGTCCTGCTCCAGTGCGCCCGGAAAACCGCGCCGCCCGGCAGTCTGCTCACCCGCTTCTTTCTGGCCTACTTCATCTTCCGGTTCTTTGAAGAATTCATCCGGCCTCATACCACCGTCGCCGGACTCACCACATTTCAATGGATTTGCCTCGCCGGAATCCTTATCCTCACCGCCAAAACCAGCTGGATGAAAAAGCAGGAGAAAACACCATGACGGAACAAAAACCACAACGTAAAGGCCGCGACTTTCTCATTGGGTTTTTTGGCAGTGCATTTGCGGTGGTCGGGGTACTTATTTTCCCACTTATTATATCCGATGGTATGGGCCCCTCGATGGAAGACTTCGTAATCGGCCTTTCTTACATAGGGGGTATTATTTTTGCTGTTGTTGCCGCCCGGGCTTCTTTCACTCGCCACCGGAAATTTATCGGAATCGGGATTCTCGCTGCGACCGTCGCTGTGCCGCTCTTACTGTTCGGCTCTTGCAATCTATTGCTCTCTGGCCTCTAACTAAACTCCATTCACGTCAATTAGCGTTCATTCGCGGTTGAAGATTCCAATATTTGGAAATCCAGATAAGGTGATCTCATGAGCAAAAAACTTTTCCTCCTCGACGGCATGGCGCTGGTGTACCGGTCGTACTTCGCCTTCATGCGCAACCCGATGATCAACTCGAAGGGCCGCAACGTTTCCGCCGTCTTCGGCTTCCTCAACACCCTGCTCGAACTGATCGAGAAGCAGAGCCCGACTCACATCGCCGTCGCTTTCGATGTCTCCGGCCCGACCTTCCGCCACGATAAGTTTCCCGAATACAAAGCACAGCGCGAGGAAACGCCGGAAGAAATCCGCGCCGCCGTTCCCTGCATTCATGAATTTCTCAAGGCCTTCAACATTCCGATCATCACCGCGCAGGGTTTTGAAGCCGACGACCTGATCGGGACGCTCGCCCGGCGCGCGGAAAAGGAAGGCTTCGACACCTACATGGTCACGCCGGACAAAGATTTCACCCAGCTCGTTGACGCACATACCTTCGTCTACAAACCCGCCAAGAGCGGACTGCCGCCGGAAATCATGGGCGTTCCCGAAGTGCTCAAATACTGGGAGATCGAGCGCATCGGGCAGGTTACCGACATTCTCGGCCTCGCGGGCGACGCCGCCGACAATATTCCCGGCGTGCCGGGCGTCGGCCCGAAGACCGCGCAAAAGCTGATCGCTCAGTTCGGCTCGATCGAAAACCTGCTCGAACATACCGGCGAACTGAAAGGTAAGCTCAAGGAAAACCTCGAAGCCAACAAGGAGCGCGCCCGGCTTTGCAAATGGCTCGTCACCATCAAAACCGATTCGCCCGTTGACTATAACCCGGACGGGCTGCACCGCGGCAAACTCGACGAGGAAAAACTCGCCGCGCTCTTTTCAGAATTTGAATTCTCCTCTTTCTCTAAACGGCTGTTCGGAAAACCCGCCGCGCCCGTTGTACGGGCGACATACATGTCGCCCCCTACCGCGGACGGCCAGGGCGATCTGTTTTCTTTTGCGGCAGCCAAAACCCCGGCGGCTCCGGCAGACTTGTCCGCCGGAGCCTTGGCGAAGGCGGAAGAAGCCGCGCCGGTTTATAAAACCATCGACGACGTGAAGCACGCTTACCACGCCGTCCAAACCTTGGAAGAGCGCAAGGCACTGGCGGCCCAATTGGGTAAAGCGGCACGCTTTTGTTTCGACACCGAAACCACCGGACTCGATCCACTCGCCGACAAACTGGTCGGTATGTCGTTTTCTATCAAGCCGCACGAAGCGTGGTTCGTCACGCTGCCGCCCGACGAAAAGGAATCCGCCAAAGCACTCGAACTTTTCAAACCGCTCTTCGAAAACGAGGCGATTGAAAAGACCGGCCACAATCTAAAGTTCGATATCGCCATGCTGCGCGCCGCCGGAATCGAAGTGCGCGGAAACCTGTTCGACACGATGCTCGCGCATTACCTGCTCGATCCCGACCAGCGCCACGCGCTCGACAAACTGGCCGGTACGCACCTCGGCTACGCGCCGGTTCCGATCACCGCGCTGATCGGCGAAAAAAAGAGTGAGCAGATTTCCATGGCTGACGTGGCGGTCGAAAAGATCGTCGACTACGCCTGCGAAGATGCCGACGTCACTATCCAGCTCCGCCAGATTCTCGAGCCGCAACTTGAGAAACGGAAACTCAGAAACGTTTTCGACACCATTGAATGTCCGCTGATTCCGGTACTGGTCGAAATGGAAGCCAACGGCATCGCGCTCGACACCGCCGCGCTCAAAGAAATTTCCGGACGGCTCGCCGGAGAAATCGCCGGTTACGAAAAAAAGGTCTACGAGCTGGCCGGTCATGAGTTCAACCTCAACTCGCCGAAGCAACTCGGCGAAGTGCTCTTTGACGAACTGAAGCTGGCCGATAAGCCGAAGAAGACCAAGACCGGGCAGTACACCACCAACGAAGAAGTACTCGACCAGCTGGCGACCGAACATGAAATCGCCCGCGTCCTGCTCGACTACCGCGAAGCGACCAAACTCAAAAGCACCTACGTCGATGCGCTGCCGGAATTCATCTCTAAAAAAACCGGCCGCATCCATACGTCGTTCAGCCAGGCTGTCACCACCACCGGACGGCTCGCTTCGAGCAACCCGAATATTCAGAACATTCCCGTCCGTACCGAACAGGGACAGGAAATCCGCCGCGCCTTCGTCGCCGGTTCCAAAGAGTTCACCCTGCTCGCCGCCGACTATTCGCAGATCGAGCTGCGCATCATGGCGCACCTCAGCGGCGACCAGCACATGAAAGTCGCGTTCGAAAGCGGCGAAGATATTCACACCGCTACTGCCGCGCGCGTCTTCGGCGTCGCGCTCGCCGACGTCACATCCGACATGCGCCGCAAAGCCAAGATGGTCAACTTCGGCATCATCTACGGCATCTCCGCCTTCGGCCTCGCCCAGCGTTTGCGCATTCCGCGCAAAGAGGCGGCGGAAATTATCGAGAGCTATTTCAAACAGTATCCGGCCGTCAAAGCCTGCATGGACGGCATCATCGAAACCGCGCGCAACAAGGGCTACGTCGAAACCATCGCCGGACGGCGGCGCCATATCCGCGACATCAACACCGCCAACGGCACCGTCCGCGCCGCCGCCGAGCGCTACGCCATCAACGCGCCGATCCAGGGTTCCGCCGCCGACATGATTAAAATCGCCATGATCCGCATCCACGACATGCTGAAACAGAAGAACGCCAAAGCCCGGCTCCTGCTCCAAGTGCATGACGAACTGGTCTTTGAACTGCACAAAGACGAACACGACCTCATCGAAGAAATCCGCGAGCTCATGAGCAACGCCTTGCCGTTATCCGTTCCCGTCGTCGTCGACTGCGGGGTTGGAAGAAACTGGCTGGAGGCTCACTGAGATTTTCAACCGCGAATGAACGCAAATGGACACGAATTCAGATGGGGAGTTTTTGAAGTAACCCCGGTTCTTACACTTTAAAAAGCAAAACCAGCATCGCTAAAATCACAGCAACAACAATTAATATTTGCATAGCCTTCTCCTTTGTCGTGGCCGAAACCACGAAACTAGGAATCTTTGGCTACTCTATTTGGTTCGCTCTTGATTCTTTCGGTAGTAAATAGTGGTAAACATGATCCATCAAGCCATAAGTGTGTCTTTCTTAGGGGTCTATGTATTTGCAAAGGGGGCAAAGATGTCGGTCCCCGTCATCGTCGACTACGGCACCGGTAACAACTGGCTTGAGGCGCATTAAAGGGCCAATGAATTTCAGAAAACGCGCCCGGCGGTCGCGGTTCACCTAAGAGATCAATTTGCCGGACACGTTTATTTCCTTCAATAGCCGGTCGAGCATGCCGCCCTTCGTGACATGCGGAATCCAGAGTTTATCCGCGTTTTGAATGACGAAGCGGTTGCGCTGCTCGGCGGCGGCAAGATTGCCGTCACGGTTTTTCATTTCAAGAAGTAGCATCCGGTTATCTTCCAATGCGGCCAACAACTCCGGACGCATCACGCCATCCAGTCCCCATGCCGGGCAATAGATGATTTTGGCGCGGCGCTTCAGCAGCTCTTCTAAAATTTCCTGTTCCGGCGGAGAATGGAAGCCGCCCAGATAGACTTCTGCCTCCGGGATTTTTCCAAGGTTTGGAAAACCGTTTCTCGAACAAAGAACGCCGGTCTTCTCCGCGTTCCAGAGCGCCGGATTGCCCATACCGCGCAGTCTGTTGTTGAAATCGGTCACACAGCGCCATGGATTCATGCGGATATACCGCCGGATGTTTTCGGCAGCTTCGGGTGTGCGGACGATCCTTTCATAATAATTGCGGTGCCAGATTTTTCCGGGAAACGGCGGACACAATCCCGCGTGCACCATTTGAATTATTTCATGCACCACCCGCGATTTAAATGCGCCAACCACATCGCCGAGAGAACGGGCAGGCACGAGGCCAGCCCCGACCGGAATGCGGATCAACGCATGAAAATGATCGGGCATGATGACGTACGGGCACCCCTCGTGGGTGCCCGCATCATGGGCGGACATTAAGCCCGCCCCTACGGCAACGGCGGATTCCCATTCCCGCGCAACCATCTCCCGGATTATTTCCGCTGCAAAAATATTTCCTGCATCCCGATGCGCGCACAACGTGACGAAATATAAACCGCCGCCGGCATAATCATGCCCTTTCAAACGGATCGACCTCCGGTGATGCCGCTGTGGATCGAATTTCTCTGCCATGAAAATTCTTTATCAGATTCTGGAATTACCGCCAATCAAATGTTCGTCGGCGGCCGGTGTTGACAGCGGGTTGGCATTCAAACTATGAAGTGCCGATCATGAAACCGCTTTTGTTCATTCTGCTCGCCGCGACGATGTTACTGTTTGCCGTCCGGATTCTTCATGCCGGCGAACCGGCGGGTTCGGCGCAGGCAATCCGCGTGGCGTGTGTCGGCGACAGCATTACTTACGGCGCACGCATTTTTAACCGCGAGGTGATGTGTTATCCGGCACAGCTCGGCGCGTTGCTCGGAACCAATTACTCCGTGCGAAATTTCGGTGTGAACGGCACGACGCTGTTGAAGCACGGCGATATTCCGTACTGGCAGACACGCGCCTTCAAGGCGGCGCTGGATTTCAAGCCGGACACGGCAGTGATCAATCTCGGTGCCAACGATGCCGCCGTCTACAACTGGATTTATAGATATGAGTTTGTGAAGGACTACACAGAGCTAATCCGGAGCTTCCAGTCGAACGGATGCAAAACAGTCTGGATCTGTTATCCGGCGCCGACCTATCCCGGCCCGTATGATTTCACCGACCCGATTGTCGTGAACGAAATCATCCCGATGATCGACGAGATCGCAAGCCGGACCGGAGCCAGAATCATTGATCTGTACCGCCCGCTGAGCGGCAAGGCGGAACTTTTTCCGGACACGGTGCATCCGAACGCCGAAGGGGCGCGGCTGATGGCCGTAGCGGTCTTTGCCGCCATCACGGCAGAAAAACCGGAATAGCGCGCCGCTTATTCGTAATGAGCTCTTTCGCGCAAAGAGCCGATGATGATATCCCGTCCGCCCACGCGAAGAGCCGATATGTCGGTGATGTTCATCGTCAGCAGCAGATTGGTCCGGGCGGTTCCGGATGAAAGATCCGCGGACGCATCGTCCAGTCCCATCGCTCCGTTTACAGCACCGTTCGGAAGCGTAAGAACCAGTTTGGCCTTCTCAATTTCCGCGATATTCCGGGCGCAGGTTTTATTCACGGCCTCGCTGTATGCCCCTATGATCATCGGAATGCCTATAGCCGCCAGCATTCCGATAATGGCGGCGACGATCATAATTTCAACGGCGGTGAACCCTTTTTTCATCGCCCGGCATTTCGTCGAATTTCCGCCCGGTTGAGAGAACCGGAGACCATCGAACGACCGGTACCGATCTGAATTTTGCTTATTCATAGCAGCCTTTTCTGTTTTGAGGTGCCGGCGCGTATATTCCGGACGCCGGCTCTAAGGGAAACCGCGCCGCTGCTGTTTCTGGCCGTTAACCGGGGCATCCAGTTCCGCTTTTTCATTACCGAGGGCTCCTTGTGCAGGTTGTTCAGAAAACATGAGGGCCGGGTTGGCTTTGTTATCATCAGCAATATTCCGGGCCGGGGATTTAACGCTTGCGCTGCCGTGAGTCCGATGGATTACCGGAATACTGAGGGACACCGTCGCCCCGGCAACCGCAACGGTAATCATAACTTCAGCGAGCGCAAAACGTTTCCGCATATCCTGACTCCGTCCGACTCGACCAAGTGCTTTGTAGGGTTTGCCACTACATAAATAAAGAAAATAATACTACGACTTACATTTTATTTCTTTGGCATCTTTTCGGAAGCGGGCGGCCTGATTCGGCGGCGGGCAGTTAAGTATTTCCTTTTACTCCGCTTAACCGGTAGGCTTTTCGGCCTGATGAAAAAGAGACCGCTTATTCTCGACGAACTGATCATCTGGCTGCGCGGACGGTTTACGCTGACCGGCGAGGAAAAAACCTGGATGCTCCTCATCCTCATCATCTGCTGGGTCGGGCTGGTTGCGCGTTACTTCTACCTCAAGAACCAGAAGCCGGAGCCCGCGCCGCCGCAACAAGAAGAAGTCCTTAGACCTTAGGCTTTTGACCTTGGCCGTTTGACCGGTTATATTCCTCCTATGATTTCTTCAGTAATTTTTGATTTCGACGGCATCATCGTGGACTCCGAACGGCTCCACTGGGCGGCGTTTAACCAGGTTATGCAGCCGCTCGGCAAAGCCGTTCCGTGGCCTGAATATGTCAGCACCTTCATCGGCTTCGACGACCGCGGCGCTTTCCGCCACGCCATCCCTGATCTTGGCGACAAAGCGTTGCGCCGGCTGATAGACGGAAAAGCCGCAGTATTTCAGGAACTGCTGGAGTCCGATGGAGCCGCCGCCCTGCCCGGCGCGGTGGCGCTGATCAGACATCTGTCCGGTAAAATTCCGATCGCCATCTGCTCCGGAGCGCTCCGCGCCGACATCCTTCCAATCCTTGGAAAACTCGGGATTGGAAAAGCGTTCGACACCATCGTCACCGCCGACGATACGCACATCAGCAAACCCGATCCCGCGCCGTACAAACTGGCGATGAAGAAACTCGGCGTGACCGGCGGGCTGGCGATCGAAGATACGCCCGCCGGTATAACCTCCGCCAAAGGTGCCGGACTGAACGTGCTGGCCGTCACCAACAGCTATCCGCCGGAAATGCTCACTCAGGCCGGTGCCGTCGCCGCCTCGCTCGAAAGCCTCACGCTCGAAAAGCTCAATGAAATGTTCTGACCGCCAAGAACAGGTTAGGGCACTTGACAGTTGAGCGGGCGCAAACCGGAAAACTGCGCCGGTCACCAGAACCAGTAGGCACCGGTATGGACGGCGTACCAGCCGAGCAGTCCGTTGGTGAAAGCGTGCGCTAAGACAGCGGCCCAGATGTCGCGGGTTTTGACCATCAGCCAGGTGAAGAACAGTCCGCAGAGAAAGCCCATCAGCCATTCGTTGTGTTCGAGCGCAAAGAGCACGGCGACCAGAATGCACATTCTGGTATCCATCACGCCGATGTCTTTCCGGAAGAACGGACTGCCCTGCATCCAGCGGTAAACAAAGCCGCGGAAGAAAAATTCTTCGATCATGCCGATCACCAGCGTGGTGCCGAGCATGTGTACCCAGAACAGCGGCCGGCCGGTGGTGCGCGGGTCGTAGTGGTAAAGTCCGTTGGCACCCATTTCGAGCGGCTCGCGCAGTTTGCCGAACTTCGGCATCCCGACCAGATAGCGTTCATAGAATTCACTGATGCGCGGAAAAAAGCTTTTGAAAAACTCCGACTCCAGCCCGACCCAGAAAACAAATACCAGCAGACCGACAGCCAGCGCGAGCGGAACGTTTTTCAGTTTCGGCGGCGTGTACCAGCGCCACGGACGGCAGATCAGCAGGAGAATGATTCCGCCGACGGTCTGAATGGCGTAGCGCGTACCGGACGGATCGCCCAGCAGTGACATCATGAGCAGCCACGCGAGATACGGGATGACGTGCACCCAGACGGCTTTGTCGTTTTCTTTATCCAGCTCCGGCGTCCAATCGGCTTTGGTTTTTGCAGACATGCACGGAAACTAGTCAAAGGACGGTGCCGGGAAAAGAAAAAAGGAGCCGGCCGGATTTAATTGTTCGCCGTCAGCCCGGCGGACGGATGGTTCGTCACGGCATCCCGCGCCAGTTCCTGTAAAAGCCTGACTAATTTTGCATCCAGTCCCCATTTCTCGACCGGTGGGAGTCCGACCGGACTGCGCTGATAAATGCAGGCATAAAAGCAGTAGGCGGAAAGAACCTGTATCGGCATTTGCGGATGGCCCCAGTTGTCACGGAAGAGCTCTTCCTGCGTCTTCAGGCCGGGAGCCTGTCCGGCCATGATTTTTTCGCGCAGCGCGATCACCGCATGCCCGACCGGAACCAGAGAATAAATATTTTTACCCAGTCTGGTGTTCAGTCCGTCAAGATGCTGCTGCATCTCCCGGCAATATATCTCCTGCTGTTTTTCAAGCGCGGGAACTGTGGCGGCATTATGGTTGACGATTTCTTTGGTTTTCAAAAATTCGCGGCCCTGCGGCGTAGGATCATAAACATCATTCGGCAGCCAGAATTCGTTGATCAGTATGCGCACGTTCGGATTGTGCTGATATGCCAGTTCACCGAACTTCTCGATACCGGCGTCGGGCAGCCAGATCGGCGAAAGGGTTAAAACATCAACACCGCCCGCCCGCAAAAGACGCTTGGCGTCATTCTTTTCGTCCGGCACGTCCCAGTGCTGAATCACCCACGAACCGCCAATACCGGAGCTGCCGACCTGTTTATGGTCTTTGATTCCCGCTGACACTGCAATGTCCGCCAGAATGGCGGGGACAAAGCCATGGAAACTGTGCCCGCAGGTGAAGATACGCAGTCCCCGGACCGGATTGTTGGTTACGGCCGGATTGCCCGGTGCCGCCGAGCACATCACTGCGGCAAAAAAAACGGATAGGAATATTTTTTCCAGACCAGCCCGCCTTACTTTTTTCATAAGCGGAGCCTATCCAAACATTGGAAGCGGCGGAAGATGATAGTTTCATTAAAACGGATTGAACCGTTTCGGCACGCTCTGCACCAGATAGTTCGCCGGTGCAGGGGCCTGCGCCACCACGGCTGAAGCTGCCGGAGGCGCTTCAGCAGCTCCGGATGTTCCGTTTCCGGAATCTTCGACCGGATCGGGTATGGTCTTGTGAACGGTGATCTGCGGCTGTTTGGGAGCTGAATCCGTGAGCCCCGCCAGAATATGTCCGGGTGCCGACTCCGCGCCGGTCCGGCGGATCTGCTGCGCCGCCGACGGCTCGGGCATCAGCAGCGCAACCGCCCTTTGCGACTGAACCGCCGCCGGATCGCCGCCGAGGCCTTCCAGCAAAAGCTGTGCGGTTTCGCCGCCCTGCTGAAGCACCGCAACGCCCTCTTCGAGACGAACCTCGACCAGACTCAACCCTTCCTCGCTTTCGCCGACCTGCAGGAAAAAGTTTTTGTTGTTCACTTTGCTGACGATGCCGGCCTTGAGCTGTCCCGCCGTACCTTCGTAAAGCATGCAGAGACGGTACTGTTTGGCGAACTCTCCGGCAGGCCGCGCCGCGGCGGCGTTTTCCTCCGGCGGCGGTTCTTTGCCGAACGGCGAGCGCTCCATGATGATTTCGTAACGGCTCCAGTCGTGTCCGGCGAACGCCGGGGCACCCGTCAGCAGAAATAAAAACAGCGCACGTTTCATGATTCTTTTCCGTCCGCCCGGAAGTTCCCGGCGGACTATTTTGTTTTGGCAATCCGCTCAACCTGTTTCAGATAGGCGTCTACATCGTTGTTCGGTTTGATCTCCAGCGCGCGCCGCAGCAGCGGGACGGCCTCGGCATACCGGCCCATCCCGGCCAGCACCTGCGCGTGCCGGATCTTCGCGCTGCTCTCGAACGCATCGAGACTTTCGGCGCGTTCATAATAGAAAATGGCGCGGTCCGGCTGATTCTGTTTGGTGTAGAGCTGACCGAGCAGCAGCAGCGCTTCACCGTCGAGCGGATCGATCTTCACGATTTCCTCCAGTACACCGGCGGTTTCCGCGCCGTTTTCCCCTTCCGCCATGCTGAGCCGCACTTCGAGTTTCAGCAGCTTCCGGCGGTCCGCCTCCGGCATCCGGTTGTTCCAGACTTCCCGGATGTGCGAAGCGACCTGCCGGGCCTGCGTCAATGCGCCGCGGCCGGCCAGCATCTCGGCGGAACGGAGCGGCCGGGCAAGCGGCTGGTTGGTCTCCGTATTGACGGCCCGCAGATAAGCGCCTGCTGAAAGATCCATCAGATTTTCGCTGAGATAAATGTCGCCGAGCGTGTGGAGGCTGTCCGGCGTCGACTTGCCGAGCCGGTCGACCGCCTCAAGATCCTCGGCGGCCTTGAGCGGCTGCTTCATGCCGAGATAGGCCTGCGCCTGCAGGGACCAGAAGTCGGTTTTATCCGGATAGCGCGCAATGAGCACTTCCAGCAGCGTGACCGCGTCCTCGAATTTCTGCTGTTTGAAAACGCAGCGGGTGATGCCGAGACGCCATTCCGTGTTGTCGGGCTGAAGCAGCAGGGCGTTCCGGTACGCCGCTTCGGCGGCCTGATAGTCGTGCTTGGAGGCGTAGGCGAATCCGAGCAGACCGAACGAATAGGCATCGCCGCCGCCGAGTTCAATCATCCGCGTAAAGGCGTTAATGGCCTCGTCATATTTTCCGCTGCGGACATAGATGAGTCCGGTGTTCCGCCAGGCGCGCCGGAAATTCGGAAACTTCGTTACAGCTTTGAGATAATTATCCAGCGCGTCGATCATGTTGTCCTGCTGGAAATAAATGCTGCCCAGAGTGAAATCGAGAATCGCGGAACTTTCCGGCTTGATCTGCCGCCGGAGCATTCCTTCCGCCTTTTTCAAGTCCTCGGCCATCACCGGACGGATTTTTTCGAGGATCAAAATCTCCTCCGCCGTAACGCGGGGTTCCACTTCAGAGTTAATTCCGTAGCCGGCGACAAACTGTTTTTTGAACACCGGATCGTTCCATATACTGCCTCCGAACTCTCCCGGAAGCGCCGGAGCCGCCGCAACTTTACCGGCCGCCCCTTTGGATGATGCGCAGCCCTGCATTATTGCCGCCAGCAGCAGCAACGTGATGCAACTGCGGATCCGTAAATCCGCACCCTGAAATGTTATTCTGATCATGTTTCTTTCCCTTTCAAAAAACGGATGCCGCCGGCAATCCGGCGGCCAAGCGATTCTGCAAAACGGTATTCACTCTTATCCCCGGCGGAGCTGTCGAACGGTACCGTCGCGTCATCTGCGACAGTTCCCGTCTGCGGATGCATCAGCAGCTCCAGCTGCGTGGCGGCGGATTCAAGCTCCGTGTCCGCCGCCTCCATTCTGGTGTTCAGAAAATTGAAAGGAATCAGCGAGGTGATGGCGATGCCCAGACCGAACGCCGTGGCGATGAGTGCTTCGGCAATCCCGCCGGTGATCGCGCCGGGCGTGCTGAGTTCGCCGCCGATCAGCGAGAACGACCCCATCATGCCGGTGACGGTTCCGAGCAGCCCGAGCAGCGGCGCCAGCGTGATGATCGTATCGAGCGCCGGAATGCCGCGCCGGAAACGTTTCATTTCCTGCTCGCGGGCATACAGCAGCGCATTGGCAATTGATTTCTCCCTGTTCTGCAGGGCGTAGCCCAGTGTGCGCACGACATAGAACTTCGAGGTCTCACCGATCAGCGCCGCCCGCTCCAGATCGTCCTGCCCAACCGCTTCAAAAAACAGCGCCAGCGCTTTCCGGTCGCGGTTCTGCTTTTCATAAACCAGAAAAAAGATCCGGTCCATCACCGTGCCCAGTGCTAAAACAGAAGCCAGCAAGAGCGGCCACATGATCGGGCCGCCTTTCTTGAAAATGTAAACCAGACTGATCTTCTCAAAAAACGACTTGACGGCCGTGATGCCTGACCGCTCCGGAACCGCCGGCAGCTGCGACAGAAAACCGGTTTCTATTTCCGACTGGGTTCTGGTATCGGCGACCGCGTTGCTTTGAATATCCGCCCGGCAGATTCCGCCGCACGCAAAAACGAGCAGACCGCACACCAGCAGGTTCAGGAACGCCGTCCGTGCGGCGCCGGAAAAATTCTGAACAGGATTTTGAAATCGTGTATTCATGTTTTTCACTTCGGCTGAAACCGGATGGGTATCCGCATCCGGCAGGACACCCGCTGCCCGGCTTTAATGGCCGGTTCGAATTTCCATTGTTTAACGGCATCAACCGCCGGTTTCTCAAATTCCGGATGCGACGATTTTTCGATGCGCGGGCCGGAGACCTTGCCGGTCTGATCCACCACAAAAAGAACACTGACGAGCCCTTCGACCGAACGCATCCCGGCCGGATACACCGGGGCCGCCTGAAAAATCGTGCGGGGTTTCTGGTCTATTTCGGACAGACTGAAGGCCTTGTCCAGATTCTGATCCATCCCGCCGGCGCTGCCCCTGCCTCCGATACGTCCGCCGGACGAAAAGCTCAGTGACGCCGCGAAATCGCCGCCGGGCGCCTGTCCGCTGAGCGCCGACTCGATATCATTCAGGCTGGCGGCTTCCAGCTCCGGGGCGTTCGCGGTGGCGGAGACTTCCATGCTGCGGATAATTTCCGAAGCATCCGGGGCTTTTTCTTCTGCGATCTCCTCGGTTTTTTCGGGCGGTTCTTCCGGTTTTTTCTCCACCGGCACATCCTGACTGAGCAGCTCCACCTGCTGCGGCGCGCTATGGTTTTTTTTCGAACTCTTGAACAGGGCTCCGCCGAACAGGATCACTGCGGCATGCAGCGCAACGGCACAGGCGATGCCGATGAACAACCCGTTCTTTATTTTTTTGCCGTATTCAATGGTCATTTCTTGTCCGTGTTAATACCGACCTTGGCGATGCCGATTTTGCGAACCTCATCCAGCACGGCGACCACGTTTTTGAAATCCGCACCGGCGTCGCCGTTAATGACCACCTTCGGATCTTTGGAGGTCGTCTTGAACGTCTGAAGCTTCATCGGCAGCTGCGCCATGGAGATTTTTTCTTTGTTGTAAAACACATCACCTTTATCCGTAACGCTGAGGGTGACGGCCTTTTCCATCTCCTGCTGATCGGCGAGCGCGGCGGCGCTTCCGGCCGTCGGCAAAGCGACCTGAACGCCCTGGTTCTTCGTCATCGAAAGCGACACCATGATGAAGGTCGCCAACAGAAAGAAAATGATGTCGATGAGCGGAATGATTTCGATCCGCGCCTGTTTTTTACCTCTGCCGCCAGATGAGCCGTGCATGATTCCTTCTCCGTATTTACAGGTTGGGCGTCTTACCCTTTCGACGCATGGGCCGCGGTCTCGGCGGCCGGATGCACCAGCAGCTCCAGCTGCGTCGCGGCGCATTCGATTTCAAGGCGGGCTTCTTCCATCTTGGTATTGAGATAGTTGAACGGAATCAGCGAAGTGATGGCGATGCCCAGACCGAACGCCGTGGCGATAAGCGCCTCGGCGATCCCGCCGGTGATCGCGCCCGGCGAGCTGAGTTCGCCGCCGATCAGCGAGAACGAGCCCATCATGCCGGTGACGGTTCCGAGCAGCCCGAGCAGCGGAGCCAGCGTGATAATCGTATCCAGAACCGGGATGCCGCGCCGGAAGCGTTTGGTTTCCTGCTCCTGCGCATACAGCAGGGCATTGGCCAGCGATTTTTCCTTGTGCCGCAGGGCATAACCCAACGTGCGTACCACATAGAATTCAGACGCGTTCCCGATTTCAACCGCCTCTTCGGTGTCGCCGCGCTCGACCGCCGCGAAAAATTTATCCATGGCTTTCGGATCGCGTTTCACCTGCTGTCCGATCAGGAACAGAATACGTTCGACGACCGTAAACACGGCCAGGCCGGCCGCGAGCAGCAACGGCCACATGATCGGCCCGCCCTTTTTGAAAATACTGACCAGGCTGACCTTCTGCTGAACCAGCGCCTTGAGCGCACCGCCGCGCGACGGATCAAGCGGCACCGTCCCTTCACCGTTCTCCACCAGCGAGGCGAGCCCTGATTGCATGGCGCCGTCCAGAGGCCGGATCAGCGGCCTGGCCGAGCCCGACTGCGGAACGACGATCCCCGCCGTTTTACCGTCATTGGCGCGGAACAAAGCCGCCGGACCGATGACCGCAAACTGTCCTTCTTCCACAGTTCCCTGCATATCCACACCGGTGCCGGGGAAGCGCATTCCGCCGATGGCATTGAAAATCCGGTCTACCGAAACTTTCAGAAAAGCCGTCTGGCAGGTGAATTTTTCCGCCATCGGCAACGTCGTGTTTTCCGCCGCCTTTTTGGCGGCATCCAGACTTTCGCCGCAATACTGGAGTTCGCTTATGTTGATCTTTGACTCAAACGAACGGGCGTACTCGTCGAGCAGATTGCCGGTGTAGGTCAGTTCGTCCTGCCGGGCTTTCATCTCGGCCTTTATGGTGGTGAGCTCCAGATTGCCGGAGTCCACCCGGCGCGCAACCTGTTCGTAACTGCGCCGGAGCTGAACCAGTTTCTCCTCGGCGGCCGTAAGCTCCTGCGCCAGCGGAAGTTTTTCGGTCGCGATCTGCTCGCGCAGCCGGGTCAGTTCCTGAATGCTCCGGTTCAATTCCCGACCGGAGGAAGCGGACAGCAGGTTCATCGATTCATCGGCTGACGGCTGATCGGCGAAACTGCTGAAAGCCAGACAGAAGACACCAAGCAGAATACGGGTTGTGTTCATTTTTGTTTTCATTGGATTTTCACCGGAAGCGGCACAAAGGCCGGAGTTTGTTTGCCTTGAAGAATTTCCTGTGCAACGAGAATTTCGCGGGCGCCGGTTCCGGTCGGTTCCCATTTCCAGCCGTCGGCGGCGGGGCGGCCGATACCGGCTTCACCGCGGGCGCTGACGTAATAGGCTTGAGCCAGACCTACATAGATCACTTTGACCTCAGACGGTTTGCCGTCGGCGAGATTGTGAACTTCGTAACTGATCGAAATTTCGTTGTTGGCTTTGTTGAGTTCATTGAGGATGCCCAGAACATTCTGAAACCGCTCGGCGGTGGAGACGCCGGTCTTGGCCGGATCGGCCGGTATGCGCTGGTACAGCGGCTGAAGCTTTGTCTGAATCGGCTCCGGCAGCTGTTTGCAAATCCGCCGGATGTCCGCTTCCACGCCGGCGATTGCCGCCGTCAGCTGTACATCAGCAGCTTTCAACTGATCGTTTTCGTCGAGAAGTTCGCTGCGTTTTTTGCCGGTTTCGAAAACAATGGCCTCCGCCTGTTTGTTTTTTTCATCGAGCGTCGCAAGCTCCTTTTTGACCAGTTCAAGACGTCCGCTCAGGATCCCCTTGCCCTGCTGCCAGTCCTTGCTTTCCTTTGAAATGATCTGCTGGGTTTCAATCCACTTGTCCATTTGCAGCCGGGTCTCTTCCAGCGATGACTGGGGCGGCAGGCTGCCTGAATTGGCCGCCGCACTTTCAGCTGACACCGCCTCGACGGAAATGAAAGTTCCCAATAACCAATAACCGATAACCAATAACCACGTTGCCTTCATAATTCCCTCACCTGCTTTTCATGTAAGTGTCATCAGACGCGCTAATAAATCACACCGCTGTTAATTCCGTGTGAGCCCTCTGTTAAAACTCGTAGCCAAGGCTGACTGAAAATTCTATCCCCTTGGTATAGGACCGTTTCAGGACATCGCCCCCTTCGATATGTTCAGACCGATACACTTCTTGAATTTCCGGGCTCAAAAGGTTTTTGGCATTAAAATCAAGCGTCCACCGTTCACCGATTTTCTGCGAGAGGCTGAAATTGAGCGTTCCGTACTCTTTTGCATAAACATCCGGAACATATTCCCCTCGACTTTGATGCCCTGCAACCAATGCGTCTCCCTTAACGGTGTAAAACAGACCCAGCTTAGTGCCGGTTTTCTTAATATCGTAGGTTGTATATAGATTGTATAAGTATTCAGGAGCATTGAGCATGTCGCGCGTTGTCTGAACAAAACCATAATTATCAAACAACCGTTGCGAATCTTCCTCAGACATCGTCACTTCAGAATTGATTAATGTCAGATTTCCGCCAATCGATAATCCTTCCAGCGAATCAAGGAATTGACCAAGATGCTGGCGAATTTCAAATTCATAACCAGACATCGTTCCCTCCGGATAGTTCACCGCTGTTGTAAAAATCTTGGCAAAATCTGAATAGTCCTGCCTGTATTCAATCGGATCTCTAATATCCTTCTTAAACCAGGATGCAGAAACCAGTCCGCCTTGATAAGGAGTCCAATCCGCTCTCAAATCGTAATTTTTTAATGAACTCATCGTTAATTCAGGGTTCCCGATAAAAATATCTCCCCCCGCATATTCCTGTTGCTGAACCGGGGACATTTCCTTAAATGTCGGCCGAGCGACCGTCTGACTGTAACTGGCGCGGAAAACGAGCTGGTCAAGCGGAGCAAACTCAAAACCAAGTGATGGAAGTATGTCTTTTTGATCAATTCCGGCATCTTCGGGCGGGTCAAGGGCCAGGCTGTGTGCGATCCGATCGCTGTCAATCCAATACACTTTATCATCAGCATCAAATTCCATTCCCATCTTTGTTTTTTCATAGCGGACACCGCCAACCGTCTTGAAAAAAGAGCACAACGGCATGTCAGCCATCCAATACCAAGCCGAAATTTCTTGCGACGCCTCGTAGTTCGCATCAATAGGAGATGCGTACATTTGATACCAGCTTTCAAGCGACCCTGGATTCAGTTCGTAAGTATAATTGTCTGTCCAAAAATCATTCCAATCAGCCCCGACCCATTTTGGCGGCGTTGCAGCATCCCCTCCCTCAGGAATGTTGGAATAACTGCGCTGTTTAAATGACCGTTCGACCTCGTCGTTAAACAGCCCGAATTTGAGATAGCCCTTATCCTCACTCCATTGCTCAAAAGGAAGTTTGCCGTTTATAAAATACTGATCACTATCCTCTTTAATTTCTCTCCAAATACGTTGCAGATTGCCAACGCCATCAGCAGGGATATCTGCACTGTATTGAGAGGGTGTTGAGTTTGTTATCCAACCATACCCACCCCATGGAGGAATACTCGGATCCCAGCTCCAATCAACTGTTTCAGATGCAGGCTTCCAGGCAGAACCGAATGTTCTTTTATCCGGACTATCCAGAAACGACGAACTCTTCGCCCCCGTCCAATCGATTTCCGGCTCAAGCATTCTTAGGACACCCGGAATTCCGACATCGGGAAACGGGATCGTATGCTCCCCGCTGACTTGCAGAGTTTCCGTATCCCGCTCTATGTATTCCAGTGTATGGGCCCGACGATACGACAATCCCTCAGCATACTCGTCATGCCCCCGTGTATCTTCTGCCAGTGTCGCTTTATCTTCTGCAATATGCGTGCGCATATGAAGTATCTTCAATTTGTTTCGCTCATTCTCGATTCCAAGGGCGCCGAGCCAGCCCCATTGAACATCCTCTATACTCTTATGGACATCGAACAGAGACGTGCTGTCTGCATTGTCGTTTTCAAGATCCCAGCCGCCCGCGCCATCGGTCACAAGCCCCTTTGGGACAAGCTTTCCAAGAGTCGGTTCCAACCAGTATTTATCATCCATCCCGTCATCATAGGAAGATGCATCCCGCTTGTAATAAACGTTGGCAAGCCCGCCGACCCGCACATCTTCAAACAAGCCTTTACTGCCCCCTGTCGTAAGGCTCCAGTCATACATGTCCGGGGCATCGCCTTTCTTTACCCCACGAGCGCCATTCCAATTCGTCCCCGGCACCTGTTCTGCATGCCGCTCACTTTCCAGTCCCCATTGACCGAGACCTGCATCGTTATAAGTAAGAAAATCTTTCCCGTTTACATTGGTTTTATACTTAGTACCAACCTTGAACTTGAGTACCGGCTCATCCGGAATTCCTTTAAGAACCACGTTAACCGCCCCACCGGAAGCATCCCCCTGCTGGTCCGGGGTAAAGGTTTTTGAAATCTGAATGCTTTCAATTACAGCACTCGGAAATTGATCGAGCTGCACCGCGCGCACATCCGGGTCGGCCGTGGGCAACCGCACTCCATTCATCTGGGATACCACATACCGGTCCGGCAGACCGCGCACCACCGCATACTTTCCGTCCTGCACCGTCGCCCCGGCCACCAGTCGTAACGCACTGGCTGCATCGCTCGCGCCGGCCCGGCTCATCAGATCAGAACTGACGGAATCCATCAGTGCCGGACTTTCCGTGCGCAGATTCAGCAAGCCTTCTTCGGTGCCACCGCCGGTCTCCAGCTTTTGGACGACAAACTCGTCCATCTCGGTGTATTCGCCGATCATCGTCGCGTTGGCGTCGGTCATCCGCCCGGGTTCGACCAAGACATCGGCCGCCACCTGCCGGGTATAGCCGTCTTTTGAAAACACCAGCGTATATTTGCCGGAAGGCACCTGCCCGAAAACAAAACTTCCGTCATCTGAAGCCGTCGCCTTCGCGCCGGTCTCGGCAATCAAAACCTGCGCGGCGGCCAGCGGCGTATCGTCTTCCCGGTCGCAAACCGTTCCGCGGATTGTTCCTGCCTGCTGTGCAAAAACCGGCGCAGACGAAAAAATTATCGCCACAAAAAGGTACAAAAATCGCAAAAAAATAATTTTCCTATCAACTCTGCTCATTCGGCTGTCCTGGATTTTCGTGTTTTTCGTGGCAAAATTCTTATTGTTTCGGAGCTCGTATTTCGAATTTACGCGCGCGCGTTACCATGGATCGCTCAAAGCACCTTTGATTTCACGAATCCGCATCCAGAGCGCAGCGTCGGGCTCCACTTTATATTTCGCCATGGAAAGGCAGATGGCGGATATATCTTCTGCGCGGGGACGGCTGTTCGGATTTTCTACTGCGGCTTCAACCGCCTGTTTATAGACTGCCAAGGCACTGGCGGTGTCGCCCATGACCTGAAATGCTTCGGCCACCGGAATCAGGGTTTCCGCTTTATCGATGTTGATGATTTCCGACTGTTTCTCCTTAAACAGATCAAGAGTGGCCTGAAGTTCCGCACGGGCGCCATTCGTCGATCCGCAACGGAAATGAAGTCCGGCCAGCCGGGCTGCCAGCGGAATCTGATATTCAGCAGACCATGTCGCACCGTCCAGGATGGCCTTTGCTTCCTTAACCAGTTCCAGCGCTTTCGGCGAATCGGTGTGCTGCAAAGCAACCCCGGAAAGCTCCATTAAAAGTTCAATGCGGACAAAAAGCGGCAGAAGATTCCAGGAAGCCTTGATCTTTTCTTCCGCCTGCGCGCGATGTTCCGCGTGATCATAAAAGCGATTGAAAAGTTCCGCACAGGCATACAGCGCATTTTTCACCAGATCGAAATTTCCGGAGGCAATCAGATCGTCTATGTTTTTTATTTGTGAATCGAAATCGTCGACGTCACTGATCATCGCTTCGACTTGTGCAACTTTCCCGGACTCGGAAGACTCCACCCCGGTTGAAAATTGATCGGCCTGTCTGGTCTGTCCAAGCAGAGTGTGTGTTCTCGAAATTTTTATTTTGATGCGGTCGCGCCGCCAGTCCTGATCGGCAATTGCAGAAATCTGCTCCGCCAGAGTCAGGTAATGCTGCACATCATTGGTAAATCCATGTTGAGCGCAATAAAAAGCATAGTCGGCATAACCGGCACCGCGCCGCCAGTCGCCGATTTTTTCAATATAGCCAAGCGCCCGCTGCGGCTGAACAAGTTCGAAACTGGCCGTTACCACAGCTTCCTGCGAACGGGACCGGTCTTTGATGTGCGGATTAACCGGAATCATCGTGGCGGTTTCAAATGCCAGATCGAGTAACTGATTTTGATACGCCGCCAGCGGTTTGTCGTGAGGCAGGCGAACCGGTTTCACAGCAGGTCGTTGGCCGCAACCGGTCAGACAGAGAATTGCAGTCAGAGCGGTAGCAATGTAGGACAGGCTTCCAGCCTGTCTTTTCCTCGTTGCTGACAGGCTGGAAGCCTGTCCTACGTTACTTGATGGACTTAATACAGTTCTCATAGGTTGCTCACAATTTGGGTTATTAAAAATCTGATGGCAGGGCGGACAGCCGCTGCCATCAGATCGAACTTCATCGGTTCCGATTACAGAACGATTGCGCGATAGAACTTCGCGGAATTAAACGCAGCCAGGTCGGTTGCCGACTTGATCGAACCGTCGCCGGTCACGGTTGCAACCGGAGTCCAGTTCTTCATGTCGCTCGATTCTTCAACCGTATAGACCACACCGGCGGTCGTCTGGAAGAAGGTCGAAGCGGTCATCTGTATCGTGGAAACCGGATCAGCGGCGCTGACACCGGAAGTGGTCAGACCATACTGGGCGGCAGCCGTCCAGCCTTCGATCCAGTTGTTGTTAGCACTGAAACCGCCAGCGAACGGAGCGGACGTTAAAAACTCGTCCTGTTCAACAGCCGCAGCATTCACAGCGTCATTGGTAGCACGCGGATCAATGTAGGTCACAGGATACAGTTTCGCCGTCTTCGTTCCGTTATCTTCGACGGAATAAGTAACCAATGAGCCGCGAGTAAGAGCGACAATCGGAGGAACCGACGCAACCACGTTATTCATAGCAACATTATATACACCAACGGCCGTCGCCTTATCGCCACTGTCGGTCGCATTAGCGAACATTACACTGTTGCGAATTTCACACTGGTTGCCGGAAGTTTGAGCCAGATACATATCAGCAACTGTCGCATAAACGTTCGTTACAAAGTTATCCGCATAGTAACTGGTGTATGGAGCAGACCACAGACCTTGGAATGCAGCCATTTCTTCTGCCGAACCGCCGGCAGCGGCTACACCATTGAGTGCATAGTTATATCCCTGTGCACCGTCCGTATCATTACCGTCCAAACGAACGATTTCTTCACCAATGTTCATGAAGAGACAGTTGTGGTACTGTACACGGGCATTGTCGCGCCAAACCGTCGCGCCATCACCGCCACCGGAAACATCCGGCTGACCAATCACCGTAAAGTTGGCAATTTTACAGGTGGTGGCCGGAGACGCATCGGAATCTTCCGCACCGTCGGTTTCGAAACAGTTGTCACCCCAGCCGGAACCTTGTTTGGCCTGAGCAGAGAGTCCCTGAACGATCAGCCCGAACTGGGCTTTGCCGCGCCAGCCCTGATCGATGTCCAAGCTGTCGTCGCCGATGTTCCAGATGCTGATATATTTCAGGTTGACTGCACCGCCCCAGATTTCAATTCCGTCGTCAACATTGTTGAAAATCTCAACGTGGTCGATGTCGGTTTCACGGCCGATACCACCGAGCGACAAACCATTCAACTCATTGTTCAGACCGATCACTTTACCGCCGTAACGCAGCGACAGATAGTGAATCGAACCGCTGTCGTCATTGTCATCGTTGCCGCCGTAAGTGACAGTATTGGTGCCGTCGGCAATGATACCTTCCATCTGAACAACATTATCCCCGTCAGGAGTCTTGGTGTTGTCGACACGGGTGCGCACTGAATCCGATGAGGCGGAAATAAGACCTTTACCCATCAGAGTCAGGTTTCCCCATTCGTTACACGCAACACGTGCCGTGCCGTTGTCATTAAAAGAAGTCATGACAACCGGGTTCTCTTTCGTTCCATTGACATAGATCTTGGCACCGCGAGAGACGGCAAGCGATCCTCCGTTCGTTACAGCTGTTCCACTCTTGATAAGCGTACCGGCCGGAATCGTCAGTGTCGCGCCGGAGCGGACGTAGATCTGCTTGGTCAGGTTATATATGTTGGTCGAGTTCCACGTGGTAGACGTGGTGATATCACTGGTGATATCGACGTTTGCCGCAGAGGCGATTCCCGCCGCCGCCATGCTGATCAAGGCCATTAATGCTTTTTTATTCATGATATTAAGACTCCTGTTCTTGAGGTTTAATTAAGCAAGGATGTTCTGTTTCCGGCGCAGGACATACGCCATACCGCCGCCGATCGCTACCAGCAGAGCTGTCGCCGGTTCGGGAATGGCCTGCACGGTGATCGCAGACTGGTTCAGACCATAGTCAGAGGCTTCCAACGTGCCAGTATCGCCCGGGAGCGCCCAGTTGCTGTCGGTATAGAATCCGACTTCCGTTATACCTGCCGGGGTGGCAGCATTACCAGCCAGTTCAGCAAACCACATTGCATAGACCCCGTCGTTTTGATCAATGCCGTTACCGAGATTAAACATGGCGTTCAATCCGCCATTTGCTGATCCCAGGCTGAAGAATCCTTCAGATCCCCATCCGGCGCTGGCACCGTTGAAGATAATCGCATCGTCCGCATCCCACAGGAACGACCCCGTGTTTGCAGCCGCTGCATTCACCCACAACGAATTGAGGTCGGCGTAGTTACTCAGGTTGAGGCCGTTAATGCCGTCATTATCCTTGTCCACATAGACAAGAAACTTAATGCCTTCTTTAATGGCCACATCGCTGGCATCATTCAAGGTCATCAGGTCCATATTGACTGAGACCGTGGCAAAAGACGTCGCCGCCATTGCCAGTGCAAACATCATAATAATTTTCTTCATATTTATTCTCCTTTAATTTTTAGTATGGTTTCTGAATGGTTACTTTCCCGCCCGCTTCAGCGGCTGAGGTGCGGAACACCAGACCTTCTGAAGACATAATAGCCTGCGCCGGATTGTTCCATTTCTTCAGTGCTGGATTGTAACCGACCGTTGAAGACGTCGATTTGTTATACCCAGTCGCTGTGTTATTATACATACCGACCGTACGACCGGCGGAACCTGAGATTTGTTCAAGCGTCGTATCCACCGGAAACCCGGATCCGATCAAGGTATCTTTAGCCACCCCGGCTGGCACCAACATGGCCACATTATAATCCGGAACATCTCCGTGGTTGATCCATTTCAACGTCGCAACTGATCCGTTGCGCACCATTATCATGGAATCAGGATTCAGAATCTGATTCGGATTATTCCATTTCTTCAGTCCTGGATTGTAACCGACTGATGCAGACGACGATTTGTTAATACCAGTCACCGTATTGTTATACACGTAGACTGTCACCCCGTTGGTATACGAAACACCGTACATTCCGGTCGGAAAAACCGATCCGATTGTCTGATGTTTGTAAACCCGGAACGCATCGCCGTTACTGACATAGGTCAGCACGTTGGTGTCTGCCAGCGTAAAGCCGGCCTCTCCGTTTGTACTGATCGTGCTCCAGAGCCCTTCACCGCCTCCGCTGGTGAAACGCACATAGTAGCCGTTCGTGTACGCGTTGACCGCCAGCCCGTTCGTCACCATCACGCCGTCGTCAGTTTTTAAACTGACCGTGAAGTTTCCTTCAGCATTCTGGTTGAACGGAACCGAGACCAGCACGTCCGAGTTTGCGGGCACGGTAAGGGTATTGTAACCCACCGCTTCCGCTGCATTCGCCGCCTGGGCGGCCAATGCCAGCAGCGCCGCTGCTGTTATCGCACTTGCTTTCATCTTCATTGTTTCTCCTGTTTTTCTGCCTTGTATTCTCTGAGATCTGCCGGAGCCCGTTTC